>JBLKOL010000022.1:0-16058 GCA_047602765.1 Candidatus Woesearchaeota archaeon
TCCTCCGCTACTGCTGAGGACTTGCCTGATGCGTCCTTCGCTGGCCAGCAAGAAACGTACTTGAACATCACTGGTGTTGACGACTTGCTCTTCGCCGTCAAGCGCTGTATCGCCTCGCTCTTCACGAACCGTGCGATCAGCTACCGTGTCGATAAGGGGTTCGATCACTTCTCGATCGCGCTCTCGGTCGGTATACAACTCATGGTGCGCTCGGATAAGGCGTCTTCGGGCGTCATGTTCACGATCGATACGGAATCCGGTTTCCGCGATGCCGTCCTCGTAACCGCTGCATACGGTTTGGGTGAGAACGTCGTGCAAGGAGCGGTGAATCCTGACGAGTACTTCGTTTTCAAACCGACCGTGTATTCGCATCGTCCGATCATCAGCCGCAAGCTCGGTGAGAAGGCGATCAAGATGATCTATACGACTGAGGGTAATGCTCCGGTCAAGAACGTCGACGTTCCCGAGTCGGATCGCGAACGCTTCGCGTTGAGCGATGATGAGGTGCTCACGCTCGCACGGTGGGGTGTGGAGATCGAACGCCACTACTCTGAGAAGGCAGGCTACTTCAAGCCGATGGATATCGAATGGGCTAAGGACGGTTTGACCGGTGGCTTGTTCATCGTACAGGCTCGTCCTGAAACGGTGGTTTCGAACCGTTCTGCTTCGGTCATCGAATCCTACGAGCTCAAAGAACAAGGAGATGTCCTCGTCACCGGAGCCTCGGTCGGTGATCGTATCGGTGCTGGTGAGGTGAACGTGATCAAAGACGTCCACAACATCCACGACTTCAAGCAAGGACAGGTATTGGTGACTGACATGACCGATCCTGATTGGGAGCCGATCATGAAGATCGCATCAGCCATCGTGACGAACCGCGGCGGACGCACGTGTCATGCGGCGATCGTATCGCGCGAGCTCGGCATCCCCTGTGTCGTCGGTAGCAACGATGCTACTGAGAAGCTCGAGTCCGGACAAGAGGTCACGGTCGTATGCGCGCTCGGTGATGAGGGCTACGTGTATGACGGTCGATTGGCGTTCGAGAAGACGGCGCTCGACCTCGAATCCGTCCCCAAGCCCAAGACGGCGATCAAGATGATCGTGGGCACGCCTGATCAGGCGTTCAAATTCAGCTTCCTCCCCAACGAGGGTATCGGATTGGCACGTGAGGAGTTCATCATCATGTCGCACATCCGCGTCCATCCACTGGCCTTGCTCCACTTCGACAAGGTCACGGATAAGAAGGTCCGCGCTGAGATCGAACACCTCACCCAGGCGTATCCGTCCAAAGAGGAGTTCTTCGTATCCAAGCTCGCTGAGGGCGTTGCGATGCTCGGAGCATCCGTGTATCCCAAGGACGTCATCGTGCGATTGTCCGATTTCAAGTCGAACGAGTACGCAGGCTTGGTCGGAGGCTCGTATTTCGAACCCAAAGAGGATAATCCTATGATCGGATGGCGCGGAGCCTCGCGCTACTACTCGGAGAACTATAAGGATGCCTTCGCATTGGAGTGCCGCGCTTTGAGCCGCGTACGTGACGAATTCGGATTGACGAACGTTCACGTGATGATCCCCTTCTGCCGCACGGTCGAGGAGGGTCGTCGGGTGATCGAGACGATGCACGAGTTCGGATTGCACCAGCATGAGAACGGACTCAAGGTGTACGTCATGTGCGAGATCCCCTCGAACGTGATCCTCGCTGACGAGTTCGCACAGGTATTCGATGGATTCTCGATCGGTTCGAACGATTTGACGCAATTGACGCTCGGATTGGACCGGGACTCCGAATTGGTATCGCACATCTACGATGAGCGTAACGAAGCCGTCAAGGAGTTGATCCGTCAGGTCATCCGAAAGGCGAAGGCTGCGGGTCGTGAGATCGGCATCTGTGGTCAGGCTCCTTCGGACTTCCCCGACTTCGCCGAGTTCTTGGTCGAGGAAGGCATCGATTCGATCAGTCTCAATCCGGACACGGTCGTCAAGACGACGATGAGCGTACACGAGAAGGAGCAGAGCCTCGGACGATAGGTGATGATTCGGTATCTGCTGGTCGGTGTGCTCATCGCGATCGCAGCGTGCGGTGCTCCGGATACGGAGCAGGCTCACGATACTGCTGATCGTGAATCACTACCCGATACGGACTCGGAACCCTCTCAGGAGTGGGTTGTGAGTGAAGACTATGTGGAATTGTCGAACGAAACGTTGGAATCGATCATAGCCTTCATACCGGGTGAGCCGAAACAGGTAGATACGGTGAGGATTGAGGTGTACCTTCGAGGTGTGCCTGAGGGTGCGCAGGCTGAAGCGTTCATGACGATCAGTGATTTCCCGGCTGAACGCATATTCGCCCATCCGGTTAGGTATACGACTGAAGTCGGCCATGTGGTTGAGATATCCCTCGACCCGTTCGAGTATCAGGGAGACCGATACGTTCCGCTCAACGAATCGTTCACGTTCGATGCGATTGCGGATGAATCGTTCCGTTTTGAATACTCACGTGAGTGATTCCGCATCGGTGGTGTTCGCGAAGGAGGGTTAGGTTCCGGACACAACGTTTATCTCTTCAGAGTGCTCGTATCGCATATGCTACGGTACTGGATCGTCGGTGTGGTGCTTCTGTTCGTGCTCGCTTCCTGTAGGTTTCTCGATAGTACAGGCTCGTCTCAGATTGTCGACGAACCCGTTCTTGCCGAGGATCCGACGACACAAGATGTGTTCGATGCCCAGGGTGTGGTGAAGTGCGTTTCGAACGGTATGAGTATCGCGTTCAACGAGTCTACGATAGCGCTCTATTATGAATCGCGGGGGAGGTGGTTCACGCACGAGAAAAGACTGTGGCACGTGTCTGTTGTGCTCGAAACGTACTACTCTGATAACGACGAGTTGGATGCTGTGGTGGCTGAACTCGCCCCCTCATGCTCATGGGTGCGTTCGGATCAGCCTGAAGGATACCGTGAGTTTGTCATGTTCTCGGCAAACGACCCTGAATTATACTTGATGCTCGCAACACGTGACGTGCCGCTCTCAGAACTCTCGGATACGTTCGAGTGCTCGGTCGGTGAGTTCCCTTCGCGTGACGGACCTGAGTGCACGTACGAAGAGTACGAAACGATCGTGTCAAGGTAGCTTAGCTCGGTTATCGACACTTCAGGTGTTGCGCATTCAAAGAGAACCTGTTCGACCGTTGCGTCCTTCTCTTCTGCTGGAGAAGCTTCTTGTGCTTCGAGTCGGTTGAGCGTGCGTGCTCGGTAGGTCCGATCATAAATAACATAATGCCGATACTAGTAACGAACTACATTGATTGAGTGGTTCGGAACCGTTATGAACCTCCTAGCTGTCGTAGCGGTATGCATCCTCGCCGGTATGCGGTCATGCTCATGGTCTCGCCCGAGAGCTACGATGCCTTCGATCGTACGCCGTTCGAGCCGTACGCCGTGCGGTTCATGGAGTGCTCGTTCGTCGATGGGGTTGCGCCACCGCACGTCTCGCTCTGCTACTTGAGCTACCCCGAACGGTACCCTCGCTCGTTCGTCGAACGCTACGAAGAGTGCATCGCTGCGATCATCTCTTCGTTCGGAGCGGTGTCGCTCGAAGTCGAAGGCTTCACGACGCTCGATGTGAGTGATGGGGTGGTCGCGTGCTGGAGAATCCTCGATGATACGGTGCTGCGCGCGATGAACCGCGCACTCGTCGAGGAACTCGGATCAATGATACCGCACCTTCGCGAGATGCCCTTCGAACCGCACATCGGCCTCGCGCTCCTTCGCGACGAACCGGCCGCGCGTGCACTCATCGCCGAACCCGAGGCTCGGACTCGGATCACCTTCTCCTCGGTGATGATCTACTATCCCGAGGGTGCGCGAGTCGTTACGCCTCATATTGAGATAACGAACGAGAATCATCTCCACTCGCCTTCATAAAGCCATCAACCCAACGCTTGAGTTCATCGATGTCACCGCTCTCTCCTCGCGACCATCCGACTGCTGGATGATCAAGATCGCTCACCTTCGTTATCGTTCTCCCTTCTGCTCGCGCTTGGGTGATCGCTATCCAACACGCGTACTTCGCGAGTGAGGCGAAATCCATCTCCTCATTCTCGTACGCCCGAAGCATATGCGGCCATCCGCGAAGACGGCCCTTGAGGTCCTCTTCGAACGTGAATGAGGGAAGGCCCGTTGTTTCCAGAGAGCCGTACACACAGATGCACTCACCCAGGTTGGCGATGAACCGCTTCGGGGAGCTCTTACGAGGTGACGATTCCTTGCGTTTTCCCTCTCTGATCTCGTCGATCGTAAACCCCTCGTAGCGCACCCTGCCGGGTCGTTCGAGTGCACGCAAAGCGTCCAGCCCGCCCTCAGTCTTCACGATCGTCCATGTGTCGATATCGCTATCCGTGTGCATCTCACCGCGTACGAAGCTCCCCCCAACGAAGACAGCGACAACCTCTCCTTCAAGAGAGGCGATCCTCTCAACGGCTTCCTCGATCTCCGATACGAGGCTATCTTCATCGAGGGCCGTATTCCGTTCCGCGAGTGATCTGATGTTTGGCATGTAATCCGCACCTCTTCCGGTATGAACCTGTGATGATATTTAAGTCGATGGCATACCCCGCTCCTATGATGCCCCGTATGTTGGTCGCAGGTGCGTGTGGTTTTCTGGGCAGTCACTTCGTCGATCGGGCCGTCGGCGAAGGATATCGTATCACTGGTATCGATGACTTGTCAACAGGCTCACGAGAGAACATCACCCATACTGAGACAAGGATCAGACTCGTAGAAGGATCAATAACCGATGCAGATACCGTTCTGTCATTGCATGATCCAAAGGATCCGTTCGCGTACGTTGTGAACTTCGCCTCGCCCGCAAGTCCAGTTCAGTATCGACTTCACCCTATCGAAACACTCAGAGCGGGGTCTCTTGGAGTTGATCACCTCGCCAGTTTAGCCTCTAGAAACCGGTCGGTTCTGCTCCACACATCCACCTCAGAAGTGTATGGCGACCCGCTCGAGCACCCCCAGAGCGAATCGTACAACGGGAATGTCGACCCGATCGGCCCGAGGAGCTGCTACGATGAGGCGAAGCGGTTCGCTGAAGCGCTTCTGGTCGCACATGAGCGTCAGAGCGGCCTTTCCGTACGTATCGCTCGTATCTTCAACACCTATGGGCCACGGATGGATCCGAACGACGGGCGGGTCGTGTCCACGTTTATCCGACAATCGATTACCGGGGACCCGTTGACGATCCATGGGAGTGGTGCACAGACCCGCTCGTTCTGCTACGTGTCGGACATGATCGAAGGGTTGTGGCGACTCCTGCATTCCGATGTTCATGGGCCTGTCAACCTTGGAAACCCTCAGGAAGTATCGATCGAGACGCTTGCACATATGATCCTAAGCCGCTTCGGAGGTTCTCGCATCGAACATCTCCTGCACGACCAGGGGGATCCTGTACGAAGGCGTCCCGATATATCGCTGGCACGAGAACGCCTCGGATGGGCACCTCTCGTCGATCTGCCTGAGGGCATCGACCACACCTATCACTGGATGAGAGAGTACCTGCCCGTTACCGATACTTTGGAGGAAGCTGCGTTTCGATGATCCTGCGCTCAGGCCCGAGTCCGTTGTAGTGAACCTGGAACTCTCTCATAGGAAACTGAGCAGGTCCGATAATCTCCCTGTGGAGCGCTGATATGCGTTGTTCGGCACGTTTCGGATCAATCCAAGGATGTAGCTCTGCGAGCGCTCGATCGAGAAATAGGTATCCCGTGATGAAATCGTACGAGAGCGAGAGTTGCCGATCAAGATCACCGCTGGTCTCTATAGACGTTCTGCGCATGGATGAGTAATCACGCATATCCAGTCTGACAATCGAACCTTGACCGCTATCGTATTCTGCAACCAGATTCTGTGCGTGAAGCTGTGGAACGATTCCTACGTGTTCAACGAGAAACCTCCATGACCGCAACAGAGGATCCACTATGTCGTCGAGAAGTACGTCTTCTGAGGTCCGGCCCGAATCCTGAGCGATCTGAACGATCAGAGGGTCATCCCCCGTCCGTTGATCGCGAGCAACTAATCCTACCATGGGCAGAACCGTTGATTCCGGAACGCTTGGAATCGGATCGGGATTCCTCACTATGAATGACCACGAACCTGTTATTCGCGCTAGAATATCGGGGTAAAACCCGAACGGAGCCCTGTGTATCATCGCGCCGATCCGGTCCGAGAGCAAGACACAGTCATATGCGTTCTCCTTTGTGATCATCCGCTGAACGCTCGATATGCGTATCGGCATGGAGAGTTTGACGAAGCCGATATCTCTGTCTACCGGTCTGAGCGTTCTATGTGAAGCGGTAGGCTCGGACTCGAGCAAACCGATCCGCTCCGCATCGGGGAATTGTGATTCGAATCGGGTAGCGAACTGAGGGTGGATAACCATAACCTTCGGATCATCCCAATACGGATGAATCGTATGCTCTTCCGAAGCCGTTTGATCGGATTCTCGAACAGAGTAGAGTACGGGAAACACGATCGGGTCTCCGTGGAATGCAGAGTACCGCCTTTCAATACCTCCGAGCAGGTTATCGCTGAGCGCACTTCGGAAATTCGCGTATCGTTCAAGGTATATGAACGAGCGGATCGGTTCAGCGACGAGACGTTCGAGTTTCATGGATCACCTTGTTGACTGCATCGATAACGGTGAAGTAATCGAGCGGGATGGATGTACCGATCAGAGAGGCAAGATCATCGATCAGACGATGTTTAGTTCGCAGATGGGTAGGGTCGTGAAGCGGAGCGTACACGTCTCTGCTCATGGATGATCCTGCGCGCATCGTTATCTCGTACGATTCTCTCTTCGTATCGAGAGCGCACCGTATCCTCACTGGACTAGCATGCCCTTGCACAGAGCGCACCGCTCCGATGCTCAGATACTGTGTGGGGTCAGGAGCGACCAGCGGAGAGGTTCGCTCGATCATTGCATCGATCATGTCTTCGATCGTTACGTGTTCATCCGGATCGAATGACCATAGGTCTCGCCCATTGACCGATACCACATAGCGGTTTGGATCACTTCGTCGAACCGCGAATGCTCCTGAATCATCCACATGGTCCTCTAAGCGCATTGGCTGTACAAGTCCGATGCTCATATCGGTATAGTACCTCCCGTTCCCATCATCTGCGATGGTTGCGAAATGTATGCCCTTTGAGCCACTCGGCTCCGCCCTCACAACGTGCGCACCGATATCGAGCGCTTCGAACATCTCGGCGCTCGCCAACGATCCTCCAAGACAGCTCGCGCCCGAACCATCGTTCAGGAAGCGTTGGATAGGTTCGCGGGCATCGTGTACGATGGCATACGCGTATGATTCTTCGATCGAGTATCCGTCCAATACGCGCTTCGCGAACGAATACGTGATCGGAGAATAGTCGAAAGGTATCGCGAGCGTTATCGCATTTGCCGCTTCAACCGACACCGATCCATCGGCGCGCTTACACCTATCGTTGCGCATCAGCCCGAACCGGTGCGCATATGTTCTGATCACATCGATGTCTCGGATCACGAAGACACCTCATCGATCAACGCGACGTAGGCGTCCCTCTCAAGATATGCCTCCACAGCAGCGTGTGTGGTTGAGATCAACTCAGTCCGTCTGTCCGGCTCGAGGTCGATCCGCCGTGGAAGCACCATGACCGGTTGGAGAGCCACGTATGCGCTCGAGATCTTTGCGGTGGCTCTCCCCGAACGATCGAAAAGCTCTGGCCTCTCGCTTACCACGGTCTTGATATGCGATGGATCGACACCTGCATAGAGCGCATGTGCAAGGGCGTAGTGGTAATCCCAAGCGAGATCCCCTACACGTATCGAATCGAAATCGATGATTCCGCTTACCGAACCTCTCTCGATCAACACGTTATCTGCGGAAAGATCGTTGTGGATCCACGAATCCACCTGGTCGGTACACCCCAACAGTTCCGAACCTCGTACCACACCGCTTATGAGCCGAGCATGGGTGCTGAACCCACTCTTTCTCTCTTCAAGGATAGTGTGAGTGCGGTCGATCAAGGACGCGATGTCCGCATAAAAACGGCCTTTCTGAACGCATGCACGTGGAGAGTTCACAGTGATCGCACAGCTCAACTCCCCGATGATATCAACGAGGGACCTGATCGAATCTGATGTAACGCTCCATGGCACTGCGCGAAGAGTGGTTCCCGGAAGATGCTCCATAATCAAGAACCCGTTCGAGGATTCTGCATCAAACCCGAAATCATAAACGGTTGGAACGCTAAACGCTCCTGCGAGGTCATTTTGTATCTGTGCGGTTCTGGCCAGCTCAGCCCGTGTTCTTGGGTGGTGGTATGATTTGAGAACCTTCGGCGGGTCTCCCTGAACAAGGAACGTGCGCGAAGCATATCCCTGGCGAGGTACTAATCTCTTCGTGCTTCTTTGGTTCTCAACCATCATCCTTCACGTGTTCAGCGAAGTCGACGAATCGTTTCGTGATCTCTTGAGGGTCATAACACTCCTGAACAAACCTGGTCCCGCGATCGATCGTTGCTCGATACTCAATGGGGTTCTCAAGTGAACGTATCGCTGCTATCCACGCTGCAGGCTCGAGATACTCTTCTATGACGATCCCACCCTGACGGGCGTGCTCTTGGAGTCCTCCCACCGCTGAACTGATCACAGGGATCCGGTTATAGAACGCTTCGACCACCACTCTGCCGAACGTCTCCTCCCATATACTCGGAACGCACAGAACCTTTGCCTGGGAATAGATTCTGCGAACATCGTGATCCTCATCGAGGAGGGTTACGTTGCTCGGGAACGTATCAACGGTCCTCGGTGGCTTCCCCGCATACCTAACCCCGAGCGATTCGCACATGTTGTGTAGGAGGCTTTCGTCGAAGCCCTCTGCATTCCTGAGTATGTTCCATCCGGAAACGATCGCGAAACGCTCGTCCTGCATCTGCGCCGCGATACGGGCGAACGTTCCTGCTCCTTTGCGTTCAAGCCGATTAAACATCAGAACGTACGGGTTATCTCGCTTTTCTCCAGGGGCCGTTACCTTTTCCGGGTCGATGAGCGGGGGTACCACGGTGCTCTCGCGGTCCCATCGTTCTCTTACATAGTCTTGAGCGTACTGAGATACGCACATGATTCCACTCGGCGAGTGTTCGGCACCACTGCTGATGTCGAGTTCGAAGGGTATCTTCGAAACGCGCAGGACACTCGGAATGCGTTGTTCGTTACTGACTCTGAGAGCGACATCAGACCAGAGCAGTTGCGTGAGGACAAGGTCGGGCTCGAATGATCCGATGACCTCTCTGAGCGCTCCTTCTCTTCGATCATGGGTTGTTCCGAGGATCCGTACCCCCTCGCGCCTTCGATCGCGTGGAGCGTACCTCTCATCCGTGAGCACCAGTGCCTCCAAACCCGAGTGATCCTGAACCCTCCTGAGCAGCTCATGGGCACTAATCTCCGCTCCACCGGTTGATGGAACGTACGTTCCTGATACGTAGAGTATCTTAGTCATGTGCGTCCCTCGATAATCGCTGTGATCGCGTCCTCAACCGTTGGTATCGTTGAAGATGGCGGTACGTATGGTGCAGCGGACCTGAGCGAATGCACTACGGAACGGTAGAGGCGATCGGCTCCTTCTTCGGGGAAGACAACAGTACCGTATCCTCGCCTCTCGAGCTCGACTGCACGCAATTCCTGGTTATCTGTGCGACGGTGTCCGGGTATGAGTATCATGGGGGTTCCTGTAGAAACGGCTTCGTGAGTCGTGAAGTACCCTGCTTCGCCAATGACGAGTCGGGATGAGCGGGCTCTGTCGACGAAATCCGGGAACCACTTGCGAACGGTAACGTTGGGGAGTCCGATGTGAGGAGGCTGATTGTGAGTACCGTAGCTCACATCGATAGCATAGTCGGCGAGTTCGTTCGTTGCTTTTTCGAGCGCTGACGATACGACCGAGAAGAACGTTGACGCGCTTGGGAGCCCTCCTCCTCCACAGCTGACAAGGATGTTCTGTTCTCGCTCGCCACCAGGTGCGATCTTCGGATCGTACCGGGCAATCCGTGCTCCCTGTTCTCGGTATGGCTGTTCCAGACCGAAATCCTCAAGGATGACAACGTTGTCGAACAGCCGTTCGTACGCTCTCAAAAAGAAGAGCTCTCTGAACGTATCTCTCAACGGATAGCTAACCAGTGTCCGTTCGAGCCCTCGTGATCGGGCGTGTTCGAGGACGCGTTCGTCGAAGAACGTTGAGAACACCACGTGTTCTATCCTGTGGTCGTCTAAGGCCTTCACGATGTCGTCGCTCGATGGGTGCTCGATACGTCCAGCGGTGCTCTTGATTCCTTTGACCGGAGTGAGTGCGGACACGTCGCTGAACGTGTTCGCATATGCTACAGGAGTGTCGGTTATGAGTACCGTTCTGTGCGAAGTGAGACCATCGGCGATCGTGTTCAAGAGCGTTCGGTGACCTCCTGTACCGCTGCTCGCGAGCGAAACGAGTGCGACGTTCATGATTGAGCCTCGACACGCTCGATCAGGGTGCCATCACGCCCACAATTCGCACAGATGGGGTAGTAGTCTGCAGCCTCCATACGCTTCCGATGATCCTGCGACCGTATCGAATCCCATACACCGAACACCCCTTCCCGATCGACGTTTCCGAGCACGTACGACCCTGTGTAGTCCCAACAACACGGGTTCACGTCGCCGTTCCAGTTGATCACCATCCAGTTCTGGCACGGATCAGGTCTATCCGAACGCCGTTCAACACCATAGCGATTGAAGCGCGGGTCTTCGGGTACGAACCGTTCGAACGTCTCTTGCCGATTGTCCATAACGTTGAAACTCTTCAGATCCGCTCGATCGAACCCGAACCGAATCATGAACTCTTTGATCATATCGATCTGCTCGAGGTTTCGTTTGTTCACCACGGTTTGAAGAACGTATTCGGTCTGAGCTTCCTCCATGGTATCTTTCACCCGTTCGAGCCCGCTGATAACACGCTCGAGATCGCCTCGTTTCTGATGGAACGCGTAGACCTCAGGGGTGAACCCGTTTATGCTGATGATGAATTCATCGAGCTCAGCGAGAAAGGAAACGTCTTCGAGTGCCGAAAGCATGTAGCCCGTGGTACTTAATATGGATCTGAAAGACCGGCGCGAAAGGCCTTCGAGCATCTTCGGAGCATGAGGGTTGAGCAGAGGCTCACCGTAGTTCCAAAGGTACATCTTACTGATCCTTCCGTCAACCTCATCAACGATCCTTTTGAACAGTCCAGGATCCATATGCCCTTTCTCCCTCGTCATATAGGTGTTCGGACAACTCTCACACGCATAGTTGCAGTGTGCTGACAGTTCGATGTTCAATCTGGTCAGGACGCCATTCACACCGATCCCCTCTGCGTATCCTCCGCTACCGCGTAGGCAATACCTCGACGTTTACGTTCAGCCAGGATACTCTTATTCTGTTCGCTTGCGTTGATATCGAAGTATCCTTTCGGGTGATCGAGGTGAAGAACTCGTAAACGCTCTTTGTCAGGGATACCATTGGTTCCGAACGCTTCGTCCAGCTTCCATTGGAGATCCGCGTCCTCGAAGCCCCATACCTGGTAGCGTTCGCTGTACCCAGCGACTGCGCGTAGTTCCCGAGCGGATGCGAACGTCCCCCCCGGGGTGAACAACATCAAACCACATCGTCGGTTCGAAGCCTTTGAGACCAGGATCGTTACGGTACGCTACGAAATCCTCGTGCGCTATCGTGAACGTCCGCCCTCTTCGGGAAACCACCATCATCGTCACATCGGTCGGTTCTGTGCTCACCTGGTACCGATTGAGCGCGATCAGCGTCTCGAGCGCGGTCTCGAGTCCGTCGGATCTGATACGCTCATGAAACGAGTCGAAGCTCTCCTGGGTGAGCCTGACCATCGGGGGCCGCATGAGCGGCGTTCCTCGCATCTCATAGTACTCGGTCAGATCGGACAAGAATGACGGTTCTAGGAATACGATATCGGCATCGTTCGTGTACACGAGTTCGGTCCGGGCGAGTTCAAGCCCACGGTTTCTGATAGCGCCGGGGTTGAACCGATCTCTTGTGGGTGTGAACCGATATGTGACTCCAAGTGAGCGAGCCGAATCCTCAAATCTGGGCTCCTCGTTCGCTTCGCTGACGATGACTTCAACTGACGGATGATCCTGCCGTTGCACCCCGAGAACTGCGGCCTCAAGACGATGTGGATCGAAGCTCCCGTAGATCGAGTGCACCACCGAGACCGATTTCATGTTACGTACCTCCTCACAGCTTGAGAGAGTCCTTCCGAGTCGAGCCAGGGGATCTTGTTCTCGTAGAGCTCACCTTTGAGCGCATCGAGCACGCGCGCGGTAATCGACCCGTTATTGCCGCTCATCAGAGAGGTGATGTGGCGATCGCTCGTAACACCGAAAAGGAGTCTGAGTGAAGGGTCCCTGCCTCTCAGTCGGTACTGTGTTCCCGTAACAACGGTCCGCTCGCCATACACAGTAGCGAGGATGTTCTGGTGATCAGGAATATCCTGAGCATAAGAGGCGAGAAACGCGGCGTAGTGTTCGCCGTCGATCAGTGCCCCCCGCTCTTTCAGATCGATCGTGTCGATCATCGTTCTTCGTTCTCCTGCACGAAGCGCGGCCGAGCCGATGTAGTCAACACCCTGCTCAACGGCTGCTCCTGCATTCTCGATCGCGAAGCCATGATCATCATGTGGATGGAACTCGAGGTGTTCTGGCCGGACACCGATCCCTTCGTAGAGACCAGCCACTGTTGAAGGCTCCGCTTCACCGAGCGTGTCACAGAGGATTATTCTGCGCGCACCGGCGTCGAGCAACTCTCGAGCCCAATGCCCGACCCGTTCGCGGTCCTGCTCTTGCATCGCATCCGCGAGCGCAACATCAATCGGGTGGTTCGATGAACGCGTCCACGAGTTCACGAGTCCTCGTGCTCTCTCCAGAACATTCGCTTCCCCGGTGCGCATCGTGCGTTCGATGAACCGGTCGCTCACCGGCACCCATATGTTTCCCGAAGTGTTCGACGCTCGTTGAGCGAGATCTACGAGGAGTTCGAGGTGCCCTTCACATGCATGTCCAACCACCGCAAGTTCAGCAGCAGGATCTTCGACCTCTTCGATAATCCGCTTACACGCAAGGTATTCTGCATGTGACGCTCCCGGGTACCCTATGTTGATGATGGAACCGGGTATCGCGCGAGCAAGGTTTCCGATGGTTCGCGCAGAAGCGAGGAAGTTCGCCGCGAGGCCATCCCTCCTGAAGTCCTCCCGCAACCTAAATGTTCCCATTATGGCGTGATGAATTGTGGTTTTTATATTTCTTCGTATGACTCTCACGTAAAGCGTCCGATTGAGACCTATTTGAGCCACGATCCGATGGCTTCCCCCAGTTCTGGACCGTCTCTATCGTAGATGTAAGGGATATGGAGTGTGATGATGGTCGTTCACGATGCGTGCACTCATCGCCGACTGCTGTTCGGATCCGGATCACCTTCTCCTCGGTGAGCATCTACTATCCCGAGGGTGCGCGTGAGATCCGTATGAGGTGAGTATTCGGTCTATCGCTTGTAGATCTTCTTGCGATGGTCGAGTGTGAGGACGAGGATGAGGAGCCGCTCGTGAGTGGTGTCGGCGATGATTCGGTATGAATCGCCCCTGAGCGTGTAGGCGTCTGAGCCGACGAGCTTTTCGAAGTGCTGTTCGGGCCTGATCCGTGATCGTTCGAGCGCAGCGATGATGCGCTCACGCGTCTCTTGGGGGAGTTTTCGGTATGTTCTCGCGGCGCTCTTCGTGAAATCGACGGTGTAGCTCATTCTCTTTTGAGCTCTTCGAGGCTGATCGTCTCTCTTCGTGCGGCTTCTGCGCGTGCGGCTTCGATCTCGTCTTTCGTATCCTGTGAGAGTTCCATGGTATCTTCGATGAGGTCCCAGATGATATCTTCATAGGTCTCTTTCTCGGAGATCTTCCGTTTGGCGAGCACGTCTTTGAGCTCCTCGCTGATCTGGATCGTCGTGACCATAGTTGGGCTATGGTGTAGCTATAGGTAAGGGTTGTGTGTTCTGACGTGATTCGGGATAGCTTTCAGCTTAGCGCTACTGTTCGTCTTTATGGTAGAGGTCGAGGAGCACCACTTCATCCCGCTCTTCGATCCACGCGTAGGAGAGGCGATAGGATCCGACGTAGAGCTCGCGTGTTCCTTTGCGTTCGTGCCGCATCGGTTTTCCGATCGTCGGGTCGTCGGTGACTTTGAGTATCTGTTGGAGTACGCGACCGCGCATCGCTGCATCGGTGTGTTTGAGCGCTCTCTTGAACGTCGCATCGAAAGATACGCTTACCATTTCTTGAGTTCTTCGAGGAATTCGGTGCTGTCCATCGTCGTGAATTCGCCGCGATCGTAGCGCTCCCAGGCTGCCTTGATCCGTTTCGAGAACTCGATGTCTTCGCGTAGCTCTTCTGCGACGCCTTCCATGGGTTTGAGTACGAATCGGTCTTCGTCTCTGATGATGAGGAATTCGTCTCCTGCTTCGAGTCCTTCTCGGAGCTCTTTGGGGATGACGATCTGTCCTTTCGTGCTCATCTTCGCGATCGCATACTCCATATCCATAGCACCAAGTAAGGTGTATCTTACTTTCTTAAGTGTCTTGTGGATGTGTCCGGTGGTTCTTCCGGTGTGATCCTCGACTACTCTGAGTATCTGCGTTCCGCTCGTTCGATGGCTTCGTCGATCGGAACCGCGTCTTTCTCGGTAAGGAAGGCTCTCAGCTGCTCTTTAACGGCGATGTCGTAGAGCCGGTTGATGATCGATTCGTACGCCTCGTCTTTCGATCCGAAGCTTCTGAGTTTGTCTTTCGTTTCTTCACTGATTCTGATCGTTGCCATCTCGTGGTACGTGCTAGACCGCTCAGTCGAGATCGTTGAATGCGCGGATACTCAGTTCGGCGTCTTTGATGATGCGTCGAAGCGTTCCTTTCTTGAGCGGATCGTGGAGCGGTACGGTGAGTTTGATCGTCTTGTCTTTCAGGTTCTTTTCGATCCTGACGTGGTCGCCTCGTTGCCTTACGACGACGAAGCCGGCCTTCTTGAGGCGCTTGATCGTGTCGAGTCCGGAGATGGTCGGGAGCACGTCTCACACCGTGAGCGTGATGTGCTCTCCAGGGTATTCGAGGTTCTCGTTCTCTCCGCTCTCGAGGTAGAGCGCGATCGCTTCGCGGATGTTCTCAATCGCTTCTTCACGGGTTTCGCCCTGCGAGATGCATCCGGGCAGAGCAGGAACGAAGACAGCGAATCCGCCTTCTTCTTGCGGTTCGAGAACGATCGTGAGCTTCATAGGTGCGTGGTGGTCGTCTCGATTAAAAAGGTTGGTTCGTGAGGGTTTCGGATCCATACGCTTCGGGATGTGGGGGCATTCAAGAAGGGTCTTTGTGGGTGTCCGGTGGTTCCTCCGATCATCGTCCGGATGCGCTCGACGTTCTCTCTGGCCATCGTATGCTTCCGGCGAGCACGATCCCGTTGCACAGGTTCTCGCGCAGTTGTGCATGGATAGTTTCGAAGGACTCATAACGGTTGAGCGATATCTCTCGGAAGAGTTTCGTTTCGAACGCTGTGAGGTCCGTGTCCTTCGATGGTCCGATGATCGCGATGTCGATGTCGGAGGTGATCGTGTCTTCGCCTCGGCTGTAGCTGCCGAAGAGCACGATGGTCGCAGTCGGATTCTTCTCGATGAGGCGGTCGATGAGTCCGCTCTCGGCGAGTTGGAGCAGGTTCTCAGCGCGCTTGTAATGGGTTGCGGTTTCGTGGAGCGTGACGCGGTTGAGCATGAGTCTCTCGTCGCGTTCGATCGTAGCGAGGTTCTCTTCTGAGAGGGTTCTGAGCGCTTTCGCAACGCCCTGTGGAGTCGCGCCCGCTCGTTCGGCGATCGCGCTCTGGCTGAGCGCTTCCCCGACATTGATGCAGAGGATCCTGAAAACCGTGCGTTCGAGCGTGCTGAGAGACGTGATAG
>JBLKOL010000023.1:0-13130 GCA_047602765.1 Candidatus Woesearchaeota archaeon
CCGTTCTATTTGAGTTTCGATCCAGCTATGTCGAACGAGTCGCGTGTTCAGGCAGGACTCGCGATGCTCGATTCGGGTCTCAAACTGCGCGGGGTGTTCGGTGAGACTCCAGGGCTTGCATGTACGACGAACGATACGGATCCTGATTGTATCGGTCGGCCTGCCGTCACGTGCGAGACTCCTGATGTGTCGGTGATCGTGTTCTATGAGGCTGAAGAGCCGAGCATCAGGCTTGACGGACGCTGTATCAGAGTCAAGGGTACGGGTACTGATATCTATCGTGCTGAGACGCTCATGTGGTACCGCTTGCTCGGTATCGTACGATGAGCGAACACTACTCGACGGCTCAACCGACATCAGAGGAGCGCTCCGCATCCTATCGGTACGTCCTTGATGGTGCTGAGCTCGTGATCACGACCGTGTCGGGCGTGTTCGGCAAGAAGGGTCTTGATCGTGGTTCTCAGGTGCTCATAGAATACGCTGATCTCAAAGAGGCCTCGACCCTGCTCGATCTAGGGTGTGGTACGGGTGTGGTGGGGATCGCCCTCGCTCGGCGCTTCGGCGTGTCGGTTACGTTCGCTGATGTGAATGAGCGTGCGGTACGCGTCGCTCGTGCGAATGCTGCTGCGAACGGTGTTACTGGATCGTTTCTCGTCTCTGATGGTTTTTCGGCTATCACAGGTTCGTTCGATGCGATCGTGCTCAATCCTCCTCAGAGCGCGGGTCGTGCGGTCTGCGAGTCGCTCATCACCGGTGCGAAGGATCATCTCGTACGACGGGGACGCCTCTTCGTCGTGGCTCGTCATAATAAGGGTGGACGTTCGCTCTCAGCGTATATGGAGTCTGTGTATGGTTCGTTCGAGGTCCTCGCTCGAAAATCAGGGTACCGGTTGTATGTGAGTGTGGCGGTATGAGTTCTCGGATCACTGACGAGCAGTATGCGCGGTATCGCGATCTGAGTGTGCGGGCGCGTGAGAAGCTCTCGATCGCGGCTCCTGAGCGGACCCATCTGTATGCGCTCGCTGCTGATGCGCTCGATATGGTCGATCGCTACCTCGCCGATGCGGATCACTTCGAGTCGAAGGGTGATCGGGTGCGGGCCTTTGCTGCCGTAGCGTATGCGCATGGCTGGCTCGATGCCCTTGCCCGTATGGGTGCGATCAGCGTAGATCACGACTCGCAGCTCTTCACCGTCGACTGAGGTATTCTTAGAAGCGGAAGATGCCGGTGAGGATGAGGCCTAGGGCTGGTAGGATCGCTACTTTCATCGCGAGCGGTGCGAATACGAGCGTCGCTGTGATGAGGGCTATGAAGACGAGAACGTGCGGGCGTTCCACGAACCTCACCCGTTGATGAACTGGCTCGATGCGCGTTCGGTCTCATCGATCCAATCCTGCATGAGTTTGGTTTTACCGAGCGTTCCTTCACGTGCGCAGTACGGGCATCGTTTGGGTACGTTCTTCTCCGGTCTGAGTTCGAACGAGTAACGGCACGAACCGCAGCGTATGGTCGCCATACCAGTATACGGTTTTGGTAGTTTAAAAGGGTTTTGGGATACGTTCAGTTCACGCGACCGCCATGCGCTGGTTTCGAGGGGCGTGCCTTCTCGTAGCCCTTCCCCTTGCCACGCAGTCCGCGGCTCTTGCGTGCTGCAGAGGTCAATCCTCTCTGAGCGCGTCCACGCTGCTTGGTGAGTGGTCCGAGCTGTGCATCTGCCTTGACCGCTGGATGGGCTCGGTCGATTAGGATGACCTCGTACCAGTGGTGTTTACTATCCGAAGCGAGCAGATACGAGTTGAGTACTTCGCAGTTCGGATACTTGCGTCCGGCTCGCTCTTCAGCGATCTGCTGGTGGTTCTTGGTGAGAGCGACGCGCGGCGTAGCCCGTCTTGTCTTGCGTCCGCCTGCAGGCTTGCCCGTCGCATGGCCTCCGGAGCGCACGCGTTGGCGTACGACGACGATTCCCTGCTTAGCACGGTATCCGAGACTCCGCGCCCTATCGAGCCGCGTCGGTCTCTCGACGCGCAGCGTAGCCGGTTCGCGTCTGAGTTCGATGATGAGATCCTTGTAGCCGCTCGCATCGCGCGGGCGGTTCCACAATTCGCGTAGGTACTTGTACATTCCCATGGTGTAGGCCTCCGTTGTTGTTCTTCGAGCGGATTCAGGCAAGCCACGCCCACATCTCCGTAGCAAGCGGTCAGAACATCTTCTTTTAAGCGTGCCGGTCCTCAGGACAGGATTTTTAAGTGCTTTCGCTGAGCGGACCGTGGCCGCACGGATCGGGCGGTCGTATGGTGATACCCATCAGAGTCTCCTATGCACAGGCAGCGTTCGTGTTCATCTGCGTGTTCGCGCTCTCGCTCGTATTCATCCTCTCCGCTGATACGAGGGTGAACTGGGATGAAGCGGTGTATATCGGGATCAGTAAGCACATCGCTTCAGAAGGAGAATATGGGTTATTCGAGGACTTCCGTCCCTTCGCGCTCTCGCTCGTCCTCGCACCGTTCATCATGCTCGGCTTCGATACGCTCATAGCTGCCAAGCTCATCGCCATCGTCTTTTCGACGGCTACGCTCGTCCTCACCTTCTTGCTCGCCCGTCGCCTTGCCGATGACCGTGTGGGCTTGTTCGCGGTGCTCCTCGTCATGCTCTCATCGGTATTCTTCGTGAAGAGTCTTCGTATGATGACCGAGATCCCTTCAGCGTTCTTCATCCTCCTCTCGATCTACGCGTTCGTTATGAGAAAGCCGATCGCAAGTGGTGTCTTCGCGCTCGTCAGTTTCGCCTTCCGGTATCCTTCAGGACTCATCCTTCCTTCGATGATGCTCATCGCCTACCTGCGTGAAGGGTGGCGTTCGGCGGCTCGCGTCGCATTAGGGTTCCTCATCGCATTCGTACCCCTCGCTATCGCATACGCGCTCTTCCTCGAAGACCCGGTAAGATCGTTCCTCTCAGCGGCAAGCCACCAGGGGAATGCGTTCTTCGCGATCCCCGGAGTACTGAGAAACCTCCTCTTCTATCCGATCGCGCTCTTCGCGATGCAGCCGCTCTTCGCCGCAGCGTTCGTGGCGCGCAGGCCTCGGGCACGTATCTTGCTCATTCCGATCGTCGTGTTCACCGTCTACTTCACGTTCATCACGAACAAGCAGGATCGCTTCATTCTCGTCATCGTGCCGCTCGTGAGTATCCTCGCTGCTTGTGGGCTCGCTTCGATCAGACGGACGTGGATACCGCTCACGGCCATCGGAGCCGTCGGACTCGTGATCATAGGTCCGATCGTCGTAAGCGAACTCGCTGCGTCCGAAACACCGATACAATCGTTCTTCCGATCCGTCGAGCTCTCAGGTCCGGTCGGGACCTCTGATCCGGTGATCGTAGCGTACCGTGATGTTCTCTTCGTGCCGATCTACTTCACGTACCGTCATATCGAACGTGATATGGAGGGTCTTGATGAGGTGCTCTTCTTGCCGCAGGCCTATGGATGCAGCGTCTTCGGAGCGGAATGCGAATCGTATGTTGATGCGGCCTACGACTCGCTCACCGCAACGCATATGGTCGTGGACGGCGTTGAGTACATCGGACTCGAGTATGTGCTCTTCGTCAGGAACCCGTAGTGATAGCGGAATTCTCAGGATTCAACCCGTATACCCGGTCAATCGACTCACAGGCTGATTTGCGGTAGGTATGGATGCCTACGATACGGTGCGAGCCTCCACCCCAGAATAAGTATATAAAGGCACGTCGCACTGTTCGTCGTGCATGGAGTTCGACACGCGCTACGATACGAGCGGATACCTCTCAACGGTTCGCTCGAAAGGCACGTTGCTCGAGACCGGGCTTACCCGTGCTCGCGACGTGTCCTTCCCCGAGTTCGACCGGATCATCATCATGGGCATGGGAGGTTCGGGTATCGCAGGACACCTGCTCAAACGATACCTTCCCCGCGTTCCGATCAGCGTCGTGAGCGACTATGACAGTGCGCTTCCCCTCACTTCGAGGACGGTGGTCTTCGTCTGTTCGTATTCTGGCAATACCGAGGAGGCTATCGCCTACTATCAGAAGGTTGTCGTCTCGAACGCACACCTGATCGTGGTGACGACCGGGGGACAGCTCGGTGAGTTGGCTCGGAGCAAGCGCCTGCCGATCATCACGATGCCCCAAGGGTTGCAACCGCGTGTTTCGTCGCTCGCCATGCTCTTCGCCCTCATACGGGTGTTCGCGAATTCAGGCGTGTGTTCGACGGACCATACACAGGATGCGATCCGAGCGGTGAGTAGCGAACAGGTCCAAGAGACGATGGAGCGCTACGCTAAGGGGTTGGCGAGCAAGATCGGTGAGAAGACGCCGCTCATCTATGCGACGGAGAACCTGCGCGAGGTCGCCTACCTGTGGAAGACGAACTTCAACGAGAACAGCAAGGTACACTCGTTCACCAATGTGATTCCCGAATTGTGCCATAACGAACTCAACGCCTTCACGCATCCTCAGGACTACTATGTGATCTTCCTCAACGACGAGTCGGATTCGAGGCGTATCAAACAGCGCACCGATGTGCTCCGCTCGGTGCTCAGCCGTCGTGGGTTCGAGAATTCGACGATCATGGTAAAGGGTCCTAATACGCTCACCAAGATGATCAACACGATCCACCTCTCCGAGTTGACGTCGACGTTCCTCGCCTTAGGACACCACCTCGATCCTGCTGACGTGGCGACGATCGAAGAGTTCAAATCCGAACTCGCCAAGAAGACGTTTTAGGTACCGAGTCATACTCTTAAACTCCGGTGTCCACCGCTTCGTATGCTCCTCGTATCCCTCGAACTCGAGAATGTCCGCTCGTACCGAAGGGCTCGGATCGGTTTCCCGAAAGGACGCGTGTTGCTCTCGGGGGATATCGGGGCTGGAAAATCGACGATCCTGCTCGCTGTGGAATTCGCCTTGTTCGGTCTTGTGCGCGGGTGGAACGATGGTGAGAAACTCATGCGTCACGGTGCTACGAGCGCTCGTGTCATTCTCGAAGCGGACATCGGTGGTCGTATCGTCATTGAGCGTTCGCTCAAGCGTTCGGGCTCGAGCATCCAGCAAGAAGAGGTCCTCCTCGAAGCGGATGGTCTGCAGCGTCGGATCATGCCTTCTGAGGCTCGCGCATTCATCATCGCACGCCTCGGGTATCCTGAGGAGTTCTCGAGCAAGCAGCCGGTCCTCTTCCGCTATACGGTCTTCGCACCTCAAGAGTCTATGCGTCAGATCATCGAGGAGCGCTCGGATGCACGGCTCGCCGCGGTACGTACGATTTTCGGAATCGACCGGTACGAGTCGATCGTGCGCAACGCTCAGATCGTAGCGCGCGTCCTCAAGCAGTCGAGCGCGCGCCTCTCGGGTCGTCTCGAACGCAAGAGCGTCGTGGTCGATGAGCTCGCAGTGCTCAAACGCGACTTCGAACGCCTCGTTGAGGATCGCGATACGGCTCGCTCTAAGCTCGAAAAGGCACAGGCGGCGTCTGAACAGGCGCAGTCCTCGCTTGAAGCGGCTCGTGCTCTTCTCGAACGTGAGAAGGCGAAGCGCTCCGAACGAGAACGGCTCGCAGCCGAACGTTCAGAGCTCGAAGGTGAGCTCGAAGCGCTCATCGCTGAACGCTCACAACTCGTTGTTGAGGATATCGAAGTTCCCGATATCGGTGTGATCGAAGCGCGTTCGAAATCCGTTGGGTCAGCGATCGCTCAGCTCGATGAGTCTATCGAGTCCACGCGTGAGGAACGCTCGGAGCGCTCCAAGCGCATGGCTCTTCTCGATGCCGAACAACAGCGGTTGACCAAGGCGAAGGTGGATGTCGGTGAGGCGCAACGCCTGCGTTCGGAGCGCGAACGCGAACTCGCAGCCGAGTTCGAACGCTTCCTCCGTTTCGATGCTGACGCGGTCCGCTCGCGTATCGACGTGTTGGGAAAGAGCGTGGAGCGTGCTCGTGACGAGCGTACGAGGCTCTCTGAGCGTCGCGATGCTCAATCCGAGCGCCTCGCATCCCTTCCGGATGGTGTGTGTCCGACGTGCGGACAGATCGTAGAGGAGGATCATCGGGCTCGATCCGTTGAAGAGCTCAAGGCATCGCTCGTATCGCTCGAGGAGGACCTCGTTCGTCTTGATGATCGGATCACACATATGGGTTCTCAGATTCGCGATCTCGGTGAGCGCCTCGCAGCGTATGATGCGCTCGTCGAGCAGAGGAGCCGATTGCCTGAGGATCGCTCTGAAGAGCTTGAAACGCTTACCAATGATCTCGAGCGGATCGGTTCGCAACGCTCTGAACTCGTTGAACAGGCGGGCTTGCTCGACGAGAAGCTCGAATCCTTCCTCGAGGAACGGACGGGGAGGATCAGTGAGCGTGATGCGCTGCACAAGAAGCTGCGTCGTGCCGAAGAGTTGCGTGTCCGTGCTGAACGTGCGAAGCGTGCGTTCGAACGCCGCGCCCAGATCGATGCTCGCATGAAAGCCGTTCGTGATCGTATCGAACGGGTGTCGAAGATGATGCCTGAAGATGATCCGAAGGTCGCTGAGCGGTTCGAGCACGCACGGGCGACTGCTGAGAAAGCCGAGGGGGAACGTGCTCGGTTGAGTGCTGAACTCGAGCGCTCACAGGAGCGTGCGCGCGCATGCGAGGAACGATCCCTTCGTCTGCACGAGGAACTCTCGGACCTCAAGCGCCTCGAAGGCGAGCGTTCGCGTATCGACTCGGTCATATCCACACTCTCAGAGCAGGTTCCCGATGTTGCTGATCGCGTCGAATCGTCGATCATGAGGCGTATCCTGATCGAGACGAACGATCATTTCAGCAGGTGGTTCTCCGTGCTCGTCGAGGATCTTGAAGGCTACCTCGATGAGCGGTTCACGCCGCGTATCGTACAGTCCGGGTATGATGTGTCGTTCGAGAACCTGAGCGGTGGCGAGCGCACGTCGGTGGCGCTCGCATTCAGGCTCGCGCTCCACGAGTCGATCAACCACATAACAGGTCAGTCTTCTTCGGGACTGCTCATCCTCGACGAGCCGACCGATGGGTTCAGCTCCGAGCAGCTCGATGCGGTTCGCACGGTTCTCTCACAGTTGCGCAGCGAGCAGGTGATCATCGTAAGCCACGAGCCTCTCGTCGAGGGATTCGTCGATTCGGTGATCCGCATCGAGAAGCGTGCTGATCGGAGCGTGATCGTATGACTACTGTGGTGCGGTTCGGATCCGGGTCGTGATCCGATCGAGCGCTTCTGCATCGTTGTATGAGAGCCATATTGCGAATCGTTGGAACGGTGCGAGGGGGACGCGCTTCATGCGTGCGATGTGCCGTTCTGATACCGGATGTGCGTGGTCGAGCATGCGTTCACGTGCCTCTGCGTCGGTGTGTTCGAGGTATGCGTCTGCGAGCATGTCCGTTGCTGCTTCGATCCTCCCTCGTTCGTCTGGTGGGGCGTCGCGTACGATTCCTTCGAGGTTGGTGAGGTACGCGAGGGAGAACGCTGCGTCGAGCTCGCGTACAGGCAGGTTCTTGGTGAGCATGCCTGGGTCGATGAGATACACGCGCCCATCGGTTACGAGAGCGTTCTCCGTCTTCGGGTCGTTGTGCAGGTAGCTTGGATCGCCGATGTAGAACGCTGCTTCTCGTGCGGTGTGAAGGGCTTCGACGTAGCGTTGGATGTGCCTCTCTTTGAGCGTCGCATCGAGGATCGCGTCTTTGAGCGTCGGTGCGCGTATCGCTTCGAGGACGAGTCCTGTGCGATCGTGGCTGATCACGCGTGGTGTGTCGATTCCGATCGCCTGCCACTGTCTGAGAGCGCGAGCTTCTCGAGCTGCTCTCTCTCCTGCTTCTACGCGTGTCCAGGAGAGGGGTTCGCGGTAGAAGAGTGCTGCACTCTCACGTGCTCCTGCAAAGGCCATGCGTTCGGCGAGCACACCTGCAAGGGTGCTTCTGATCGTGTAGTTTTTGAAGAAGCATTCTTGCTCTCCGTCGCTCACGACGTACGTTGGGTGGACGCCGTTCTGCTCTTCTGCTCTGAGCGTTCCGGTTTCTATGCCTGCCTGTATCCGTGTCGGCAGTTTCGTGTTCGGGAGCGCGGGTGCGTAGGTGACGGTGACCATACGTTCCAGAAGCTCCAGAGCATATAAAGAGACGAACCTTTATATTCGGTAGAATGATTATCGATTCTTCGTATGACTGCTGATATACCAATACGGTCGCGCAGGATTAGGTCGCTTGTCGGTATCCTGACGGAGGATGCGCGTCTTCCGACCAAGCGTATCGCCTCGCGGCTCCGCTGCTCCCAACAACTCGTCAGCTACCTGATCGGCAGGCTCACGAACGATACGGATATCGTTTTCACCGCTCAGGTGGATACGGCTCGGTTGGGCCTTGAGCATGTCATCGTGGGTATCCGCTACAAGCGCATCATCCCCTCGCGCATCAAAGCAGCCATCACTGCGCTTCGCTCAGAGCCGTACGTCACGCTCCTCGTTGAGGGGAGCGGAGACGTCGATCTACTCATCGAATGCTCCTCTGCGAACCTCTCAGCATTCTCCAAGCAACTCCGGTTGTTGCTCGCCGATGCGAGCGATATCTTCGATGTCTCGTTCGTCATGCCGATCGTTGTGAGGAGAGTGTATCCGCGCTCGTACCTTAACCGTTCGAAACGTGATGTGCGCATCCTCTTCGGCGATCGCACGCTCGAGCGCGTCGTCGATGCTGACCGCCTGACGCTCATGTACCTCCAGTCCGATGCACGCCTCTCGTTGCTAGAACTCTCACGCCGTACCGGTTCGAGTGTGTCAGCGGTGCGTTCGAGCATCGCAAGACTCGAGTCAAGCGGGGTGCTGCGCGGTTCTACGATCCGCGGCGATATAGGTTCGGTCGGTATCTCGACGAGTTTCTTGTTGCTCCGTCTTCCGAGCGAGGGGTTTAGCACGATCGATCAGGTCGTCTCGCGTGCTGAGGCTGAGCCTCATGTCATCGAGGTCGTCAAGCTGATCGGTGCCTACCACGTCATGCTCCGCATCGAGGACATCCCTGCAAGCACGGTACTGCGTTCGCTGCGTATGGAGTTCGACATCGAGCGTTCGGCGGTGTTCGAATCGTATCGGATACGGCTCGAGAGGCCCCTCCCACTATGAACGGTACTGTTCCGCTGCTGATCGTAGTATGAGGATGAGAACGGTTTTCGAAGCCTTTCCTTATTCGGTGGCTACATTAGCGGCTTTGGGTCCGCGGTCTCCTTGTTCAACGTCGAAGGTTACGGCTGCACCCTCGTCGAGGGTGTTTCCGCTCTTGAGCGCGGTGACGTGTACGAAGTAGTCCGTTCCGTCTTCGCCTGCGATGAATCCGAATCCTTTCTCGTCGTTAAAGAATTTGACAGTTCCTTTCATTCTTCTCATTCACTCTCGTTTCTTGTTTGGGTAATCGGCAGGACATCGCCCTACCAACCGTTGCGGAGGAGTCCTCCCTATTTAAGGTTGTGTACTCGCGATTCTACGGCATACCCGCTCCCGTTCCTCGTGCACGCGAGCTCTCTCACGTCCGATCCGTCCCGTCGCGGTGCCTTCGCACAGTGCTTCTTCGTGTTCCGAACCACACACCTTCGTTCTTACTGTCTAGTGGTTGTTTTTCGATAGGTTTATATCGGCATGGTGTTCTCATCAGGTATGTCGCTTGAGTCTGATCTTCGGAGTTTGGAGTTGTCTGCTGTTCGTCGTGTAAATCCCGGTGCTCGTGGTCTTCGTGCGTTGTCTGAGTCTGTTTCTCCGGGTGGTTTGTGGGTTCCTCGTGAGTATGCGAATGATCTTGGTGGTCGTGTTCGTGCGGTGTTCGATGGCGGTGTTCGTCGTCTTTTGCGGCCTGTTGGTGTTGGTGTGTTGTCTGCTGCTCTTCTCGTTTCTTCGTGTGATACGAATGGTGGTGTGATTCCGCCTCCTCCCGATCCTGATCCTGTTCCTAATCCTGATTGTGTGTCTGGTTCTGCTGTTGATTATGCTCGTGAGGTTGGCTTGGATGTGGATGTGTCTGTGTATGATTCGAATCTGAATCGTCACGAGTATGATGCTGTGGGTGAGCGGTGTTTTACTCGGTTCGAGCGTTCTATGATCGATGAGTTGCGTTCGTTGGTTGATGAGGGTGCTGATGAGATTGTCTTGCAACGGGTGGTTGATGATTATCCTGTTGTTGGTCCTGCGACGGTATGGGCTCTTCGCGGTACGTGGGATGCTACCCTTGCGGATCAAGCGCATAATCCTGCTCTTCGATTCTATGATCCTGACACGAATACAGATCACCTCGGATGGATCGATCTTGCCGGAGGAATAGGAGTGAGTCTTCCCAGTACGTTTCTCGCTGAGCAAAATCTCGATCATCTCACGCCGCATCCGATCGACGAGAACGTGCACTCAGTGTCTCCTCCTGATTGGAATCGCAATCCAGACGAGACGAGTACGTTTCTCGATCGCATCCCAGGATGCGAGGGTCTCTTGAGCACAGGCGAGGATTTTCCGACATTCGTAAACTCTTCTGGTGACTACATCTTTAACGGGCATCTGCTCCATACTCCCGTTCCGATCCGCTCGGTTCTCCCTCCCGGCACGGTCGTCGCAGGAGTTCGGGTACGCGACCGAGTGACGTGGAGGGGCGTCGAGTTTACCGATGGCGTGGTTGACCTGCGCTATGACGTACACCCTGACGATCGGTACCTGATCGGGTTCAAAGCGGTATATGAGATGGCTGCGCACGTGGTTCCCGGCCCCGATAACATCACTACCGATACTGAATACTGGTTGTTCGATACTGATGAGTTCTCGGTTCGACCAGGCAGTACTGCCGATGGCGTTCTCGCCTATGTGAATCCTCGCATGGCCGCAGGAGCTTCAATGGTATATGATCATACCGTGTTCGTTCGTGACGAGCATCCCGAAATATCAGAGGTAGGCCCTCCATGGGATGAGGCTCGTACGATGCAAACGCTCGACTACCTCGCCGCATTCACCATTCCAGAATCAGAGGTTCCACGACAGGTCACCGCCGTCCCGATGCAACCGCGGTATGCTGATCTGACGATCCACGGGTGCCAGTACGAATTGGAGTTCGAATAGACACCACATCGACACGAGTGCGTATCTGTAATGTGGATCGGTGCAACCCCTGCGATCGGCATGGGTTTCGACGGAGAACATAAGGTTTTTAAAACTCATTCTCTCAGAGTGTGATGATGAGACATCTCGTACTCGGCCTGCTGACGCTGTTCGTCATAGCATCAGGCGTGTACGCTGCGGTGTATTCAGCCGGAATCGTGAATACCGGCTCGTACGGTTCGGAGTATCGGTTCACATGGGAGCAGGGCTGTCCCGAACAGCAGATCGATGATCCTGGAGGAAGGTTTACCGCGAGCGGAGCAGGCCCTAATCAGTGCGCATACGCCACTACAGGTGTGAAGGCGATGCCGTGGCACTGTCCGCTCGATAGCGATGGAACCACGGTGTTCGTTGAGAACTGCAATGCGTGTGACTGTCCACCGCTACACAGGTGCAATGAACCTACTGGTCGTTGTGAAGCGTGTGAGCTTGAGCCGTGTCCTCCGGGTATGCTTGACGGCCGAACAATCGTCGGTTCACCGAGCGACCCGTGCGCCTATACGGGGTCGTGTTATCATCCGGAAATCGATTATACCGTCTTATTCCAGGTTGATCGGATACCGTTGGGTGGCACTCAATGTCGGCCTCCCAGTTCTGGTTCCGGTACGCTTACGCATGTTGGTGATATCCAATACCATTCAGACACATATTCGAATGTATTCGGTATTGGATGTTGGCATCGGGTATTTGTGAGTCAACCCTCACCAGGCGTTCTCGACTGCGGTACAGATGACAAGTGGGGTACATGCGCGTGTATGGACTTCTTGGGGTGTTATTCTGACACGGTATATGTGCTGCACGAGTGTTATAATGCGGGGTTCAGCACCCCCAAAGCGATGGGAACGTATGCCGTTCCAAGAGGCGGATTCTATTATTCGAGTTATTTCAACTGTCAGCTCGGAACCGCCAGTTCTTCGTATCGCGTATACATGGAGCGTGATATGGACGGTGTGGTTACGTGTGAGATTCGCGATTGGTCGAGTACAAGCTATTACAAGCAAGCGAGGATTCTCGAATGCGTTTGATTCTGCGTTATGCTCCGTTCTGGATCGGACTGCTGTTCTGCATCGGCTGGATACCGGTGTTCTGGGGGTCCCGGCTCGTCGTTGGATACCTGGGGATCGTGAGTTTGTGTCTGCTCCTCTCAGCTCTGTATGTTGGTGTGAAGATCGAACGCCGGATTCTCGTCGTTCTCTCGTTGATCGCGATTCTCACCGTGCCGGTGTGGGTCTCGTCCATTGGTTTTCTACCGGTGTCTGCGTTCCTTCTCTTCGTCGTTGTGGCTTGCGTAGTGTTCGGTGTTCGGATACGACAACCCCTGTTCGTGCTCTCCCATGCGCTTGTCGCCGTGATCGTCGTATTCTCAGTGGTTTCACCACTGGCACAGCCGAGTGGTCCAACGGAGGTCGTGGTGCCTGCCGAGCCGACCGGAGACATGGATTGGGATGCGGTGCGGCTTCCTGAAGGATCAACCCTGATCTTCGAGGGCTGGTCGGGCCGCAACGGGACCCAAGAAGCGGTTGTGTTAGCTGTTCTCAGTGGTGTTCAGAGCGGAACGTACCGCTATGATACCATCATCCTCAACAAGGGGACGGTCGTCTGTCAGGATGAGAACGAACAGAGGGTGGCTGTGCGTGACACTGATTCTCAAACCGTGCGGATCTCTGTGGCGTGTTCGGTGCAGCCGATCGATGAGATTAGTGTTGAGTTCACGAACGGTACGCATTCGATCGTCTCGTCGCTCGACGTTCCGGGTCCTGGCGGGCCTTCGAGCGGATGATCCCAAGAGATCCGTGTATCTCCATTGGTGTTCCTAACGTCTGATCACGTATGGTACGCGGGACCGGTTCGAATCGTTCGCATACATCACACCTATGACCGTTCGGTTTCAGACGCGCGGTTCTCGTCCACGTCGTTCTTTGAGTTCGATCGCTGCTCGTACTTCGTTGTGCATCCGCTCGAGGAACGCTTGGCGATCCTCGATT
>JBLKOL010000024.1:0-12973 GCA_047602765.1 Candidatus Woesearchaeota archaeon
GCGAATATGACGTCGTAGATGCTCTCTGGCATATTGAACTGATCGAATAGGATAACCATGTATCCACCCCCAAATGAGTATAGACAAACCTCGACCGGTATAAAAAAGTACCGGTGCCGGTGGAATCGGTGGTTTCCAAGACCCGTAACCGTATCGCAGCAGCAGTGCCTCTGTGAGGCTATCGTATCGAGCACTCGGGCTATCTCACCGCAACGATTAAAAGCATACGCTCATGGGAACGGGTATGTGCGCAGTCTGTGCCAAAGGCTACCCTGGGGTTATGGAACTCCTCCTACCGCTCATCGGTATCGCGATCGCTGTTCTGCTCGTCCGCCTCGAGATGCTCATCCGACGCGCCGCTCAACGCGAGCGGGTATAGTCGGCGAGCTTCCACGCGATGAGGAGCAACGCCACGAGTACGAGGAACGTTCTCGTCGTCTCGTAGAGTCTCACATTCACCATCGAGAAGAAGTCGAGGTACCCGTAGAAGCTCGATGCGAACACGAGCATCTGGAGTATTATTGCCACCACGAGTAGGTACTTCGCATAGTCGATGAGTGACGGTATCATGTCCGCTTCCTCGGAATGGCGAGTACGATGATGCTGATGAGGAGCGCTCCGATCACGTATGCAGCCCACGGGATCCGGAACCCTTCCGCCTCGTCAGTAGCCGCTTGTGGTCTTGGTGGTCTGACCGGTGGTTCGATCACCTCGACACACTCGATTCCGAGGAACTGAGCACATCCTTCACAGAATCCTTCGGTACAAGATGCTTGTGTGAGGTCGATTCGTTCGACGATCGTGCCGTTCATCCGAACGGTAAGAGTACGAGCGGACTCTTCGATGGGGATGCGTACGTACAAGGTCATTGATTCGAGCAATTCGAAGTTCTTGTCGCGGAACGAGTAGGTACTTCGTTGTTCACGAAGGAGCGAACCTTTGTCGTCTCGAATCTCGAAATAGAACGATTGCCCGATCTCAGGTCCTGGTCTGCTCGGCGTGCCTTCCACGATACTCATAGATGTGATATCGACCGTGCCGTTCAGATACACGGCCCCCTGAACGACCAGTACGTCTGCTGTTGCGATGGGAAGCACTACGAGTGCGACTATGAGTATGATCCAAGTTTTCATGAGCAATACCCGAGCTGTTCTGATAATTGGCTTGCGATTACGCTGTATCCTGCAGGTCCGAACCGTTTGTTAGCGCTGGTGAGCGCATAGTTCATGAGGAATTCTATCTCGTCAGGATGGTCACAATCAGCCCGGTTCGGGTATCCTGGGTGGCAGGGGCCTCCGATAGCAGGGACACCGGTACGCAGGTGGCCGAGGTGCCACGTATGTCCGGCTTCGTGGAGCGCGATGTTTCTAGTGAAAACCTTTGATGTTTGTTGACTGGTAACCATATTGGGGGCTCCGAAACCTCCTGCTTTTCCATACGTGGTGCCCCACCTTGACGGTGAGATGCCGAAGAACTTATCCCCAACTCCAGGGAACGCCGCTCTTCCGCAGTCAAGAGTTACCTCAAGACAATCATCTATGTCTGATCCTTGAACGCATCCTTCTTGTGCGGAGCACGAGAAATCATCAGAGATGTGATATTTGAAGAGCGTGCTTCTCAGTTCTGCATCACACCTGTTGATCGGAGATGACTGCTCGAGACCTTGGATGATGATATTGACAGTGTTCGTGAATGCGCTCCTTCCTTGAGGGGTGTCAGGATAACGTAGGGGCACGAAGACGAAGTCATACGTTGTTGTAGGTTCGTAGCACTCATGCGTGTTTGAATCCCATCCGAGTCCGGTTTGACAGCTCTGTCGTTCTGCGGCGAACATTCCCTCGGGGGCTTGTTCTTCTGAGCAGTAGTAGTCATACTGTTCATCTCCGGTACACGCAGTCAGTCCGGCTCCTTGGTCGATGCACGTGTCCCTGCTCTCGCATGCGAGCCGTTCTACGACTTCGAACGAATCGATGGATGTATAGGTCCGTATGCGTCCGAGGTCGTCTTCGATGAATACACTCACATAGTGGGTTCCGTGTATCGATCCGACGTCGAACGATGTGGTCCAGTAGATAGTGAATTCAAGGTCATAACGCTCGGTGTTACCGTTCCGATCCACAACCTCGATCCATACAGCTTCTACCCCTGCTGCGTCAGGATTGTCGGTGATTCCGACGATCGCATCAGCTTCGCGGTTTTCGAGCACGACGTCTTGGAGTATGACGTCCTCGTTCATGAGTTCAGGGTACGGCCTGAGGTTGGAATCGATCGTGAACACCTCCTGAACAGTTCCTTCGAAGCGGTTGAATGCAGTGTCATACACTGTGTACGCAACGTCGTACGCACCGTCTAGTAGGCCAGTCGTGTCGAACTCAGGAGCGGTATAGTATGTGTACGTGGTACTCGCGCGTGTGAGGAGTTCGAGTTCGATTGGTTCATCCTCTGATTCGAGTGCGATGCGAACGTTCGCGACCCCTCCAGATGTTTCTATGATCGAGAGCAGTCGTATCGTCTGTCCCGGCCATGATTCTGGAGGTTCCGCACGAATATCGATCTGAGGTATGTGGATGTCGAATTCTCGGTCTTCGTAGATCCACACGGTGAACGGGACGCGCTCGTTGTTTGGCAGAAGGATGCTATAGGTGACGACGTAGCGTGAATCCTCATCGCGCCGCTCTCCGTACGAGGTGACGAGGGCGTCTGCTGCTTCGATCACCGATTGGGTGATGTAGTCAGGCAACCGGGTTACGTCATCGAGTTCGATGAATGAGCCTCGGTACTCGTCTGACAGTGATTCAAGCTGGTCTATCGTGTCTTGTGTGCAGCTGCTTCTCCAGCAGATGCGCGAGGTGTCCTCTGTGTTCGTTCTGCACCCAGTGCACTTCTCGAAATCGCAATATGTATTCGATCCAATATCTGTTGGGTCGTATACTCCTTCTTCTATGAATTGGTCGATGTACCCTGACCACTGAACAGGGGGGATTGGATCGTTATAGTCTTGGTGATACACCATGTCGCAGTCTTCTGAGAACACGCTGTTCACGATGAGCCGTGATCTGAGGTCTTCGTGTGATTCGATGAATCCGTGGAGTTGTGCTATCTGGGATTCTGATCGTGAGAGTGGGCATTCGTCGTGGCACATACCGCAGTATCCGACGTTCCACTTGAGGATCTCTCGCTCGAGTTCTTCGCGTTGTGTTGAGCCTGTTATTCCGCTGTGGGCGCTCGGGTTGATGATGTCTGGTCCGGCTCCGTAGCATTCGTTCGGGATGCTTCCGGTTGTGAGCTCGTCGGTGACCGGGAACATGATGATGAGCGATCGCGTATCATCGTCCGGGTCTTCTTCTTCGAGTATGCGCGAGAGTGATGTGACCATTCCGGCAGCCCAGTCTCCGCGATAGTATATCTCGTTCCCATCAAGTCCATAGTACGGGTTGAGATCCCCGCTGATGCTGGGCTCGTCGATGTGTTCGTACGCTTCGTTCTTCGAGATGGTCATGCAGCCTTCGAATCCTTCGATCGTGATGGCTTCGAACGGTTGGCAGAGTGATTCATCTGGTGAAACGATGGAGATCGCGAATGTGAGCCTCGGAGCGTTATCTTGTCCTGTTGAATCCTCGATGGCTCGTCGTGTTTCTTCGATGATACGCGCAAGGTTGTTTCTGATCGTTTCGCGTTCGTGATCGAGCGATCCGGTGCCGTCGAATACGAGTCGGATGTGCACGTCGTTGATGAACGGACTGATCCGTGCGTAGTAATTCCCTGGCCCGTAGACCATCTGCAGTGCGTCGTCCACAAGATCGCTGATGTTGACGTCCTCTCCGCTCGGAAGGGTTATCGTGTCTCGATTCTCGTAAATCGAGCGCGCGAGCAGTCGAGCATAACTCTGCCGCGTAGCGGGTTCGTTGATACTCATGATCGTGTTGAGCGACCCTTCGTGCTTGTCGAGCATGAACGAGGTTTGTCTAAAGTCGATCCGCTCCTGCGTCGTCTGTACGCTCTGGGATGTGATGATCGTTCCGACAGCGATGAGCACGATGAGCAGCATCGCTCCCGAGATGATGTGGTCGACGAGGCTCATACGAGCACCGTGAGTTTTCCGAGGCATTGCAGGCCGCTCTCGGGATGCGCGACAGGTACGAAGTAGATGAACGCGTCGGTTTCATCTCTCACATACGTTCGGCTATACGGTTCGAGTTCGCACTCGTTGGTAGGTAATACCTCGAGTTCGAACGCTTTGAGGTAGGGTCCGACCTCGCATGCTTCTTCGATACGCGCGTAGTCGATCATCGTCGTACCGTAACATGAGAGGAGCCGCTCTTTGGAGAGCGTCGCATCAGTGAAGCGCTGTGAATTCGTGATGGCTGCTGCTTCGCTGATCTGAACGGTCTGGGTGTAGTAGACGAGTCCGAGGGCTGCTACGACTGCGACGATGATGAAGAAGAACGCCGACACGATCTCATAGTTGCCCCTAGTTCCCATACACCTCATAGGTTTCCTCATGATCTTTCGTTATGATGATGTACGTGTGATCCTCAAGAGATATCTCCCGTTCGAGACCCAGGTTGCACATGCTATACGAGCACATCGAGTTGCGCTCGGTGCTGATACAGATGTCGAACGAGCTGATCGTGAGGTTTCCCGCTTCGACGCGTGGGTTGTACCTGCGCTCGTACGTGTAGCTGTTACACGCTTCGGTAGTGATCTTCGAGAGCGCTTGGAGGTCTTCTTCGATGAGCGAGAGGTCCGCTTGTACCGGGTAGAGGTTGCGGCTCATCCAGAGGCTGATCACGATCGCCATGAAGATCATCGCTCCCCAGAGGAGTCCGACCGCCATCGCATCGCCGCGTCTCATCATGTGTCTCCAGGGGGAGGTGCCGAATCGCAGCTTGCCGCACAGTACGATCCGAAGCAGCACTCCTGGGATGAACTGCAGATCACGTTGTTCTGCTGGTTGCAGCAGGTGCGTCCAGCCGAATCGATGTTACATGCTCCCGAACTTTCGATACATGTGCCTTTTTCAGTTCCGCCGCAGAACGGACCCTCGCATTCTCCACTGTACCGTGGGTTCCCGTTCACGCACTCGCAAGCACACCCTGCGCTGCTCGGATTGCATGTGCCGTCAGGATCAGTGACGGCCTGTCCCTGGCACGTTCCGGAGGGCGTGCATCGGTAGACGGTCTTCTTGCAGGGCCCCCCTCCTGCAGGGTTATCATCACCGCATACGGTCGTTGTGGGTTTGATGTTCGTCGCTACGCATCGGCGGTTTTGGCAGACGAAATCGGCACAGGTTGTCTCTCCTTGTCCGCATGATTGCCCTTCGTTGATCGCTTCGAAAAAGCACTGGTTGTCTACACAGGACGCGGACCCGTAACATCCTGAATCCAATCCATGTGGCGGCACACAGCCTGTTGTGTCGACATTGTCGTGACACGGTGGCGGCGAAGGTGTAGGATCTGGGTCGGGATCAGGGTCAGGCCCTGGGTCGGTCGTTCCCGGTCCATCGCCGTTATCTCCGTTTCCTCCATTACCCCCGTTTCCTCCATTATTCCCATTGCCGTTCGGTGCAGGTGGTTCTGGTTCAGGGATACAGATGAGTGGGATGCCGTTCTCATCGAGTTCGTCTTCAGGATAAGTGTTCCTATAGTGCTCTTCGCATGTTTCGTCCGTGCTTTCCACTGGCTGGCATCTGCCGTTAATGCAACTGATCTCCCGTTGGAGTACCGCACCGTCACAGCATCGTGCAGGCGCGACGCATTCGAGCTCTTCGCACGAACGATACGCGCAATCACCAGTCCATTCGCCATCAGGACCGCAGATTCCGGTCCATATCTGTCCGTCTGAACGACACATACCTTCCGGTCCAGAACCACACAGGTGCGTGCACTCGACGCATTGGGCTCCTCCGCCTGAGGATCCTCCTTCAACCGTGCATTGTGATGAGGTGTGATCATGTGTGTTGCCGGGGTACTCGTCCATGTTGCACTCGCTGTGGATTGCGACACCGAGTCTGATGACGGCTTCGAGCGGTTTGAAATTACCGTCGATGAACACGGTTGCGCGTTCGTCGGTGCACCTGATCTCGATCTCGCCGCTCATCTGCTTGTCGACGGCGTAGCGGTTGTAGACGACATCCGTTCCTGTCGAACCGCTGCTCGATACTAGGCTTCTCGGATCGGAGCTGATGATATTAGCGGGCTCGGTCGTGACCGGCGGATCGATCACACGTCGTTCGGAGCAGAGTGATGCGTACGGACCTGAAGCGGTCAGAAGGCTCGTTGGATTTCCGACGGGTTTCACCGCACACGTCGAGGCCCAAGGGGTTTGACAGACTCCTTGTACGGTGCGTTGTCGCACTGCGTATTGCGTGCCTAAGGTATGGCTCGCGCTGCAGGTGATGCCCTCGCCCATCTCGTCGTTGAGGCGATCGATCGTTCTGCGTACCGCTGCTTCGATCTGCCCGGGATCCGCTCTGTTCTGGTTGATGAGTTCCTGATGGCTCGGTGCTTGTCCTGATCCGTAGCAGCAGCACGAATCGTAGAGGCAGGTCTTGTCCTCGTTCAGTACGCGGTCTAGCTCTTGGCTCAGATGCCCTGCATCTGTACGGATCCACGCGTCGAGTCCCTTGAGGATTTCCCAGGTCCGGTACGTGTACGTGTAGGTACGTGCGAGGTCGCGTGATTGTCTGCTCTCATCGTCTTCGATACTCACGATGAACTCGGTGATGTTGAATGTTACTTTATCATCGGTGAGCGATGCGATGTCATCCTCGAAGTCGAATATGATGACTGGCTCTGACGCGCTCACGCCCGCTCGTTCAAGGGTTTCGAGCAGCGACGTGAGGGATTCGTTCGCAAGGATCGTGAGTGAGCGGTTGACCTCATCGAGATCTGGGGGTGTTGCGGCATTGCACCACCACAATTCTCCTCCGTCGCGTTCAGCGGTGTTGTTGTATCCTCGTTGCATGAGATGGTAGATGCTCTGCTGCAATGATTCTTCGAGCATGATCGCGCTCTCGGTGTAGGCTTGCTGTGCTGATTGGAACGTCTCGCCGATCTGGTACGTCCGTACGCCGAATACGCCGACGGATATGATGATGACGGTTCCTATGATGATCGTTGCGACTGTGTTTCCTCTCATCCGATGCACCTCATGCTTACGGGTGGTTCGTTATGGAACCGGCATTCGTAGATATGGTTCGTGGGGAAGTAGCGTGCTTCGTCGATGCTCAGATCGAGCGCCTCTGCCGACTCGAGTCTGCAATCACACGGGATGCACCTCAGATTCTCTGAGTGTTCGATGCAGATGAGCTCATCGGTCGTTCTGACGACTGATCCGGTGGGTATCGCTACGCGCACGCCGAGCCGTGTCCCTCGCTCTTCGCGGCAGACGAAGTTACACTGTGTTTGGAGTTGGTTGAGCGAACTCTCGATCGTATTTTCTATGTTCTGGTCCGCTGCGCTCATGGCGACCCGTGCGAGGACGAAGAGGCCGATGATCACGCTGATCATCCCCGCCCAGAACCAGACTGCCTCATCCATGGAGGCTCACGTGCACGAGTCCGGGGTGCTGTTCCACCAGGCGAATGTATCATCGGCTGGATTGCACGTGTTGTAGTTGCTTTCTGTGAATGCTACCGCGGCGAAGATGTCTTCGGGATCGCTCATGCCTCGCTGCTCTGCGAGCTCACAGAGGATATTGCCGCACTCCTGTGCGTTCAGGACGCGTCCGCAGCAGCGGTTCTGTTCGAGGAAGCAGGGGATGTTGTTCTCACACACTCCGATACCGACGTAGGCTTCCGTGTCGTAGTCGTCCCGGTTGTTGCGATTGAGATCGATGTATTGTCCTGAGAGTATCCGATGAGAGTTCTGTATGCATACTTGTGCGATCGCTTCGAGGCTGCATCGCCTCTCGTTCTCTGCCTGGCTGCAGATGGATCTACATTCGGCTTCGAACGTGCTCTTGAGCTGACTTCGCTGCTGCTCTGCCTGGTATTGGGAGAGGTCGTCGGTCGTTCCTTGGATCTGCGTTTGGAAGAGGCGCAAGACGAGCAGGGATACGGCGAGTATGACGAAGAGTGCGATGAAGATTTCGATGGGTTTTTCGGTTCCGCGTTTCGATCTGATGGCCACAGTATAACACCTAGTCCTCCTGGCCGATGTTGCTATTTAAGCTTACCGTCAGCAACTCACGCGTATACCGGGTTCTCGTTCTCCGCCGTGTTCGAGCAGAGGTACATATTCGATGAAGAAGCTTCTGCAGCTCTCAGAATCTCTGACGATGCGGTACTCGCGACCATCGTGGCTTCCTGTGTCGTAGAACACGTCGCTCGGGTTCTGCGGATCGTCGAGCCGTACGATGGCGCAGGTATGGTCGTCGAGGTATGCGTTCCGGTAGCCGGTTTCGTAGCAGCTCTGGGCGAGTCCTCGGGCCGCTGCGTCTGTGAGTCTGCTGATCTCGAGGACTTTCCCATCGAGGTCCTCTCCGTCGGGTGTGAGCCGTCCGGTGGCGTCTCGTGCGTCTTGGATAAGGTTCGTCGAGAAGGCTATGACGGCTGCTGCTACGGCGAGGCTGATGAAGAGTATGAAGATGATGTTGATCGGCTGTTCGAACCCTCTCATGAGCTCACCTCGATGTGCAATTGGCGCGTGTCGGTGTTGCACGATGCGATGATGATCGCCGGTCCTATAATGCGAGCATCTGTGATGTCTTGTTCTGCTCCGTTAACGGTGATGTTCATCGTCTCTCCATATCCGCACTCGAGGATCTCGCTTCGCATCGTTCCGCACAGGTTGAGCTTCTCGTACGTGTCGAAGAGGTGTGTGAAACTCGTCTCCGATGAGAATCCGATCGTGCGTGTGTGGTTCTCCATGCCGAAGTTGCACGACTGCCACACGCGGTAGAGGTCTCCTGCGAGGCTCTCGTTCGTCGATCGCATGGTTCCGATCTCTTCGTCTCCCATGCCGAGGATCGTGCGTACGTTGTCGGTGAGTCCTCCGGTGTCGAGCGTTGCGAGGACGTAGATGATGAGTCCTGCTACGGTGACGGCGACGATCAGGTACACGGATATCTCGACGGCTTCCATTATCCGAGCGAGGTGAGGACGATGCCGACCATCAGGGTGATGGCTACGAGCGCGATGATGATGCCGATGAGCACTTCGAGCGTGTGGTTCATGAGCCGTTCCACGCGAAACGCTCTTTAAAACCTTGCTATCCGAAGGTCGCTGAGAAGAAGAACTGGATGACGATGTAGCCTCCGAAGAGGATGATCGAGTAGATGACGAACCCGAGCATGTTCGAGGTGAGGTTCTTGAGGACTTTGTACTTGTCGTTTCCGATGTTGACGATCGTCGAGAAATACGTGAGTACGATGATGAGTTCCACGAGGTATACGCCGATGATGAAGAGCATGATCTGTGGTGATATGATGTTGTCGACGTCTATGAGGCTAAGTGAGATGTCGGTTACGCCGAAGGCTGATCCTATGGAGAGGAGTTGTTCTTCTATGAAGATGAGGCTCTTTACGATGGCGATGGCCATGAGCACGGCTGCAGCGCTCAAGAGCGGTGCGAGCATGGTTGTGGTGATGTTGATCAGGCTCATCGTGTCGCTGAGCAGTGTCTTCATGTAGTCGTCGAGTTTGCGCAGTGAGAGTTGTTGTTCGCGGATCATCTTCGCAGCTTTGGCCGAGCTCTCGCTGCTCACGTCTGAGAAGCTGACGATCTGTTCGATCATCGCACTCACCTTTCGCGATGGTACGATGGTCGGGAGCACGTCTCGGGTCAGTTTCTTGATCCCCATCTTTGTCGTTGAGAGCATCGTCTGGAGTTTTCTGAATACTCCGACGATCGGATGATCCGAGAATCCGAACTGTTCGTAGTCGTCGACGACTTCTGGGATGACGTTCTCCACAGGCAGGTTGAGCGTGAGGTAGGTTGAGAAGCTTTGGAGCAGGTGCGGTAGGTCCTCTTCGACTTCTCGGATCTCGTTCCAGAGCGTATCGTAGCGTCGGGTGTAGAGCCATGCGTAGAGGGATACTCCTCCTGCGAGCATGGCTGATGCGAGGTATGCGGGTATGATCTCGAACACGTTCTCGTCGAACGTCGGGGTTGAGAGTTGTGAGATGCTCAGAAGGCTCACGACGAATCCGAGCAGGATGAGTACGACGGCTGCGGCTCCCGGCACCATTCCCATCGGTTCGTACTGTGCGCTCTCTTCGATCCTGATCGTCGAGACCTGGACGCGTTTGGCGGCGAAGTTGAGCGAGAGTATGAGTGTGATCATGGGGAAGAGGATGATGTAGAGGAATGCGAGCACGCTCGGGTTGAGAAGATCGGGGAGGAAGATGGTGACCATAGGTAGGAGCATGAGGCTCATGATCGGGAAGAGGACGCCGAGCATGATGAGCCTCTTGGCTTTCTCGGAGAGGTCTTCTGCGAACCGCTTCCCCATGGTCGTATAGTTCCACAGTACGGTTTCGACGGTTTCGTCGAGTATCTTCTGCCGGTCTTCGGGTGCTGCGAACGAGGCGGTCTGAAGCAGCCTGAAGCTCTTCACGAACGTAGGGTTGTGTTCGTTCCAGATGGGGATGTAGGGTTCGATCGCGTCTCCGAGGCTCGTCTTGTCGCGTCTTTCGAGGCGTGCGATGATCGTGTCGAACTGCCGTCTGAGGATGCCGCTCAATTCTGGTCGTGTCTGTATGACTGCGTATTCGACCGAGCTGTTCATCGATACGAACGTGCTCAGTCGCAGGATCGCTTTGAGCATCTCTTCGTTGTACTCTCCGATGACGTGGTAGTAGTGGATGTTGAGCGGGTAGAAGAGTATGATGATCGGTGCTGAGAACGCGATGAACAGACTCAGGTATCCTACGAAGGCGCTCAAGGGTGAGAGGATAAGGTAGCCGAGGAGCATGACGAGCAGTGTGATGATCGCTGTGAACACGATCTCGCCGCTGCGGTATTCGTAGTCTACGAATCTGAGTCGGCGTTCCCATTGTTCGACGGTAAGGAAGCTCGTATCGAGTCCGATCCTGCGCGGCAGTGCGTAGATGGTGTTGGGGTTCATCGCTTCTCGACGGTTTTGAGGAGTGCGGTGAGCGCGTCTGCGTACTTCTTCTGGAAGCTTCGTGCGTTCGCTTCGTTTCTGAGCGGGTCTTCTCGTACGCTCAGTTGCGAGTAGAGCAGGTTCGCCCTGCTCACGATGTCAGCTTCCATGAGCCGGTCGTCTCCTCCGCTCGACTGTACGTGGTAGTTCTTCGCCCATCCGCGCAGGCTGATGTCTTTGATCGCTGCTTGGTAGTTCGCGTATCCGGTGGTGTTCGTCATGATCTGTTTGATCGTTTCGGATCCTCCGTTGAGCAACTCGCGGGTCGGTACGAGTTCGTCCTTGTGCGGGTCGTAGACGAGCAGGTCGGTGAATTCGGGTTCGTCCGTGCTCCACCGTTTCTTGACTTCAGTAACGCTCACCACGCGTCTGATGCGTGAAAGTCCTGAGGAGTCTTTGATGAGTTTTTGGATGATGATCAGATCGGTGACTTTGAACGATCCGGGTGATACGTTCAGGTCGTTTACGACGCGGTCGTAGACTCCATAGGGTGTGTCTGCGTGTATGGTTCCTGCGACGACGTTGCTCATCGCTCCTACGCGCATCGCTTCGTAGAGTACGACGGCTTCGGTGCTTCTGATCTCTCCGATGATGAGTGCTGAGTCTCCGAGGCGCAGGCTCGTGCGCAGTCCGCGGTCGAAGGGCATCTCGAGTCCTTCTTCGAGGAGCGCGCTTCGTACTTTGAGGGGGAGCAGGTCGTATCCGATGTCTTTGAGGTATCGTATCGGAAGTTCTTGGGTATCTTCGATAGTGATGATCCGATACTTGGGGAGTATCTCTACGAGGAGCGATCCGAGCAGGCTTGTTTTTCCCGATCCTCTCGGTCCTGCGGTGAGGAAGCTGCGTCCGTGGGTGATGACGAAGCTCATGAATCCTGCGAACCATCCGTTCACGCTCTTGCGGTTCATCAGGAGCGGTACCGTCCATGGTTTGGGCCGGTGTTTCCTGATGGAGAATCCGGTTCCGAATACTGAGAACGGTTCGATGATCGCGGCGACACGAGCTCGAAGCTCACCGATGTTGATTTCGCCATCGAGCTGGGTCTGAGCTCTGTTGAGCGGTCGTCCTGTGGTGATCTTCAGGTGCGTCGAGAGGTATTCGAGCATCTCAGGGCTCGGGTAGATGTTGCTCGTGCATTCTTCGTGCGTGCTGTGTACGATGCGGATCGGGGTCTTGTATGCGGGTGGGTTGATGTTGATCTCGAGCACGTTCTCGTCGAAGAGCAGGTGTTCGAGGATTCCGAACTCCTGGTACCATCGTCTGATGTACTCGTTCGTTGTCTTCCCGGTCGCTTGGAAGGTGTTGAATTCGTGTTTGAGGTGTTTGAGCTGGGAGAAGTTGAGCGTCATCTCGGGGAGCGAGACGTGGTAGATAGGAGCGCTCTGTTCGGGATCTTCATAGATGCTCACGACGGCTCCGGTGGAGATAGGGTACTGTTCGATGAGGTCTGCTCCGATAGGAGGTTGGGTGATGCGTACGTCGACGAAGAAGGGTTCGATCGCGAGCAGATTCATGCTCCGGTCGTACTCTTTGGTGAAGAGTGCGGTTCTGATCCTGAGTCGGTCGAAGTCGCGGTCTTTCAGGTGGTGTTCTTGTTCGGGTGCGAGTTGTGGACTGGCGATGATCGTCTTGAGTTCCGAGTCGTCGAGTTCGAGGATACGATCGGTCATGCGTGTTCCTGCGAGCCTGCATATATAAAACCGAGTGGAATTTCGTCCCGAACACAAGGTAACGTTTTTTAAGTGGGGCGTTCCTTGACACCATATGCCGTTGTTCGGAGGCTCGGGTCAGGGGGATGCTCAGTTGCACGATGAGCTTAAGTATCTGGCGACGAGCATCGAGAGCATCAACCAACGCCTCGCTGG
>JBLKOL010000025.1:0-12434 GCA_047602765.1 Candidatus Woesearchaeota archaeon
CACGTCGTTCTTTGAGTTCGATCGCTGCTCGTACTTCGTTGTGCATCCGCTCGAGGAACGCTTGGCGATCCTCGATTTTGATGAGGTCCGAACGACCCTGCATGGCGAGTTCGAACGCGAACGGTGAGGGGATGCCCAGTGATGTCTCTTCGAGTGTGATCCGTCCTGAGGTGATGCCTTCGATGATCTGTGTGGCTGATTCGACGTCCATCATATCTTCGAGCACTTCTCGTCGTGCTTCTCTGAGTATGGGGAAGTCTTCGTTCATCTCGCGTACGGTTTTGAGCAGTCGCATGCTGCTCACCTGTTGTTTTCCGGCGCTCTTGCGCTCTCCTCGGTAGGATCTGAGGATCATGAGCGATCGTGCGGCGCAGTGCCGGAACCGTCGTGAGAGCACTTCGCTGCTCGAGATCGCATGTTCCATGAGTACGCGCAGTTTCTCGGCGCGCACGTATCGGATAGTGTTTTCCAGCGCGATGGGTTTGATCGTGGTGAGTGCGAATCCGTGGTCGGTGATGCCTACTTGTACGTCTCGTCCTTGGGTTCGTCCTGCGATGTAGGCGATGGCTCTGCTCAGTACGTCGTTGACTCGTCGTCCGTAGAGCGATACGAAGAGCAGGTGTTTGTATCCGTCTTGTTCGTAGTGTTCTACGAGGATGCGCTCGTCGTGGGGGAGCAGACTGAAGCGGTACTGTTCGCGAAGGTATGAGTGTACGGCTCGTGCGGTTGTGCGATCGACGTGCAGGTAGTGTTCTATGAAGCTCGTCACGTCTTCGTCGTCGCTCTTCGCTCGGTAGTGGCGTTCTACTTCGCGGCAGAGGTATCCCATGCTCCGTGCGAGGTCGAAGCTGAGCGGGAGCATCTCGCTGAACCATGAAGGTATGGTGGGTGAGCGCGCTACTGATCCTGATACGAATGCGACCATGCCTTTCGCGTGGCTGAACACGTACTTGTTTCCTCCCAGGACGAATACGTCTCCTTTCTTGAGTCGTTCGAGGAACGCTTCGTCGATTCGTCCGAGGCTCTCGTTCGAGCCGAGCTGTTTTACGGTGACGTACGACTCGTCGGGGATGGTTCCTACGTTCGTCATGGAGAGTACGCGTGCGAGTTTCCCTCGCCGTCCGATAACACCACTCTCACGCCAGATCTTGGGGTAGACCATGCGTGATTCGAGGCCCGGATAGGCTCCTTCGAGGTAGGTGAGCACATCGTTGTAGTCGCCTAGGGAGAGGTGTCGGTATGCGTAGCTTCGTCTGAACAGTCGATACAGTTCGTCTTCACGCCACGTCTTGACGATGGAGAGTGCGAATACGTGTTGTGCGAGTACGTCGAGGCAGTTTCTGGGTATGTGGATGCGATCGATCCTCCCTTCTCGTGCTGACTTTACGATCGTCGCGCATTCGAGCAGATCGCTTCTGCTCGTCGCGATGAGCCGGCCTTTGGAGGTCTGTGCGAGTTGGTGTCCGCTTCGTCCGACGCGTTGCAATGCTCGTGCGACGCTCTTCGGGCTTGAGAGGAGTACGACGAGGTCTACGGATCCGATGTCGATGCCGAGTTCGAGCGACGTGCTCGATACGACGGCTTTGAGCTCGCCTCGGCGCAGTGCGTCTTCGATGCTGTGCCTCGATGTCCGGCTCAGCGAGCTGTGGTGTGCTCCGATACGCTGCTCTGCGTAGATGGGGTATCGTTCTTTGAGCGCATTGACGACGCGTTCGGTCGCTGCTCGTGTGTTGGTGAATACGATGGTCGTCGTATGCGCTTGTATGAGGCCGTGGAGGAGTCCGATCGTCTGCTCGTGTATCGTGTGGAGCGGCGTGGTGATCAGGTTGTCTACAGGGCTCAGGACGGAGAGGTCGAGCGTTTTGGTTTCGTTCACGTCGATGATGAGCGCGTCGCGTTCTGATCCATCATCGTGGTATCCGACGAGGTATCGTGCTACTTCTCCGAGCGGTGCTACGGTGGCTGAGAGTCCGACCCTGCAGAATCCGGGCGAGTGGTCTTCGAGGCGTTCGAGGGCGAGGGAGAGGTCGACTCCCCGTTTGTTCTCTGCGAGGCTGTGGATCTCGTCGACGATCACCCATTGCACTCCTCGAAGGGCTTCTGAGAATTTCTGCGTGGTGAGGATGATGTTGAGGCTCTCGGGCGTGGTGATGAGGATGTGTGGTGGACGACGAGCCATCTTCGCGCGTTCGGAGCTCGTCGTATCTCCGGTTCGCACCGCTACACGGATGTCGAGTCCTCCCGCGAGCGCTTCGATCTCTGCGAGGGGTTCGTTCAGGTTGTGTGCGATGTCCGCGTTGAGGGCTTTGAGCGGTGATACGTAGAGCGCATAGATCCGATCCTCCAAGAGTCCTGCTTCTCGGAGCTGTACGAGTTCGTTGATGATCGAGAGGAATGCGGTGAGCGTCTTCGTCGATCCGGTCGGAGCGCTGAGCAGGACGTTCTTGCGCGAGTGGATCTCGAGCACTCCCATGCGTTGTGCGAGACTCAGCGAAGGGTATTTGGAGGAGAACCACTGTGTGACTACGTCGCTGAGCACGTGCATCACGGCCTGGTTGTCGTCCGGTGTGCGCTTCTCGCTGATCATCCGTACCGGTCCGAGCGGTTGGGTTATAGCTGTTTGGGCACGTACAGAACAGCCGTTCAAACGTTTCTTTATAAAGAACTGTCGGCGTCCACCGAAAGATACCAGTTCGTTTATAAAGCGTCGTTCCGATTCGACGCGTATGAATCCCATCTACAACGGATTCGTCTACGTGGTCTGGTTCATCTCGACCTACTACGTGGTATCGCTCATGCTCTCGCTCCTCCTCAAAAAAGACGTGCTCTACGAGGATCGTACGCCGTCGCGCTATCCGCTCGTCACGGTACTCGTACCGGCCTACAACGAGGAGGAAGGTATCGGTCAGACGATCAGATCGCTCAAGGCCGTCGAGTATCCGCACGTCGAGGTCTATGTGCTCGATGATGGTTCGACGGATGCCACCGAGCGTGTCGCGCTCGAGGCGATCGATGGTGACGAGCGCTTCGTCTTCGTCAAAAACCCTCAGAACATGGGTAAGCCGCGTACGCTCAACCGGGGCATCAGCCTCGCGCGCGGCGAGATCATCGCGACGATGGATGCTGATAGTATCGTCGATGCTGATGTGCTGCGCAAGGCCGTTCCGTACTTCGAGGATGAGACGGTCGGCGCCGTGACGGTTTCGGTACGTGTCGCGAACACGAATACGCTGCTCAACAAGATCTTCGACCTCGAGTTCCGCATCGGACTCTCACTGCTCCTCAAGGCCCTCAGTTTCCACAAGACGGTCTTCGTAACGCCCGGGCCGTTCTCGCTCTATCGTGCGAAGACACTGAGCGAAATCGGAGGCTACGATCCGCTCAACCTCACCGAGGATCTTGAGATCGCCTATCGGATCAACAAGGCAGGGTATCGTATCGATAACGCGCTCGAAGCGACGGTGCGAACGACGCTTCCCGAGACCTGGCGTGGCGCATACCGGCAACGCAGACGCTGGTATACGGGGGCCATCCAAACGCAGGTCAAGCATCGGGATATGATGTTCAAGTCCCGCTACGGGGTCTTCGGATTCCTCATCCCGCTCAACTATACGATCATAGCCCTCGGACTCATACTGTTCTTCTCGAGCGTGTGGCTCATCGGTTCGAACTGGGTCGAAGGTCTGCTCAGCTTGCGGTATACGGGTTTCAACATCCTCGAACGCCTCTCGCTCTTCACGATCGATCCGTTGCGTATGGGTACGGTGGCGATCACCGGCATCCTCGGGATCACAGCAACGCTCACGATGCTGGCCATCGGACTGCGCCTCGGACGGGGTGATCGTGCGAAGGTTCCGGGCATCATCGGGTATCCGACGCTCTTCGTCTTCTACCAGATATTCTGGATCAGTGCAGTCATCGCATACCTCTCGAGGAGGAAGCACGCATGGCGTTGACCAAGCACGTTGCGATCACCGCGCTGTTCATCACGCTCTTCTTGCTCTCGACGATCCTTCTCATCGGCCGCGTGATGAACGATCAACGTCAGGATGCGATCGACTCTCGTATCGAACGCCTCCACACTGATCTCGCTGAGATCCAAACGTTCTTTTTGCTCTCCGAGGTGTATGGTGATGAGATGGCCTGTCTCACGTTCGATCGGAAGATCCGAGACTTCGACCGGAGCATCTGGGACTTGGGCATCCGGCTCGACCAGTACCGTGCTGCATCCGAGGAGTTCACGAAAAGCGAGTTCTACCTCGAGCAGAAACGCGTATTCAATGAGAACCAGCTGATCTACATGACGCTCTTGCGCAGTCTCAAGGACCGGTGTACCTTCGACCAGCCGATCGTAGCCTACTTCTACACGAACAGCTCTGCGTGTTCGAAGTGCGACGACCAGGCTCATGTGCTCACGGCGATCAACACACGGATGGGCGATGACGTTGCGATCTTCAGTTACGATCTCGAGCTTGGGATCACAAGCATCGAACTCCTCGCACGCTACTACGAGGCTGATACGGATCTGCCGTGTACCGTTGTGGAAGGAGAGACGTTCTGCGGCATCCACAGCCGCCAGCAGCTCATGGAAGCGATCTGTGAGACGAGCCGAAGCGAGCACTGCCCGTAAGCGATTATGCGCTGCATGGAACGGAAACACCGTTGAGTCGTTGCTCGAATCCCCGTGCAGCGTCTTGTGTTCTATCCGACCACGTACCCTTCACGCATCGCTCGGTACAACGGTGCAAGCCCTTCGAGCGTATCTTCGCGATCAGGTGTGGTGTGCTCTTCATACCGAACGGATCCCCGCATCCGTTCGACTCGCCGTACGAACGTGAACGGTTCACCGCGAACACACCTTTAGAGCTCCATAACCATACCTCTTCCAGAGGGTTTGTGCGACGGTGCTTTGCGCATAGCTCCTTGCATAGCTGCTGGCCCCTGCTGTGTGTAGTGGTGCCAAAAGGCGATTGAGCGGATCGTAACGTGTTCAGTGCTCACTAGGAGCGCTCCAAAACGCGAAGTTCCGTAGGGTAGACCTTTCTCTTCCCATCTTCGAAGGAGGATTCGAACGCGTAACGGGTTCGGTCAGCTCGGCGAGTTGTGCACGCAGAGTACCTACGCACGATCGGTGAGCCGAAGCGAGCACTGCTCAACGTGAGCGTCTGAAACGGTCGAATCTCGAAACCTCGCGAGTTGCGGTCTCCGAGAGCCGCATGTCGCGCACGATCGCCTTATGCAATCGCGCGTAATCCTCGACTCTCGCGCTCCGGAGTCTGACTTCAAGCGGTCGTGCGCTATCTGATGGTGTGACGATGGTTAGCGCTCCGTTGCCGACCGAGTATGATCGCAGCGTTCGGCCGCTCGCGTACTGCGTAATGTCGGCTTGAACCGGTTCACCATTCCCCGCTACTTCCTCTGCGATAGCGCAGAGATAGTCGAGGGTTGCACCGCTGGCGGGTAGAATATCGTATTCGACGTTGTTGGGCCCACCGTGTCTCTCGGTCGTATAGCGGAAGGAGACCACGAGCGTACCGTTGACTTGTGTCATCTCGCACCCCACCTGGCCTTACTTTCGTGCCTTTTCGATTTTTCCGCGCAGGAGTGCGTTGAGCGATTGGTCGTTGACTTTGATGACCTGCCAGCGCACGCCGGGGATGTCTCCTTTGGCGCGTCCTTGTTTTCCGCCGATGGCTTCGATGACGACTTCGTCGTGTTCGTCGATGAGTTTGATCGCTCCATCTCCTGGTGCGAATGCGGCTACTTGGCGGCCGTTCTTGATGAGTTGTACTTTGACGCACTTTCGCATCGCTGAGTTCGGCTGCTTGGCTTCGAGCTCGACCTTCTGCAATACGATGCCTTTGGCCTGTGCTGCTCCTCCGAGCGGGTCGGATTTTGCTTTGAGGTTGAGCGCTCTGCGCGCGTACTGTTTGTCAGCCCAGCGGCCGGCTACGCGGCGTTTCTGGAGTTTGGCGCCTGCGTTGAGTCCTCGTGATTTGTTCGCCATCGTCCTACTCGGTCTTGCGCTCCTTTTTTGAAGCTTGCGTTTCAGCAGTGGTAACGCCTGCTCCTTCGACTTCCGCCCCTTCAGGCAACTCTTCTTCAAGGGAGGGTTCTTGGGTGTTGATCGCTTCATCATCCGCCTGAGCGGGGCCTTCACCGAGAGGAGCGTCTTTCGGTGTCGCCGTGGTATCTTCGTCCACCGACTCATTCGCCGGTTCCTCTGACTCTTCGAGCGTTCCGGATGGGTGTGCCGCTACGTCTGCGACGGTCGGTGGTACCGTTCTCTCGAGCGCCTGTGCTTCTTCGACCGTTTGGGGTCCTTCTTCGGGACGTCCGACCTTGAGCTCTACAACATCGAAGAACCGTTGTATGATCTTCTCGGTCTCGCGCAGTTTGATCGCTTGTCGTCCGATGAGGAGTCCTCGCGAGAGCAGGTCGGGGGGTGTGATGAGCGCTATTTTGAGTTCGTCGTCGAATTCTACGCGTTTGGGTTTGATCGGGTGCACCGTGTTCGCGATGAACTGAGTGATATCGTTCGAGTGTTCGATGATCTTGATCTTGCTCTTGAGGGCAGTTGCGAGTTTCTTGACGTTTGCTCCGTTGCGTCCTACGGCTCTGCCGATCTGTCCTTTCTCGACGACGAATACCTGAAGGTCTTCGATGGCGAAACAGTCCCTCAGTTTCGAGCCGGTCATCTGCTCGAACATGCTGATGAGCTGCATGGTCTGCTGATCGTATTTCCGACTCATTTTCTGATCCCCACGACGCTCACAGTGAATTGTTTCTTCACTGCGATACCCAGGTTCTCGGAGTCGACGTTGAGTTGGCTGAACTGTGCTCCTGTGAGCTCAGCGTAGTGTTCGAGGTCTTCGATCATGGATGCGGATGCGTTTCGCGAAGCGAACACCATTGCGATCTGCGATTCTCTGAGCGCTTTGAGCGTCGAGTCGAATCCGATAGTGACCTTGTCTTTCTTGTGGGCTTCTTTGATCAAATCGAGTGCCGAAGCAGTTTTCGTCATAGTATCACCTTATCGTTTGAAATCGGTTTGGAGCCGTGGGAGGCCGGTCCCTGATGGGATGTACTGGTTGACCATCACGTTCTCGACGATCGAACTCATAGGATCGCGTTCTCCTACGATCGCCGCATTGATGATGTGGTTGAGCGCTGTTTCGAACGAGGCACGTGCGAGGACCGATGCCTTCTCTCTGATGACACCGTAGCGTGTGATGCCGTGTGGTGCGATGCCGTTGCACATCGTGTCGGCTACGAGCATGACGTGCCTGCGGTCGATGTTGAGTCCTTGGCTCTCCATGACCTTGAAGACTTCTGTGATGATGGCTGCTCGTGCGGCTTCTATACCGAGGTTAGCATGTATCTCGAAGAGGTCGTTGGTCGTCGTACGGTAGGTGTCGACGTACTCTTGTTTGAGGACGTCTTTGAGGTTGCTTCCTGCAGTTACGATAACGAACTCTTCATCCCGGCGTACGGGGAGCACCTGAGTGATGCCTTTGACTCCGGTGATCGAAATGACTCTCAGGCGGTCTTTGATCCGGTAGAGTTCGTTGAAGTTGTCTTCTTTTCCTTTGAACGTGAAGCTCAGCTCGTAGTCTCCTGTGGCGTCTACGTCGAGCTTCTTGAGTTTCCCTGAGAGTTTCTTGGCGACGTCTTTGGTCGTCATGTCGAGCTCTTCGAGCTTCTTCTGACGGAGGCGTGCTCTGATCGCGAAGCTTTCGAGGTCGATCTCGAATTCGTCTACGGCTTCGTCGAGGAACGTCTCTTTGATGCGGTATGCGATCGTGCGTACGTCGCGTTCGTTGTTGTATTCGGGTTTGAGGTAGATCTCCATCGAAGGTGTTGCGATGGCTTTTCTTCCGTCGAGAATCTCGATGATACGCGGAAGACCTGTTGTGACGTTGAGTTCTGCTACTCCTGCGGTGTGTTTGGTGTCGAGCGTCATCTGTGTTGATGGTTCTCCGATGGATTCGGCACTGATGATGCCTACGCTCTCTCCGGGTTCTGCTTGTGCGCGTTCGTACTCTTCGAGTACTGTCTCGTAGACTTCGCGTAGTTGCGTCTTGTTCAGGTCCTTGGCCTTCTCTTCGATCGCGCGGCTGAGCGATCGTGGTATGATGCTCGTGATCTCTTCTATCCTCTCTTCTGCGGTTACCATGGTTACCTCTTTGACGCTACTTCTTCGATGATGCGCGATACGTTGATGGTTCCTCCCTCGGACATGGACACGTCCATGCCGTCTTCTCCGTATCGGAACTGGATGATCTTTCCGGCAGCGTCCCTGACGGTTTCGTCGTATTCGACGCGCAAGTCTTGCATGGCGTTCGCCAATCTGCGGTAGAGGTATCCTGAACGCGGCGTTCTCAGTGCGGTGTCCATGAGCGAGTCTCGACCTACGATGCTCTGGAAGAAGAACTCGTGCGGCTTGAGTCCGCTCTTGTAGTTCCCCCTGATGAATCCGTGTGCGTCGGCTGAGAGGTCTCCTCTCTTGAAGTGGCTCAGTGTGCGTCCGTTGTATCCTTTGTTGATGCGCGTGCCGCGCAGGGCTTGTTGTCCGACGACTCCTGATATCTGGGCGAGGTTGAGGATGCTTCCTCTCGCTCCGCTGAGCGCCATGATCTCGATGTGGTTCGAGTCGGGTACGACTCCTTGTATGAATGATCCGATCTCGTTTCTCACTCCGTTGAGCGCTTCGAGGATGGAGAGTTCGAGCGTTTCTTTCTCGGTCTTACCCGGGAAGGTTTCGATCTTTCCGTCTTCATACGTTTTGATGAGCTTGGCTACCTTCTTATCGGCTTCTTTGAGGATGCGTTCGATCTCTGCTGACACAGTCTCTTGCGTGTCTGTCTCTGAAAGGGATACGGTGAATCCTCGGTCGAGCAGGTAGTAGATGCCGAGCCGGCTCATCTTTCCGATGATGTCCATGGCTCCTTCTGCTCCGTAGCGTTTGTTCAGGTTGCGCAGCATGAGTCCTGCTCCTTCTCCGAGGTTCGCCTTGTCCATGACCCCTTCGATGAGCACTCCGTTCTCGATGATGACGGGCTTCTTGTCGCGGCTCTTGCTCCTGAACGAGAAGTCTTCTGGGAGTACGAGGCTGAACACGTCGCGTCCGGTTACCGTATCACCTTCTGGAAGGCGGTCGTACTCGTATACTCCTGCGAATGCGAGGAGTCTGAGCGCTCGTTTGCGGGTGATCGTCTCGTTCTTGGTGAGTACGTACAATCCGCTGATCGCATCTTGTATGAGTCCGATGACTGAGAGGCCGTAGCGTGGACTGTTGAGCTGTGTTTGTACCTCCATGAGGATCATGGCTTCTGCCATGGCTTCTTCGTTCTGGGGTATGTGCAGGTTCATCGCGTCTCCGTCGAAGTCAGCGTTGTACGGTGCGCATACCGAGGGGTTGATGCGCAGCGTCTTGTACGGCATGACCCTGATGCGGTGTGCCATCATCGAATTGCGGTGCAATGATGGTTGGCGGTTGAAGATGGATATGTCTCCGTCCATAAGGTGTCGTTCTACGATGAAGCCTGGTTGGAGCTCTTCGAGGGCCTGTTCGATCGTCTCTTCGGTAAGTCGTCGTCTGCGTCCGTCGGGTCTGATGACGTAGTTAGCTCCCGGATACTTGTCCGGTCCGCGTTCTACGAATCCCTTCAGATAGGAGAGGTTCCACTCGGTGACGCGTTCGGGAACGGTGAGTTTGCGCGCTACGAACATGGGGACGCCTACTTCGTTGATCGAGATCATCGGGTCGGGGCTGATGACTGATCGTGCGCTGAAGTTTGTCCGCTTCCCTGCGAGGTTATGCCTGATGCGTCCGTCTTTGCCCTTGATGCGTTCGGTGAGCGTTTTGAGGGGTTGTCCTGAGCGGTGGCGCGCGGGAGGGAGCTGTGCAACTGCGTTGTCGAAGTACGTCGTCACGTGGTATTGGAGCAGGTCCCAGAGGTCTTCGATGATGATCTCGGGCGCTCCTGCGTTGACATTCTCGAACAGTCGTTGATTGATACGGATGATGTCTCCGAGCTTGTGGGTGAGGTCGTCTTCGCTTCGTTCTCCGGTGTCGAGCGTGATCGAAGGTCTCATCGTCACGGGTGGGATGGGGAGTACGGTGAGCACCGTCCATTCGGGTCGTGCGATCTGAGGGTCGAATTCGAAGAGCGCAGCGTCTTCGTCGGTGATGCGTTCGAGCCGGGTGCGTACCTCAACAGGGGTGATTCGGCGGTCGTCTTCGAAGAACGTGTAGGGTTTCTCGAGCGTGGTCTTGGGTTGTTTGGCTTTGCAATGAGGGCATTTCTTGCCGTTCTTGAGTTGGCGCATGAACTCCTTGACGAGTTTTCTCGTCTCGTCGAGTCCGCGCGTCTTGCGTACCCGTGTGAGTTTCTTGCGGTATTCTACGATCTCCTCTTCTGATGCGAGGGGTTTTCCGCATTCAAGGCACGTGCATCTGAGGATGTCGTAGATGAGCGTCATGAACTTGATGTGGATAACAGGCCGTGCAAGGGGTATGTATCCGAAGTGTCCAAGATCATCTTTCATCGTCGATCCAGTGGTCTTCGAACGCAGTCCTGGGTCGACGACTCCGAGGCGCAGGTCCATAAGTCCTCCGTCGACAGGGTATCCTTCCTTATCGTAGAGTTCGGGCGTGACGATCTTCGCTACGGCCATCTTCTTGACGAGCTTGGGGCTGATGAGTCCGAATTCGATGCCTGCGATCTTCTTGTATACGAGCTTGTCTCTCATGCGATCACCTAGAACTTGGACTCGAGCTGTATCTTCGGATAGATGCCGAGTGCCTTGAATTCGTCGAGCAGCAGTTTGAACGCGTAGCTCATCTCGACCCATGAGATGTTCGCGTCGTCACCTGAGATCGGCGAGTGTGCTTGTTTGCGGTATTCGTCGTAGATGGCGATCATCCCCGAGGTTTCGTCTACGGGTACGATGACCTTGTCCGAGTCGAATCTCTCTTTGAGGAGCGCTGCTGCTCCGTGCGCTACGAACGTGTCTTTCTCCATCTCTCCGAGGCGCAGTCCTCCTTCTTTGGCGCGTCCTTCGGTCGGCTGGCGGGTGAGGAGCTGTATGGGTCCTCGCGCGCGTGCGTGGAGCGTGTTCGATACCATGTGTTTGAGCTTGAGATAGTACATGGGTCCGGTGAAGATCTTGACATCCATGCGTTCTCCGGTGATGCCGTCGTACATCGTTTCGCATCCGTCTTCTCTGAAGCCAAGGCTAAGGAGTTCTTTTCGCAGATCCGCTTCCTGTTCTGGTTCGAAGACGGTTCCGTCGATGTCTCGTCCTGAGAGCGCTCCGGTCTTGCCTGCTACGATCTCGATGAGGTGACTGATCGTCATTCGTGTCGGGATTCCGTGAGGGCTGAATATGATGTCGGGCTTGATGCCGGTCGCGGTGAACGGCATGTCTGCTTCTTCTACGATGAGTCCTACGATGCCCTTCTGTCCGTGGCGGCTCGTGAACTTATCTCCCACTTCGGGGATGCGCTGGTCTCGGATCTTGACCTGTACGAGCTTGTTCCCCTCAGGGTTCTCGGTGAGGATGACGAAGTCGATGATTCCTTCCTCTCCGTGTTTCATCATGAACGATGATTCGCGACGACCTTCGTTTCCGAGCGAGTATTGTTCCATGGCGTTGAGGAATCGTGGCGGCGAGGTTTTTCCGATGACGATATCTCCTTCGGCGACGCCGGCTTCCGGGTAGATGATCCCGTCGTCTTCGAGGTAGCGGTAGTCTCGTTCGGCGCGGTATCCTATGACGTCTTTATCGGGGAGTTCGATCTGGTCGTAGAGTCCTCCGGAGTAGCGGAGTTCTTCGCTGATCGCTGGCCGGTAGTAGGTTGATCGTGCGAATCCTCGGTCGACCGATCCCTTGTTGAGTATGATCGCATCTTCCATGTTGTATCCGCGGTAACTCATAACAGCGATCGTGATGTTCTGTCCGGATGGGTGCCGGTCGTAGTCCATGATGTCGTGCATGATGCTCTTGACGATCGGTCGTTGTGGTGCTTGGAGCATCGACGTGTCCATGTCCATGCGGGTGAGTATGTTCGTCGTGTACAATCCGAGGGCTTGTTTCTGGTTCTTCGAACCCGTGTTGACTTTTGCCGCCATGGAATGGTTGGCGAAGGGTACGAGCGCCGTGGTGAGTCCGAACATGGCGAACGGTGTGATCTCAACGTGCGTGTGTTCGGCGGTGACGTCGTCTCGCGTCCATGCGACGAGCGTGTTCTCCTCTTCTGCGGCGTCGAGGTATTCGATGATCCCTTGTGCGACGAGGTCCGTCCAGGAGAGGTCTTGTGATTCGAGTTGTTTGACGTGTTGTTCGGTGAGGAGCGGCTTGCCGTTGCGCACGACGATGAGCGGGCGTCTGCGGCGTCCTTTTCCGGTTGCGATGCTGATCTCATCGTT
>JBLKOL010000026.1:0-12266 GCA_047602765.1 Candidatus Woesearchaeota archaeon
GGTGATCGGTTCATGCACTGCGATTCCATCGCATCACGTGTGCGGATGCCCTTTGGTTCATGGCGTACGTTCGCAGTGTTGATGTGCTCATTTCATACTTGTCTCGGAATACGGTTTTGGTATGCGAAGACGTTCTTCCAGTATACAGTATTTGTACATTTTCTCGTCGGAGAACGACGATAGATACTTAAGCGGATACGTTTTGGAATGCCGTTAAGGTGCCGGGGGGCACCGGGGTTACCACAATGAACGTACACATCACACGAACCATCCTGATCGCATCGATACTGATACTCGTTCCGGCAGCGTACGCTGCGGTTCCCGGAGGGGCTACGGTAGTGGATGAGGTTGACCTGGGAAGGCTTCCGGTCTCGCCTCCGGGGAACGTGTCCGTGGTTGCGGGTAACATCACGATCGCCAATCTCGATGTGCAGCAGTCGACGTTCAGATGGGTCGGTCTGCTCGGTAACGTGTCCGGCTCGATCGCTCTGGGTGATTCGGATTCGAACACGATGTATGATTGGACGGCGCAAGGTAACATCGTATTCGCCTCGAGTTCGCCGACGGTCGATTGGTCGAGCCTAGAAGATGCGAACGAGACGAACGTTGTCGCGCTCGCTCCGTTCATCGGAGGATCCATCAACGATGCGTACAACGAGACGTTCACAGGAACTCCTGAGTCGATCGACTCGGCGATCTTCACGATCACGAGTGCGTTCGCTACGACGAATTCCGCTGGTGCTACGGTCTGGAAGACCTACAGCTTGTGGGACGAGACATCGCTCGTCTGGGCGGGTAAGGTTGTGGTGAACGGAACCTCGTATCGGAACACGGAAGTCGACTATCAGATGATCATCCCTGAGGATGGTACGGGTGGCAGTTCAACGCCGACCACGTACTACTTGTGGGTCGAGAACCTGTAAGGTTCGATCCCAAACTCGTTATCTCAAACCGTTTCCTGTTGATTCTCGTATACGCTTCACGCAGTGTTTTGTATGGTTGCTGACCTAGCGAACCTCTAGGCTCTGCTCGTTCGTGTTCGGTGTCTGTTGCGAGCGCTGTGCTCTCACCATTGTTTTCTGATGTATGCGGTTTTCTGACGTGTACGGTGTCTGCTCGTTTCGGCGAGTATCTGTGGTGAACACATAAAAAGGGTGTGTGGACGGAATCGGGTATGCTCTCGTACAGATGGGTGGTCGTGTGAAAGAACACTACTGGTACCTGCGCAGCGTCGATGAGGTTTTTGAGGAGCTCGAGTCGAGCGAAGAAGGCCTCACCTCCTCGCAGGTGAAACAACGGCTCGAACGGTACGGTCACAATGAGCTCGAGAAGGCAGAGAGGTTCAACTCGTTCAAGGTTCTCATCTCGAAACTCAATACGCTTCTCGTATACATCCTTACGGCTACGGCGCTCTTGAGCTTGTGGGCTGGGCACCACCTCGAGTTCTGGGTGATCCTCGTGATCATCGGGTTTACGGTGCTCGTAAGCTGGTTCCAAGAGTATCAGGCTGCTCGTTCGGTCGAGGCGCTTGAAAGCTATACGGCCCGCAAGGTATCCGTCGTGCGAGGCGGAAAAGAGCACGAGATCGAATCGCGCAACCTCGTTCCCGGTGATGTTATCGTCATACGTCGCGGTATGATCCTTCCGGCTGATATCCGTGTCACACACAGCAGCGGTATCCGTGCTGATGAGAGTATCCTCACAGGCGAGAGCGTGCACAAACCCAAGCATGCGGATCGCATCGACAAACAGGACGTTCCGGTCGCGGATCAGAACAACATACTCTTCAGCGGTACGAGCATCGTGACCGGCAGCGGCCGTGGAGTTGTGATCGGTACCGGTCTTGATTCTGCGATCGGTCGGATCAGTCATGCGCTCAAGGAGATCGGCTACGCTCCGACACCGCTCCAAGTGCGTATCGAGCGGATGACTCGTCGTATCAGTTTTATGGTGCTCGGTCTCGCCGCACTCTTCTTCGTCATACTCCTCCTCCAAGGCCAGCCGATGCTCGCCGCGCTCATACTCGTGGGAGCCGTTGCGGTCGGAGGTATCCCTGAGGGCTTTCCGCTCGTGCTCACCATTGCGCTTACCCATGGTGTTCGCAAGATGGCCGAGCGCAATGCGCTCGTCAAGGACATGAGTAGCGTCGAGACGCTTGGAACCTCGACGATCATCTGTACGGATAAGACCGGTACGCTCACACAGAACCGTATGCGCGCTACGCGCATCGCACTCGCTTCAGGAGACCTGATCCACGTGGAAGGGCATGGATACGAGCCGATCGCCGTATTCCGCCGGGGTCATGCGAAGCTCTCGCATGAGGATCTCGATGCCCATGCCGAACTCCTCGAGGTGTGCGTGTTCTGCAGTAATGCGCAGCTCTCGCTCGAAGATGGGGAGTGGACGCTTGAAGGAGAACCGACCGAAGGGGCGCTCCTCGCCTTGGCCAAGGCTGCCGGGTGTGATGAGGAGGTGATGCGCGAGGACCATCCGCGTACTGATGAGGTCCCGTTCGATCCGGAAGCGAAATTCATGGTTACTGTCCACGATTCGACCGCGTATCTGAAAGGAGCGCTCGAACGAGTGCTCGAGAAATGTTCCCATGTGAGAGTTGATGGAACGGTCCGCACGCTCTCCAAGCCGATGCGCGAGTCCATCGTGACGCGTGGTCACGAGCTCACTGATGATGCGCTGCGTGTGATCGCCTTCGCTACGAAGAAGCGGGTGAAACGTGTTCCTAAGAGTGGCTATACATTCGAAGGCATGGTGGGTATCGAGGATCCCTTGCGTCCCGAAGCGATCAGTGCCGTTGAGGAGTGTAAACGAGCGGGTATCGGCGTGGTGATGATCACCGGTGATCACGTCAATACGGCTCGGAGCATCGCTCAGCGCGTCGGTATCCTGACCAAGCAACGCAATAAGGTGCTCGAGGCATCCGAACTCGACAAGATGGAGGATGAGGACCTTGATGGTATCATTGGATCCGTTGCGGTCTTCGCCAGGGCGACGCCTGAACACAAGTTGCGTATCGTGAAGAGCCTGCAACGTAATGGTGAGATCGTCGCGATGACCGGCGATGGTGTGAACGACGCTCCCGCGCTCAAGAAGGCTGATTTGGGTGTTGCGATGGGTAAGCATGGTACTGAGGTCGCACGTCAGGCGAGCAACCTGGTTCTCGCCGATGATAATTTCGGGACGATCGTCGATGCGGTGCGTCAAGGCCGCACGATCTACAGCAACATCCGCCGCTTCATATTCTACTTGCTCACCGCTAACTTCACTGAGGTATCGCTCATCATACTCGCTGTGGCGATCGGATTGAGCGCTCCGCTCACCGCGCTCTTCATTTTGACGATCAACGTGCTCACGAGCGTCATCCCTGCATTAGCGCTTGCGGTTGAGCCTACGAACAGCAATGTCATGACGCATCGGCCGCGTCATCCTGACGAGCGGTTGCTCTCGAACTATCTGCTCACTAAGATCCTCGTGCTCATCCCGCTCACCGTGACGGCTACGATCGGAGTCTTCTGGTATTCGATGGAGATCCTCGGCCGGAGCCTCGAATATGCGCAGACGATGGTCTTTGCGACGATCATCGTGTTCGAACTCTTCCACGTGTTCAATGCGCGTAGCTTGCATACGAGCATCTTCTCCGAACGCTTCTTGAAGAACCCGTATATCTTTCTTGCGATCGCAGCGACGCTCTCGCTCACTTTGCTTATCCTCTACGTGCCTGCGCTCCAGGTCGTTTTCGGAACCGTTCCGCTCACCGGTTTCGACTGGCTCGTTATCACGGCGATCGGTTCTTCGATCGTGGTCTTCAGTGAGATCGTCAAGCTCCTCGTCCTCAGTGAGATCCGCGAACAGAACCTGCGCCGTCAAGATATTGCCTGTGACTGTGACTGACCGAGAAATCGGTGAGAACGGTTATCCTGCTCTGACCGAGATCACGATGAGCGCCATGGTGAGGATTCCTGTGACGATCGTGCTCACAAGGCCCCAATACCATTTCTGTGTAGCCCGCCACGTGATGATTCCGATGAGCAGAGCCATGCCTGAGATGAGCGTCATGATGAGCACACCGATGCCTGCGAAGGCTTCGATCGACCGTGCGTAGAGGATGCCTGTGATAACCCATACAACAGGGATGAGGTATCCCCATCGTCCGATGACGTACATACGCATGGGAGGGGTGGTTGTTTATAGTATCTGTGGATGAACTTCGAGGTACTGGTTCAGGGCGTGTGCGGCAGGCCGTACGCTTCGCGTGCCTGTTCGATGAGCGAGAGGTCGATAGGTGCGGTGACCATGCCTTCTTCTTCATCCATAGCGCGTATGACGCCGCGAACAGGCATGGCGATCATGGATTGTCCGATGCCATCATCAAACCCATCTTCCAATGCGACGCGTCCGACGCCGTTCACGTAGACGATCGCCATGGCGTTCTCGATCGCCCGTGCGCGGCAGAGCGCGTCGAGGTGGAGTTTTTGCGTGTCGGGGCGACCAGCGTGGATCGGCATGTCGGTTCCTCTGAACCAGAGGCTCGGACAGTAGGCGATGCGAGCTCCTGCGCGGGCCATCTCGCCGAAGAGATCGGGCCGGGTGAGGTCCCAGCACAAGGCGAGCGAGCTCGTTCCGAAGCGCGTGTCGAAGACCGCGACGTCTGATCCTGGAGTGACCTTCGCTCGTTCCGAGTGCCACAGGTTGATCTTCTCGTAGCGTCCTCTGATCACGCCTTCTCTGTCGATGTAGTAGGCTGCGTTCACGAGTCCGTTCTGTGTGCGTTCGAGTATCGATCCGGGCACGAGATCGACTGCGTACCGCCGTGCGAGGGTTTGGAATGCTCTGAGGAGCGTGCCGTCATCGATGTGGTCCTCTCCTCCGCCGTGCAAGAAATACTCGGGGAATACGACGACATCGGCTCCTGAGGCTTCGGAGAGGTACCGTTCCATGCGTTTGAGGTTCTGCTTGACCGGATCCGTGTTGACGCGGAACTGTACGAGGGCAACGTTGACCTGCATGGGAGCGTGCTGGGTTGTGTGTTCATAACCGTTGTGTATGCCCGTTAGATACGCTTATGAATCCTGGGTGGTCCTCCAGTGTATGGCTCGCACGAAAGAGACTGCGAAGACCCGCTCCGCTGCGAAGGAGAAGACACCCAAGGCGCGATCCGAGCGGGAGAAGAAGGACGACGATCCTGAAGCGCTCTTCATACCCGCTGGTGTGCTCACGGGCATGGGGTTCGGATTTCTCTTCGGGAACATCGTAGCAGGACTGTTCCTCGGCCTCGGATTCGGCTTTCTCGTCTTCGCCTTCCTTGCGGTGATGAAGCGTTCGAGATAGTCACCCAAGCGTGATGCGAGGTATCGGGTTCGTGTATCGTCGGCGTTGACGCTACGATGTCCTCGTACCAATGTTTATAAGACATCTCTGGACGGGTAGTGTATGAGCCTGTTCGTGCAGAATCTCATCTCCATCGGCATCGTGCTCGCCTTCTTCGGTATTCTGCTCTTGCCCAAATTCTGGAAGTATCTGTGCAATGGACTCTTGCTCTCGGTGATCGGAACGCTCGCCATCCTCTACGATCTTGGGCACATCGGCTATGATATCATGTTCTATCCTGCGATGCGCTACTTCATCATCCTCGTCGTCGCAATGGAATCGAAGAACCTCTTCATCGAAGGCGTAAAAGAACGTAAGGGTGTGCTTAAAGTGCTCACGATCACGATGGGAGCGGTACTCATTCTCCTCGCGATGGTACCCGAACTCGCCCGCCTCGGAGCGATAACCTTCAACATACCGGAAGTCCCTGATCCGGTGAGGTATGGACTCTACGTCTTTGCGGGTGTTCTGCTCATGATCGGTGCCTTCGCAGTGTGGATGCACAAGAACCAAGGCGCATCACACTAATCGAGATGTTGGGATGAAGGTTTCGGTTCGAACGTACGTGAGTACTGCAGGTAGTGGATCGATCGGTGCTCCTTATCTCCGTGCGAGTATCACGCTCAGATCGACGGGTTCGATAGGCGATTCGAAGAGTCCGGGCAGCGTGGTTCGCGGATAGCCGAAGGGTGTGGTGATCGTGCTCACCGCTCTCTCGATGAGGTCTCGGTATGCTCGTGTGCATCCGACTCCCTGCGTTCGTATCCCGTGAGGGGTGTGGATGAATCTGATACGCTGGCCCGGAGCGTGGGGAACACCGGCTTTTCGAGCGGCTCGAAGGACCTGTGCCTGGAGCGATGGCTTGTACGACTCCTTGCTCAGAGTGATCGTTCGCTCGAGCAGGCGAGGATCCATATCGGGGATGCGCTCGATGATTGCTTGTACGCCGCGTACGAGCATCGGGATGCGCGCTCTGATCGCATCATAGTCGTCGTAACGTGCGAGGTCCTCAACGAGAGCGTGCTGTATGAGCGCGCAGATGCGCGGTGTCGAACGCTGCCGTGCTTCGATGCCGCGCAGCTTGATCCGACCATCGGTGAAGGCTCCGAAGTACCGGGTGAGCACGGGTCGGTTCTTGTTTGCGAGGAAGACGATCCACTTGAAGGTGCCTTCGTGTTCGATCGGTACGCGTGTCTCATCTTTGATGCGCGCGCACAACTCGTCGATCCGCTCCTCAGGTCCGGTGAGGTAGAGGCTGTCGATGATTCCGCCGATAACACGGTAGTCCTCTTCGGCGAGCTCTTTAGCGGTGAGGAGCGTCTCGCGCGCCCACGCGGCGAGCACCATGTGGCTTGTCGGAACGCCGAGCTTGAACTCGCGGAAGCGCAAATACCCGTTCGCCGATACGAGGACTCCTTTGAGGAGCGCTGCTCGTTCCCGTTCGCGCTCGTTGCCGTGCTTGTATTTCGTTCGTAGTTCGAGGAACGGATTCATGGCTCGCGATATGATGCTCGGAGCACGATCGCAACGCAGCGGCGTGTCTGGTGCTCGTCTTCCGCGTCCGAGGTTTTCGGCGCTGATCGAATGCTCTCGCATGAGGTGCGGGTACATCGAGGTGAAGTCGAGTTCGATAACCTGTGTGTGGAATCCGGGCAGTGGGTCGAAGCTCAATCCTGCGCGATCGCACCGGATGAGCTGGGTCATGCTCAACGGTTCTGCGAGCGGTTTGTGCTTGTGGGCGATGACGAATCCGTCGCGTATCAGTTCTCGTACGACGCCGTGTTGGAATACGGCTCCGGGGCTTCTCGTTGCGATGAGCGGTGCGGGTGCGTTGCTGATGGCTGAGAGTTCTACGAGCGCTTCGGGGTCTCCTTCGAAGACGATCCGGCCGCGTAGGTGTACGCTTGCAGGTCGCCATTCGACGCTCCCGTACCGGTGGAAGCTGCGTCCTGCTCGTCTGGGTATCCTTGTGGGTTCGAATCGGTGGAGCGGGCTCACAAAGCCGTGTATGCGGAGTCGCTCGTCGAGTATCGGTAGGGCTTCTCGATTCACGCTCAGAACGTCGGGGTCGCAGAATCCTTCGATGAACGCTTCGAGCACGTCTGGTTCGTCTCCGGACGCTCTCGTGTCTCCATCGATGCCGATGATACGTTCGTCTCGGATCATGAACCGGTAGCGTTTGACGCTCAGAGCCACGTTCGGACCTTCAACTCTTCGTATCCTCGTCTCATCGTACTCGACCGGGCAGCCGAACGAGAGGTCGTGTTCGATGAAGAACCGTGACTCGGGTGCGATGTCAGCATCGTAGAGCGGAGTACGATACCCTCCGGCTCTCTCGAGTTCTCGTACGAACGCTTCGAATCCGACGATCGGTGCGGGTATGGCGATGAGCCGCCGCTCGCGTTCGATGCACCGCCTCGTGACGTGATCGTAAGAAATCCCTCGCCGTTCGAGATAGTTCCTGATGCTCGGATAGGGAGCAGCATAGACGACCATGCGCTGCGGATACGAGATGGTGGTGTCGCCCTCGGGTGTTTTGATCCAGCAGGTGATCGCGTCCTTGCTCCGCCATGCGTCGATGAACCACCCCCTCACAGAAACGAGTATGTCGGGTGCTGCTATAAGAGCCGTCGCTGCCTGTCTTGTGGACAGCTATGCGATTCGACTGAGCGAATAGAGAGACAATGCGATGAGCAGGAGAGCGAGCGTAGCGTTTACGATCTCGATGCGCATGAGACTCTTCGACATTGGGGTAGGTGACTTCGGAAACACCTGTGAGAGATCGAGAGCATACACTGAGAAGTAGAGTCCTGAGCACCGCCGCTCCTTGGAATGCCCAATTCTCTTCGAGGAGCAAGAAGTACGATACGATGATCGAGGTGACGCCCAATGCGATCAAGAACGCGTTGAATCCCGCTATGTGGATCTCGCAAGGCTCTTGAAATCCCTGTTCTCAAGAGGGCCTCCTGGAACGAGTATCGAGAGCAACACAACGTTCGCGAACAAGACGATACCGGTCAGAAGGCTCGTGGCTTCCATAAACCTCTGTCCGGATAGTCCCTGCTTGCTGCGGGAGTACGAAGGCACAGTCTCGTATTTCGAGCAGCTCTTCGAGCGAGATGGTCCGAAACCATCATATACCCCTATGTGGTTATGTCCGTATGCATCGGGTTCTCATCATACGAGCGCATCCGAGAGAGGGGAGTTTCGCGAATGCGCTCACCGATCGATACGTCGCAGGAATCACCGATTCCGGTCGGGAGGTACGCGAGATCGTGCTCTCACAACTCGGCTTGCAACGCTTCGTAACACGAGAATACACGAAAGGTATGGCGTTGCCGAAAGGTGTTCGTACGGCGCAAGAACTCATCAGCTGGGCTGATCATCTCGTCTTCTCCTATCCGCTCTGGTGGGCTGCGCCTCCGGCGCTTCTCAAAGTATTCCTCGAACAGGTATTCGCTCCCGGTTTCGCATTTTCGTATCGTGAGCCCAAAGGGTTCGTCCCTCAGTGGGACCGATTGCTCACAGGAAAGTCCGCCAGGCTCATCACGACTATGGACTCCCCTCCTTGGCACTACCGCTACTTCATAGGCGACCCAGCGTTCAAGATGATGAAAGACGTCTTGAACTTCTGCGGGGTGAAACCTGTGCGCGCCGTGTACTTCGGTTCAGTTCGGATGTCCTCTGAGAAGGCGCGCAAGAACTGGTTAGAGAAGGCGTACCGCGTAGGTTCAAGCGAATAGTCACAAGAGCCGCTGCCGCTCTCGTGGTCCGCGGAGTCGTTCGAGTTCTTTCTCGTGTTCGAGGATGATCGTGAGCAGGTAGAGCGCCCAGGTGTGGATGCTTGAAGCCGTCGTCAGGCTCGAGGTTGCTGTGAAGGGAATGCTTGTGAGCTCATCGAACCGCTTCTTGTCCTCGGCGCGCAGCCCGCGTCGGTAGTCGCGCAGCGTGCGGTTGAGTTCTTCGATGACGCGTCTCTGGCTCGATACGGTGTGTCCCATGGTGATGTCGTCTGCGTAGAGGTGTGCGAATCGTTCGTCCGTGCTCGTGTGTTCGACGGCGATGGTGATCTCGTAACGCCGTGCGAGCCGACGCATGAGCCTCCAGGCCTGTGCTCTGATGCTCGTGTTCTCGTTCTCGTCGTGATAGGTGCACAGCTTTCTCGTCGAGGTAACGTATGCGCGTCGTGTGCCGAGTGTGGTGAAGTGTTCGGGCAGGCTCGTGAGTGTGTCGGTGAGGCTCGTGAGCATGTCGAATCCGATGACGTACGTGTGATCGAAGGCGTTCGGATCGGCATCTGGGTATGCGTACGGGTCGCACGCGTTCGCACAGTCGATGACGATGCTCGGCTCACGCAAGGCTTCGTACACGACGCTCCGACTCACGTCGCGATCCCCGATGACCGCCTTGAGCATCAGGATGAGTGCTTCGTTGTCTTTTAACCGCTCGGTGCGGATGTCGCGTGCCCTGAACGCAATGAGCGAATCATTCAAGCCTGGTCGAATGAGAACGGAAGTGCACGTTCCCGAGGATTTGCGAAGAAACCACGTAGTAGTCTTTGGTGGCGTTCTATCGGACGAACGAATACGATGCATCAAGAACGCGAATCGAGGGGGCATCTCTCTTGTCGTGAAAAATATGCGCTAAGCTAACTATATAAAGAATGTCGGGATTGATCGATTTATAACTATGAAACCGCTCACTCTCCGCGATAGATTGAAAGTATTGCTTTTTATGAAAGCATTAGTGGGGAGTATAACAGCGGTTTTTCTTGATCCGATAGTCGGGATAATCATACTGGTCGCTGGAGCGATAACTCTGGTGTGGATCGTAAAACTAACACATGAAACTGATCGTGAGAAAGAAAAATCCGTAGCGCATTTGCATATGATAATCGGGTTGTTGATGTTCTTGGGAGTGCTGGTTATCGTAGTAACAGGCGAGTCGCATAAAGATGGTAGAGTACTGATCAAAACAACAATAGGATGTCTATTGATCCTAAAAGGCACCTATGAGCTTTATAAGATCAAGAACGACTATTGATACACGTAACTCTTCTCTCCTGTCGAATGTTCTCTATTGTACCGCGAGGGCATTTTCCACTAATCGGGCGTATCGGAACTTTCTTGTGAGGTAGCCCACACCACATGCTTCGGGGGTGGTAAGATGAAGCAGATAGCGGTAGTGTTCTTCGTGGCGATGCTCGTGGCTGGTTGTAGTAGCGATATCGATGATCGGCCTGCGATCATTGAGGAAGGCGGTTTGGTCGAGAGCGATCCGCCGTCCGGAGGTGACGCTCCTTCCAGACCCGATCCGAGCGGGGGAAGCGCGTATGATGAGCTCCGAAAGCTCGTTATGGGTGCGAAAGAGTTCACGGTCACCTACGAATACTCGTTCGCCGAACAAGAGATGCTCATGTCCCAGTATGTGAAGGGCGACAACTACCGGGTGGACATGGTAGTTGCTGGCGGGGAGAGCAGGAGTTACATGCTCGGTGATCGGTTCATCTCGTGTATGAAGCAAGGCGCTTCGTGGACGTGCATGGAGCTTCCGTCTGATGATGAGGAGTTCGACTTCGAGTTCGGTGGAGACGTCATCGATGATATCGAAGAAGACCTCTTCAGCGGAGATGTACGCAGGCTTCCGGATCGAAGGATCGCGGGTGTGAACGCGAAGTGCTTTAGCGTAACGACTCGCATCCTCGAAGTCCAGGACTACACCTATTGCTACAGCGCCGATGGCATTCCTCTGCTCGTGGAGTACACGACGAAGGACGCATCCTTCCGGATGGTGGCGACCGAATTCTCTAAGACGGTGCCGCGAAACGCGTTCGAACTGCCAGCCGAGCCCGTGAGAGTCGACGATATGCTCGGCGATCTGTTCGACTTCGGTGACTTCATGGATTGAACGCCCAAACCCCTTTGGCTTCTTTTCTTCGCGCGAGCGATACCTTCATATGCGATCTACTCGTAGTACACCTATGGATCATCCGAACGAACAGATAATGAGAGAACTCATCGAGTTCACGGTCGAGGCATCCGGTCGTCAGAGGACGGGTTGTTTCATCGTGAAGGGCGACGAAGTCATCTCTCGAGCGGTCTCAACCGTTGAGGAAGACCAGGATCCGACGGCTCATGGTGAGATGAACGCTGTGCGCGCGCTCTGCAGGAACCAGAAGAACTATCATCTGAAAGACTGCTGGGTATACTCTACGCAGATACCGTGCCCGATGTGCACGTCTGCATTGGTTTGGGCTGAGGCGAAGGGTGTCGTGTATGGGTGGGATGGCAGGCATACGTGGGGTAAACTCGACATCGATCCGAGAACGATACTGAGAACCGCAAAAAGACCAATTCAGGTATTCGGTCCGTTCTTGGAAAACGAGTGTTTGAGGATCGATGGATACGAGAAGAAGTAGAGCTCGAGATTTTCTCAGAGATGATTATGATAGTTCCTGCTTAGGCACCAACATTATTCCTACCCTGTGTAGTTGATGCTCGTCACCCTATGAGCAGTGTGATTCCCGATATGCTGAGGAGTACGAGCACGATCGTTCTGAACGTGTGTTCGTTGATCGAGCGGTACGTTCCGTGTCCTATGAGGAGTGCGAGCAGGAACACCGGGAGCGCGTAGAGGAACACTACGAGTGTGTGGTACGTTATGATTCCTGACATCGCGAGGAGCGGGACTCTCAAGACGTCTGTTATTCCCATCGTTGCGATGATCGTTGCTCGTATCACGTCCGACCCGCTGAGCCGGTTATGGATGTATGCGACGTACAGCGGCCCTCCGGTTGAGAAGAGTCCTGAGAATACTCCTCCTATGAATCCGAATACGGGTCCGAACATGCTCGGGATCGCGATCGTGCGCTTCTGTGCTAGAGA
>JBLKOL010000027.1:0-11588 GCA_047602765.1 Candidatus Woesearchaeota archaeon
CGAGAGGTGGTGCATGGCCGTCGTCAGCTCGTGCTGTGAAGTGTCCTGTTAAGTCAGGCAACGAGCGAGACCTATGCCCACAATTGCCAGCGAGCAGCGTGCTGCGATCGGGCACTTTGTGGGGACTGCCTTGGAAACAAGGAGGAAGGTGTAGGCCACGATAGGTCTGTATGCCCCGAATCTTCTGGGCTACACGCGCGCAACAATGGTCGAGACAATGGGCTGCAACACCGAAAGGTGAAGCTAATCCTCGAAACTCGGCCTTAGTACGGATCGAGGCTTGCAACTCAGCCTCGTGACGCCGGAATCCCTAGTAATCGGACGTCATTATCGTCCGGTGAACATGTCCCTGTTCCTTGTTCACACCGCCCGTCAAACCACTCGAGCAGGGTCTGAATGAGGCGTATCTTTTTTGGGTACGACGAATTTAGGCTCAGTGAGATGGGTTAAGTCGTCACAAGGTAACCGTAGGGGAACCTGCGGTTGGATCACCTCCTTTATTCCCGTATTAATCTTTTTCAGATTGAAACGCGGATGGTACTGAGCGATCAGTACCCTCACGCACGTGCACACTACCGACCTCACGGTCGGACATCCGCTTAAGAAAGCCTTAAGAACGGATCACGACCGCTCACCCAGGTGTGGGCTCGTAGCTCAGCCTGGTAGAGCACCTCCCTTGCACGGAGGGGGCCAGGGGTTCGAATCCCCTCGAGTCCACATTCACGCTCACCGACCTGGCGACAGGTCATCACACGTGAGGCCAGGTAGGCGAAGCGATTCGCCCGTCTGCGCAGAGACGTCACCAGACGTTTATGATGCTGAGTAGGAAGCAAAGATACGATACAAGGTTCTGAGCCTGTTAGGTGGAGGACTTGGCTGGATGCGCCGACGAAGGGTGTGGCAAGCTGCAGTATGTTCTGGCGAGGTGCAAGCGACCGTTGAACCAGAAATGCCCGAATGCGACTTCGTACGCGTAAGCGTGATCCGTAAGGATCGGGAACGCGGGGAATTGAAACATCTTAGTACCCGCAGGAAAAGAAATCAATCGAGATGCCGTCAGTAACAGCGAGTGAAATCGGCACACGGCAAACTGAATCCCTACTGGTAACAGTAGCGGAGATGTGGTGTTTGGACTTGCTTTTCGTCCTGTATCGCGAGCAAAAGTCGGCTGGAACGCCGCACTATAGAGGGTGAGAGTCCCGTATGCGAAGCGAGGCAGGATTAGCGAGTATCCGGAGTACCGTCCCCTGGATACGGGGCGGGAAGGCGGGGGTCATCAACCTCCAACCGTAAATACGTCTCCAGTCCGATAGCGAATAGTACCGTGAGGGAACGTTGAAAAGAATCCGTCATAGGGAGTGATAAGCACCTGAAACCTAACAGGTATCGTGGGGTGCGGCCTTTCGGGGTTGCACCGTGCGTTTCGAATAACGTGCCAGGGAGTTCACGTCAGTGGCAAGGATAATCATTGGATGAGCATCCGTAGCGAAAGCGATTTTCCCGCAGCATGCGAGGGGAAGGGTCTGAAAGGGCCTCAAGTCACTGGCGCGTGACCCGAAACCGGTCGATCTATGCCTGGGCAGGGTGAAGCCAGGGTAAAACCTGGTGGAGGCCCGCAGAAGTGCTATGGACAAGTGCTTTCCTGACCTGGGTATAGGGGTGAAAAGCCAATCGAGACCGGTGATAGCTGGTTCCAATCAAAGTTGGCCGTAGTCAAGCCTTCAGCGAGCTTGATCGAGTGGTAGAGATACGGATTGTGGATTTAGGGGGAGAAATCCCTCGGTTTGCTGTCCAACTCCGAATGCTCGATCTGTGTAGACCTGAGGAGACGGGGTCGCGGGGTAAGCTTGCGATCCGAGAGGGGAACAACCCAGACTACAGTTAAGGCCCCCAAGTGCGTGTTCAGTGTTAACGGGTAAACGGTGTCGGAAGCCGAAGACAGGGAGGAGGTTAGCTTAGAAGCAGCTACCCTTTAAAAAGTGCGTAACAGCTTACTTCTCGAGGTTTCCGGCCCGGAAAATGGACGGGGCTAAACACGCCGCCGATACTGTAGGGTCCATTCGTGGATTCGGTAGATTTGGCGTTCCGGTCGGGCAGAAGGCATTCCGCGAGGATTGCTGGACCGTCCGGGAATGAAAATCCTGGTGGTAGTAGGACCAAAGTATCGTGAGAATCGGTACGGCCGAAGGGGCTAGGGTTTCTCACCACTGCTCGTCAGGTGAGAGTTAGTCGATCCTAACCGCAGATCTATCCGATCATGCGGGAAAGGGAATCCGGTTAATATTCCGGAACCACGGTGATACGCGCGGCAACGCAGGCTCGTAGCGTGACGCATTCGGCTAGGTGGACACGTCTTGTCTGGCGTGTTAACCTGGATAGTTCTCAGGAGTGACGTAATGTCGAGAATGAGAATAAACAGGGACGAGCTACTCCCAGAGGGTAGTTCCGCTGATGCCAAGTGCCCATGAAAAGCGTAACGAGAAGGATTCATCGTGATCGTACCAACAACCAGCACAGGTGCCCCTAGGTGAGTAGCCTCAGGCCTATAGACATAAGCGTGGTAAGGGAATTCGGCAAATTAGCCCTGTACCTTCGGTATAAGGGGTCCCTGCTCATGTGAAAGCGTGCGCAGGGCGCAGTGACTAAGACGGTCCGACTGTTTAACAAAAACTTAACTTTACGCAAAGCGGTAACGCCTGGTATGTAAAGTGATGTCTGCCCAGTGCCTGTACTTTAAACCCTTGTTCAAGAGGGCGAAGAGCAGGTAAACGGCGGGAGTAACTATAACTCTCTTAAGGTAGCGAAATACCTTGTCGTTTGAATGACGACGTGCATGAATGGCATAACGTGATCGTCGCTGTCCCTACCGCGTAGTCTCCGAACACTCTTTCCTGGTGCAAAGGCCAGGGAGTCCCAGTGGGAAGTGAAGACCCCGTGAAACTTTACTGTAGCCTGCTGCTGTGGCGCGTGTTTCTCTGTGCAGCATAGATAGGAGTCGTCGAAGGATCGTCGTCAGGCGATCTGGAGACACCAGTGAGATACTATCCTGAGAAGCATACGCCACTCACTCGAAAGAGGACACCAGTTGGTGGACAGTTTGACTGGGGTGGTACTCTGCTGAAATGATATCAGTAGAGCCCAAAGGTCAGCTCAGACGGGTCAGAAATCCGTCGTGGAGTGCAAGAGCATAAGCTGGCCTGACTGTGTTGTTACCATGAAGCAACGCAGAGACGAAAGTCGGGTCTAGCGAACCTCTGTACCTCATTGGTGGAGGTCAGAGCAAACCGAAAAGTTACTCCGGGGATAATTGAGTTGTCCCGCCCGAGAGCTCGAATCGACGGCGGGGCTTGCTACATCGATGTCGGCTCATCCTATCCTGGCTGTGCAGAAGCAGCCAAGGGTGGGGGTGTTCACCCATTAAAAGGGTTCGTGAGCTGGGTTCAGAACGCTGTGAGGCAGTTTGTTTAATATCTACTGGGACTGTGTGATGTCTGAGAGGAAGGACCATCTAGTACGAGAGGAACGGTGGTTCGTGGCCTCTGGTGTACCAGTTGTCCGACAGGGCAGGCTGGGCAGCTACGCCATATGACGATAAGCACTGAAAGCATCTAAGTGCGAAGCGTCCCCCGAAAAGAGACATCCTAGGACACGGAAAGAAGATCCGTTCGATAGGCGCGGCGTGTACGCACCGAGCTTCGGCGAGGTGTTCAGCGTGCGCGTACTAACGTCCATACCAGTCATCGTTTCTTTGCTTCCGACTCAGCTATCATATTTTCGATACGTTTTAATCCTCTTCTTGTCTGTGGCTCGTATGCGTCCTCCTCGGTTCGAAGGGTTCTTTTGGGTCCTGGAGGCTGAAGAGCGAGTCCTACTCGATCATACTCATCTGTCGGCGCTGTATACTCGGATTACGCATGAGCGTGCAACGTTCGACGTCCGTTCGTTACGTCAGGTTTTCCAACGCTTCGAACGCTATGACCTTGGCCTCTTCGCGCGTTTCATCGTGGCTGGTGAGCCGGTCTTGTTGCACGATCTTCAGGATGCCAAGCGCCACGTCATCGAGGCTAAGAGGGATGTGGTGGCTCTCATGCAGGTGTGTAAGCGGGGAGGTACGCTCCCTCGTTCGCGTTTTCGCAGGATTCTTCGAGAGTTCCATATGGCTCTCACCGGTTTTCGAAGGGTTCTTCATACCGTTTCTTCCGCTCCCTTCGTGTACTCGAGCACGTCCGGGTTATTGGGAAAAGATCATCTGATCAGGTTCTTCTTCGACCACGGTGGGCCGATCGCTCGCCGTTTCGAAATCGCTTCGCTTCCTCCTCTGAAAACATCCGAAGGTCGTTTTCGTACGATGTTCTCGATCGAGCAGCTTCGTTTGTTGATAAGGTGGTTACTGACCGATACGGCGACAATACGCTCGCTTCCGAACCACACGACCGTACTCGGTTCTGGTCGGGATCTGCTTCGCGTGGTCATCGAGAAGAGAGGTCCGTTCCGCAAGGATGCGATCGTGATGATCGCTCGTAACCATACGGGTGAGAAGGAACTATATGATCGCTATGTGGTTGCATTGAAGCATGATCGCGCTGCATGATAACATTTAAGTCTCATGGACTCGAAGGTCCGTCTATGCGGTTCACCCTCCTCTTCGCCATTCTCCTGTTCGTTGCATCCTGTGCCGCTGATGAGATCCCCGAGCCGAGCGCTAACGATACCGCTCCTCCGGTTGCGAACGCGACTGACGATGAGCGTCCTGCAAACGACACGGTCGAAGGCATCCCTCCCGATATTCCGCCTATCGAGCCGATCCCCGATCCTGCTGATCCTTCGACGAACCTCTCTGAGGAGTGGATCGTCGGTGTTGATGAATCCGGTGATCCGCTCATCGTGGAACCTCGCGCTCGGCTCGGTGAGTCCTTTCTGGGTATCGTTCCTTCGTCCGATCCTACGCCTCGTATCGTGAGTTTCTCGCTGATCGACCCGTCGGTCAACAGGGTGATCGCAGGGTATGAGAATATGACTGGCACTGTACGGATCGATCGCGAGCGTGTCCCTCGCCGCCTTGCTCTCCGTGCGAACTATGCGGGTGAGGTGGGCTCAGTGCTCTTCTCGCTCGACGATGCTAAGAACCATCGGGTTGAGAACGCTCCTCCCTTCGCGCTCCATGGTGTTGATTTCCACGGCCGCTATGGTCAGTGGACTCCTGATCGCGGTCGGTATGTGATCACGGCGACTCCGTTCGAGGGTTCTGACGGTGTGGGGCCTTCTCGTGATCCGACGACGCTCACGATCGAGTTTTTCGCACCGGGCTATCTCGATCGCGTTTCGAACCCGTAGCTTCCACACGGATCACGTCAGGGGTCTCTTTGAGCGAGCGGGTGAGTTTTTCGATGTCCGATTCGTTGGGTACGGTGAGGTCGATGTATACGAAGAACGTCTCCTTGCCTCGCTTGGTCCTCACGTTGCGGATGTCGAGTGCGAGCGTGGTGATCGCGTTGAGTAGGTCGGCGAGCATGCCGATGCGGTCTTGGGTCTCTATTATGAGTGAGAGGTTGGGATGTTTGGACGTTTGCATCCATCGTAGGTCGACGGTTTGTCCTCCGACGCGTGCGGCTCGGTAGTTTTCGCAGTCGATCCGGTGTACAGCGACGCGTCCGTCTTTGAGTAGGCTGCCTCCGATCGTATCGCCTCGTTGCGGCTTGCAGCAACGGGAATAGCGCAGGGTTCTCTTGCTGTCTTGTTCGATCCAGCGTAGTATCTCGTTGTCGATGTCTGTGTCGATGCGGATCCTCTTCTTCTCTTCGGTCTTGAGCCCGAGCCGGCTCCTGATCTTGCTTCGTGCGTTGCTCGTCTTGACGAATTGGAGCCATGCGCGTGAGGGTTTCGCATTCTTCTGGGTGATGATTTCGATGATGTCTCCTGGTTCGAGTATGCGGTCGAGCGGTACTTGGATGCCGTTCACGCGTGCTCGTGTCGCGGTGTTTCCGATCTGTGAATGTATCTCATATGCGAAGTCGATGGGCGTTGCGTTCTCAGGGAGGACGATCGGATCGCCTTTCGGTGTGAATACGACGATCTCGTTCTGGAAGAGGTCTATTTTGAGGTTCTCGATGAAGTGGTCTGCGCTTCGCTCGTTCATACGCCACTCGAGGATCTGTTTGAGCCATTCGAGCCGTTGGTCGAATTTCTTGTCGCGGTCGCTTCCTTTGTATCGCCAGTGTGACGCGACTCCGTATTCGGCTACGAAGTGCATGTCCCATGTTCTGATCTGTACTTCGAGCGGCCGGCCCTTCCAGATGACATCCGTATGCAAGGATTGGTACATGTTTGGCTTCGGGTTCGCGATGTAGTCGCTCAGTCCTCCGGGTATCGGTCTGAAGAGCGTGTGTACGATTCCGAGTACGCGGTAGCAGTCCTCGACGGTGTCGGTGATGACGCGTACGGCGAGCAGATCGTGGAGTTCTTCGAACGGGAGGTTCTTGCGTTTCATCTTGCTGATGATGCTCGTGAAGTGCTTCGCTCTCCCGTATACTTTTGCGGTGATCCCCGCTCGCTCGGTTTCGTTGTTGATGATCGTGATCGCTTCGGCGATATTGCGTTCTCGCTCTTCTTTCGTCTGGTTGATCTTCTGTTTGATCTCTTGGTAGCGTTCGGGTTCGAGGAATCTGAGGCCGAGGTCTTCGAGTTCTGCTTTGATCTTGTACATGCCGAGCTTGTAGGCGATGGGTGCGAAGATCTCGATGGCTTCGCGTGCTTTTTCGACTTGTTTGTCTCGTGGCATGTATTTGAGCGTGCGCATGTTGTGGAGTCGGTCAGCGAGTTTGATGAGGATGATCCGGATGTCTTTGCTCATGGCAAGGATGATCTTTCGCAGGTTCTCAGAGGACGGTACGTTTCGTGATTCTCCGAGCTTCTCGATTTTGCTCACGCCTTCGATGAGCGAGAGGATTTCGGCTCCGAATTCTCGTTCGATCCGCTCTCGCGTCGTGTCCGTGTCTTCGATGACGTCGTGCAAGAGTCCGGCGCACAGCGTGCTCGATCCAGGTTTGAGTTCGAGCAGGATGTATGCGGTTTCGAGCAGGTGTACGAAGAACGGCTCTCCGCTCTTACGCGTCTGGTTCTTGTGTGCTTCTCGGGCGAAGTCGTACGCTTTTCCGATGAGTTCTACGTCAGCGTTCGGGTTCACGCTCGTAACTGCGGCGAGGAAGGCTCGTTTGGTGTCTTCCGAGTTGATGTCGAGATGCCGCTCTTCGTCTTCGGCGTTGGTTCTCGATATCTCGATGCGCATATATGTGTGGAGGGTGTGTTGCTTAATACTCTTGCGAGCAACGCTCTTAAGTCTCCTGATCTCCCGCTCGTATGATCGGTCTTGGAGAGTTCTTGGTGGTCTCGCTCGCGCTCAATACTGTGGTGTTCCTCTTCGCCTATGCGTTGCGGACGGATGTGCTTACCGATGCGACGTATTCGTTCTCGTTCGTCGTGCTCGTGATGCTCGCAGTGGGTTCGGATACTACGTTCGTGAAACTGCTCGTCGCTGGTATGGTGGTCATCTGGGCTGCGCGTCTCGGGGTCTTTCTCGTGTCTCGGATCATCGCATCGGGGCGTGATCGTCGCTTCGATGCGATCCGTGGCTCGTTCGTTCGGTTCTTCGGGTTCTGGCTGCTCCAAGGACTTGCGGCGTGGATCGTGCTCCTTCCGGTGTTCTTCTTTATGCGAGGCGATGCTTCGAGCGTATGGTGGCTCGGCCTGTTCATATGGCTTTCCGGCTTGCTCATCGAATCCGTCGCGGATATGCAGAAGCGACGGTTCTCACGCGAACGTCCTGGAATGATGATCGATTCGGGGTTGTGGCGGTATTCGAGGCATCCGAACTATTTCGGTGAGATCCTCTGCTGGGTCGGCGTGTACGTGTTCGTCGTTCCATCGCTCGTAGGTCTCGAGCCGCTCATCGCGCTCGCAAGTCCTCTGTTCATCGCCTTCGTGCTTATCTTCGTTACAGGGATCCCGCCGCTCGAACGTCTCGGCGAGAAGCGTTGGGGACGTGCATACGAGTCGTATGCTCAGCGTACGAGCATGCTTGTACCGTGGCCTCCACGGCGAAGATAACCTCTTAAACCTTCGGATGGCTCTCGCGCATATGGCAGATACGAAGGTTCCGTTCGTCGAGATCGATTTCACCGCGCGCAGCGATGGTAGAGTGTTCGATACGACCAAACGAGACGTCGCAGAATCGGAAGGGCTCGGTCAGGGCCGGTTCAAGCCGCTCATCTCACCGCTCGAACGAGGATACCTCCTTGAAGGGCTCTACGAGTTCCTCAAGGACAAGACCGAGGGTTCGTATACGGTCGAGATCGGGCCTGAGAAGGCGTTCGGCGCGAAGGATCCGAAGAAGACCAAGCTGCTGAGTCTCGGAAAGTTCCGTCAGAACGATATGAAACCGTATCCGGGCTTGGAAGTCGAAGTCGACGGTGCGCGTGGCGTCGTCAAGAACGTCTCGTCTGGTCGTGTGATCGTCGATTTCAACCATCCGATGGCTGGCAAGACCGTCGTCTACGAGGTTGAGCTCAAGCGGTTCGTCACTGACCCTGGTGAATGTTTCAAGGCGCTCTTGCGTCTCATCCTGAGCGTTCCTGAGGAGCTCGTCTCAGCCGAACGCGATGGTTCGAAGCTCAACGTTGTGATCTCGCTCAAACGCCAGGTTCCCGATGCGATGTTCGCCGAGATCGCCAAGATGGGTTCCGAGCTCATCGAAGGCGTCGATGAGATCGTGGTCGAGCAGAAGGTCGAGTCCGAAGACGCGTAGTTCCACCGTATCTTTATAAGGACGTGACGCCCTCATTCTGTAGGGGTACCGATGGAATCGTTCATCAGATCAATCGAGGATTCTCAACGCGCACAGGATTCGCACCAGGCTGGTGCGCTCGACGTCTCTTCTGGACCGGTCAAACTCGAACAGGTCCGTGGCTCGGATCTTGCGATCGACGAAGAGCTGCGTGCGATGCTCGACGATCAGAAGACGCGTATCCGCGTCGTAGGATGCGGTGGTGGTGGTAACAACACGATCAACCGCATCGGACAGGTCGGCATCGTCGGAGCCGATACGGTTGCGATCAATACCGACGCGCAGGACCTGCTCTATACGACGGCCAAGACGAAGATACTCATCGGAAAAGAGGTGACTCGTGGGTTGGGTGCTGGTTCGAATCCGACGATCGGCGAGACGTCAGCACGCGAATCCGAGAAGCAGATCCGCGAATCGCTCGAAGGCTCGGATCTTGTCTTCGTCACGTGCGGCCTCGGTGGTGGTACGGGTACGGGTTCTGCTCCGATCGTCGCTGAGATCGCTAAGAAACTCGACATCCTCACCGTTGCGATCGTCACGATGCCCTTCTCGATGGAGGGTAACAAGAGGTACGAAAACGCGGTGAACGGTCTCGAACGACTCGAACACATCGCTGATACGCTCATCGTCATCCCCAACGACAAGCTCCTCGAACTCGCTCCGGACCTACCGCTCCACACGGCCTTCAAGCTCGCCGATGAGATCCTGACGAACGCGGTGAAGGGCATCGCTGAGCTCATCACCAAGGAAGGCCTTATCAACCTCGACTTCGCAGACATCCGCGCCGTAATGGGTGGTGGTGGTACGGCGCTCATAGGACTTGGCGAGTCGAACTCACAGGACCGTGCGAAAGAAGCCGTCGAGCGTGCTATGAACAATCCACTCATCGACGCTGATGTGAATGGAGCGACCGGAGCGCTCATCAACGTGCTCGGAGGTACGGATATGACGCTCTCCGAAGCGCGTACGATCGTCGAGGCCATCTCGAGCAAGATGTCCGATGATGCGCGTATCATCTGGGGTGCGTCGATCGAACCCGACTTGGATCGTCACATCAAGGTCATGCTCATCGTCACCGGTGTGAAGAGCCTCCAATTGCGCGGCGGCGTCGGCTCGGCCAAGGAGAAAGGGCTCGACCCTGATTCGGCCAAGGAGAACTTCGGCATCGACTTCCTCGACTGAACTTGTGATGCTGACTCTCACGAGTGCTGTGATCGGTCCGGGCAAAAGCTTTTAAACCGACTCTGGTCCTCCCTTTCTTGATTTCTCCGAACGGTTCCAGACCTACTCGGAGGCAGGAAAGACGATGTCGCTCTACAGCAGGTTCACCAGGTTCGCGGCCGAATGCCGCCGCGTTCTCAAAGTCACCCGTAAGCCTTCGTGGCCCGAGTATTCGATGCTCGCTAAGGTTACGGGTCTCGGCGTGCTCGTGATCGGCATGCTCGGATTTCTGCTTACGTTCGCGAAGCAGATGCTAGAGATCTTTCTCGGGTGAGCCCCATGGATGAACACGAAGATACCCAGAACGTCGAAGAAACACCGGCTCAGGAAAGCCACATCTTCGTCGTGCGTACGACGGCGAACCGCGAAGACCAAGTCGTCGATTTTCTCGCTTCGAACGCGAAGCAGCGCGGTATCCCGGTCTATTCGGTGATCCGCCCTCATGGCATGCGAGGCTATATCTTCGTCGAGGCCGCTTCGAAGGGCGATGCTGATCGTGCGGCGCACAAGATCCCCTATGCGAAAGGCGTGCTTCCCCAAGAGGTGGAGTACTCCGAGATCGAACAGATGCTCGAGCCTGAGAAGAAACAGGACATCGACATCCGGATCAACGACATCATCGAGATCATCTCCGGTCCGTTCAAACGTGAGAAGGCCAAGGTCGTGCGCTTCGATCTTGAGAAGGAGGAGGTCGTCGTCAACCTGCTCGAAGCAGCCGTATCGATTCCGCTCACGCTCAAGCTCGACGCCGTCAAAGTCATTCGACGAGACCAGATCGAACAGTAGGCCGGTGCTCTTTTAAGGATACGCGCCTGCCCGAAGCGTATGTCTCGTGGTCGCTTCCACCTCTTCTCGACCCGAAGCGCGCTCCCGTACGCCCGCAAGGTCGTCTCCGAACTCGAGAGTATCGTCGAGTCGCAATCCGTCGATATGGGTGAGGAGCGCTCGCTGACGGATGAGCAGCGCCTCGAGTTCCTTAAGGAGATCCGTGAGAGTAGTCTTCACGTCGGTGATGTTCGCGTCCAACACTTCCGCGATGGTGAGATGAACGCTGATCTCGGCTCTGAGAACGTGCGTGACCGCGACGTCTTTCTCTTCCAAGCGCCGTATACGACGACGAACGGCCGCACGCTGAGCGAGAACCTCTTCGAGGCGTTCGTGCTCGCCGATGCGCTCAAACGCGCGAAGGCGAGGAGCGTTACGCTCGTCTCGCTCTACTATCCGTACGGTCGCGGAGACAAGCAGCATGGCAAGGACGGTATCCCTGCAGCCATGTATGCGAACCTGGTCGAGTCCATCGGTGTGAACGGCTTGGTCACGTTCGATCTGCACACGGATCAGATCGTTGGTTTTTTCGATCCTGAAAGAACGAGTGTCGAGAATCTTCGTGCGTCTCCGCTCCTGCTCGACTATATACGCAGGAACATCAGCGAGGGGAGCACGTGCGCTCCTGATGCTGGTGCGGGAAAACGCGCACAGTACTACGCTCGTCAGCTCGCAGGGGATGTCACTCTCGGATACAAGCGGA
>JBLKOL010000028.1:0-11070 GCA_047602765.1 Candidatus Woesearchaeota archaeon
CCAGCACTCGGCGGGCATACCCATGAGCTCTGCTGCGACATCGTTCGCACACGGACCACCGACGACGATCAGGTTCGACGTACCGACGAGCGCAGCAGCCTCGGTATCGAGGATGGCAGCACCTACGGCGATCGGGTTGATCGCTTCTCCGACGATCGTGCCTTCTCCACCGCCGACGCCCGTACCAGCTGAGGCTGGACCGACGAAGACGTTGTAGGTCACACGTTCGCGCGGGTAGAAGATGTCCGCGTTTCCACGATCAGAGTCGTACGAGACTGCAGTACCATACACAGTGACGGCGGAGCTCACGTCGTCGTTGCTCTCAAGGTCGACGAGCAGACTCCAGTAGTCACCAGTGGTGTCTGCAACGAATGCAGATCCGTTCCAGCGAGCGTACGTCACTCCGTTAACCTCAAGATCGTCGCCATCCCACGAGAACGCGAACGTGAGTTGTCCGTGCTCGTTATCGCGGGGGTTGTCGGCGTTGAAGTCCGAGTCTTCCTGGAGGTGGAGCAGCTCGCTGTTCGAACCATCATCGGTGAACTGGAGCACTCCTCCTCTTCGGGTGACGAACTCGTTGCCCACGGCTCGAGCGGTCAGGTTCGTGAGGTCGTTGCCTACGTAGACTTCGTTCACGAGCACGACGTATCCATCGACTGGATTGATCACGAATCCGTAGTCGACGCCGTCGTAGGTGTACTCACCGTACTGGTATGCTCCGCTCGCGTTCGAGTTGAACGTTGCGGTATCATCCCATGAGAACATCTCGCCGCTCGTCGTCTGCCAGGTGACGTCATCGCCTGTACCGAGGTCGAGCAGTGTTACCGACGAAGTCTCGGTAGCACCCGGCTCGGGGTCGATGTCGATGACTTCCACGAAGCGCGTGTACCTGCTGTCAAGGTTCTCTCGAACGATGAAGCGGTTGTCTTCCTGGAGCACCGTGTAGCCAGACGTGTATGGGAGCGTTCCCGCTTCACCGTTTCCGCCGAAGACGTAGACACGCTCGCCTCTTCCAGCACGAGCCGTGTAGTCGTACGACCACGAGACGTTGGCCATGCCCGTCGCAGCTTCGTTATTCGAGGGGCTGAGCACGGTCATGTCGTATTCGACACCGTTGTAGTTCGATACCACAAGGTTAATCCTGTTGCCACCGCGGAGCGTGATAAACTCCTTCTGTGCGGAGGTCATTGCAGGTACCCGGTCGGTGAAGGCGAACTTGATCTGTTCGAACACCGGATCGACGTACTCGTCACCGAGCGCGAGGAATTCGTTGTTACGGTTCACCACAGGTGAGAAGAGCGCACGGTGGTCGTCCGGACGGTACGTCAAGCGGATGCGCGTCACGTCATTGCCTCCGGCGAAGTCACCGGTGAACGACGCAGTCACACCATGGACGGTTTCGTCCTTGCTCCCGTCGCTTCTCTCAACACGCTGACCATCTCGGAAGATGAGCTTGTCAGCACCGACGAACACACGGACTTCTGCACGGTCTTCAGGCACGGTGTCGATGAAGATCGCATCGACGAAGATGCGGACACCGCCGATCGTGTAGAACCTTCCTTCCCGAACAGGCTCCTGCTGCCCTGCGATGCGAAGCGTCGCAGTCGGAGGGTTCGCGTTCGGGTTCGCTCCACGGACCTCGATCGTAACCGGTTCACCGTCGACCGTGATGGTCTCAGGGGATCCAGCTGATACCACTCGCTCAACACCGCTCTTGTAGAGCGTGAGCTTTCCTGCATCATGGTCGACATCATCCCCCTGGCCGAAGACATACTCTTCACCGAGGATGTGGATACGTTCTCCCTTGAAGTCATCGAAGTTGACCCCGTCAGGGAACGTGATGTCGAAGTTCCAAGTAGCCTGATCCGAGAAGTCCACATAGAACGTGGGATCTTCGCCCGAGTCGAGCAGACTCTTCTCGAACCGGATCGGTGCGTTCGGCATACCGATGCGGAACTGGGCATCATAGTCTCTGCCGTCGTTGTCGCGGAACGTCACATCGCTCAGGATGCTCAGATCGTCCTCGGTTAGCGTCGGCTTGAGGTTGAGCATTCCTGCGTAGAGCAGGTCGTTCGAACCGCTTCGAACTCGGAACGAGTCCTCGAGGATCGTTTCGGTCACGTCGCCGTCACCGTGGACCGGCAGGGTCGCGGCTGCCTGGAGCGACATGGCGATCTCAGTCATACCGACCGTGTCGATACCCAGTGCGTTCTCTCCCACTACGAGGCTACCCGAGAATTCTCCTTGTTCTATGAAGGGACGCGGGTAGTCCGAAAGGTCTACTGCTGCTGCGGCGCTCATACCTAAGAGCATCGCTCCGGTACCGACCGCGGCAATCTTTTTGATTGCATGGTTTAATCTCATGCATACACCTCCTTGGTTGTTGATTCTGCTCGGCGCCGGTTGTCCGACAGCCGATATGCTGCTTGAAGCATAGGACCACAATACGAAGTCGCTTTAAAAGCGTTATGGTGTGTTTGTTCGGCGCTGACCGAAAAGAAGCTGTAAAACGTATGAATTCTGTCATTTCAACAGATTCGTTGTTGTTGTTACTGCATGGTAGAGTTGGCTCTTGGGCTGTGTTTCAGGGCACTTGTCTTATAAGCCGTTCTTGATCGCGGCACGTAGTCTTATAAACACTTGTCTTTGTGAAGGGCTTCGAGCATCCGTGATGCGAATGCGATGGTCGTTCGAGCGTACTCAGCACCGAAGTTCTTTCCATAGTACATGATGCCGTTGCGATAGTACCTGAGCCGATCACAGAACACCACGTCCGCATCACCGAACCCGAGCATCCTCAGGTATGCGACCTCCGCTTCGTGTGCGCCACGTCCCGAAGCATGGAATCCACACGCGCCCATATGAGCGCGTATCGATGACATCACCACATCATAGGCGAGCTTCACGATGATGTTCGCGTTGTGATCCGTGATTCCGATCGACGATCGTATCGCTTCGACCACCTCGAACGATCGCACCGCATCCGTACGAAGCGCTTCGGCACGCGGATGGTCAGCCGTGCGCTGCACAACGATCCCTTCACGAACGTACTCGTCAAACGACCTGATCATATGAGATCCCACCTTCAAGTGGGATTCCAGCACATAAGCTCTCACGCATGGGAGCCGAAAGCTCTCCGAACGAGCCGAACCAACTCACGTTGATCGTCCTCATGAGCTGCGTTTCGAACGATCGCAACGCGAGTTCACGCTCTGATACGCCGATGACCGCAAGATCGATGTCCGAGCGAACCGTATCTTCTCCTCTCGAATAGCTCCCGAACAAGATGATCGAACCGCCCGCAAGAGAATCGACGAGATGATCCACCAGACCGCTCATGTACACCTGCCTGAGATTCTCAACACGCTTGAGGTCTCGCGCTCTGCGCGAACGAACGAGTTCAACGAATACGGCGTTCACACGTGCGTCTCTACGCGCGTGCACCACGTCACTCATGGAACCGATCGCCTTCGTCACCCCTGCTGGAGTAGCCCTTGTTCGTCTGGCGAGCTCAGAAACGGTAAGCGGATCACCTGCTGAACGGCACAGCTCTCGAAACACGGCCTGCTGAAGACGTGTAAACCCAAGTACCATCTCTTTAACCTCAGTAAAAAAGAATGGTGGTTGTGTATAAGAGGATTTCGCACTGCGGGCGCTGGGATTCGAACCCAGGAAAGCACTAAGCTAACGCGCCCTAAACGCGTCCCGTTCGGCCACTCCGGCACACCCGCACACAACGCTCGGCATCGGTCTTTATAATAATACGGTCCCGATACCACTCGCATGGACGTTCGCGGATTCGTCGTAGACGCACAGTACCGCATCGAAGGCACCACCTCATACGTCATGCTCTACGGACGCCTCGAAGACGGACGCAGCTTCGCGACGCGAAACGCATACGAGCCGTACTTCGCGATCAAGAAAGCCGACGAGGCAGTTGCGAAGAAGATTCTCAAAGGACGCGCACGCTTAGAAACCCACCCCTACCGCACGCCTGATGACAAGCCGACGCTGCGCGTCGTCGCAAAAAGCCCCAAAGACGTACCTGACTTGAGACGGCTCCTCGAAGACGAAGACGTCACGTGCTACGAAGCCGACATCAGGTTCGTCAGACGGTTCCTCATCGACCACGACATCAGAGGAGACGTGCGGATCAGAGGCCCGAGCGACGAACACGAACGAGCCGACCTGTACTTCGAAGAACCACAACTCGAAGGATGCGCGCCTGTCGACATCGAGCTGCGGGTGATGAGCATCGACATCGAAACGAACGCAGACGCAACGCAACTCTACTCGATCGCAGCCGTCGACTCCGACGATGCGCGCGTCTTCATCATCTCAGAAGACCCGGTGAGCGGAGCAGACCACTATCCCGATACCAAGAGCCTTATCGAAGCGTTCTACGCGTACGTACTCGAACGCGATCCGGACCTTATCACCGGATGGAACGTCGTAGACTTCGATCTCGCACGCATACGCGACTACGCAGAGCACGTGAGAATCGGACGAGTCGACCAGGACGCCGTCATGCGCATCTACTCGGATTTCCTCAAAACGAGCACCGCGCACATCCCCGGACGCCAAGTCCTCGACGGAATCGAACTCCTCCGAACGAGCTGGGTCAACCTCGAAGACTACACGCTCCAAACCGCATCGAGAGAACTCCTCGGCGAGAGCAAAGAACTCGAAGGAGACCGACGAGACGCGATCACCGACGCATACCGCAACCGACCCGAAGAACTCGTCAGCTACAACCTCAAAGACGCACGACTCGTCGTAAGGATTCTCGAGAAACTCGACCTCATACGACTGACCATCGAGCGCAGCAGGATCAGCGGACTCCTCATGGACGAAGTACGCGGAGCCGTCGCAAGCCTCGACTCGATGTACCTGCGCGAACTCAAAGCACACGGCCACGTCTACTACAGCGTGCGCGGAGGAGAACGCGAAGCCCGCATCCGAGGCGGATTCGTCATGGACTCCGAGCCGGGATTGTACGAGAACGTGCTCGTCTTCGACTTCAAAAGCCTGTACCCGTCGATCATCGCCACGTTCAACATCGACCCGATGACCCACCGGAACGACGGGAGCATCGAAGCACCCAACAAAGCGCGGTTCAGAGCAGAACCCGAAGGCATCATGCCACGGCTCATCACCCAACTCTCAGATCTGCGCGACGAAGCCAAACGAGACGGGAACGATATCAGAAGCTTCGCTTTGAAGATCACGATGAACTCGATGTTCGGCGTCCTCGCCAATCCGAACTGCCGCTTCTACAGCCTCGAACTCGCCAATGCGATCACCCACTTCGGACAAACGCTCATCAAACACACCGCCGACGAACTCGAGAAGCGCGGATACGCAGTGATCTACGGAGACACCGACTCGGTGTTCGTCAACGTCAAGACAGCAGATGAACACGAAGCCGAACGCATCGGAACAGAACTCGAACAAGCGCTCAACAGCCACTTCGAAACCTACATCTCCGATACGTGGGGGGTTACGAGCCAGCTCACCTTGCAGTTCGAACGACGGTTCGCACGGTTCTGGATGCCACGCGTACGCGGATCGGACGCGGGATCAAAGAAACGCTACGCCGGACTCGTGAAAAGCGAGAAGGGAGAGTCGATCAAGATCACCGGACTCGAATACGTACGGCGCGACTGGACCCAGGCGGCACGCGACTTCCAATACGAACTGCTCGACCTGCTCTTCCACGACGGAGACCCGCAGTCGTTCGTACGCGAGTACATCACCGCGCTCAAGAGCGGCTCGATGGACGAGAAACTCGTCTACCGCAAGGCGATCAGAAAAGGCCTCGACGAATACACGAAGACCACGCCGCCGCACGTACGCGCCGCCCGCAAACTCGAGAAGCTCGAATCGAACATCATCGACTACTACATGACCGTGAACGGGCCAGAACCCGTGCAGAAGCACGAGTCGCAGATCGACTACGAACACTACGTCGACAAACAGATCAAACCGTTAGCCCAGGCTATTCTCACGACGATCGGACTCGACTTCGAGAGGATCCTTGAAGGGGTCGATCAGAAGAGCCTGTTCGGGTGGGAGTGAAGCACCAGAGAAGAGTCAAACCGTTTTCCTAACGGGTGGTTCACTCGTCGTCCCAGCCGTCGTCATCGAAATCGTCTTCAAGATCGTCGTCATCATCGAGCGATGCTATGAGCAGTTCGTCCATATGAAATCACCCCCTCCTAGTCGTCAACCTGTTTCGAGGTATCGGTCAGAGCATCACAGGCATAAAAAACTGTCTATTTCTTCTGCCACGCATAGCTGCGCAGCTTCGAAGAGTTGCCGAACCCGCACGAACTGCACGCCTTGTGCCGCTTGTGGTACGTTATCTTGCCGCACCTGCGACAGGCCATCATCGTCCGTTTCCCGGACTTCTTCCCCATACTTGCGGTTCCCGTCATACGATCACTCTTGAGAGGGCGAGATCATGAGCACGGTATCGCCGCGCAGGAAGATGAGGCCGAGCTTTCGCGTGACCTCGCCACCGACGCGCTCCTCAGCTTCCTCGAGGACCGTGTTCACGTGCACGTCGAACGCCTTGAGCTTGCCGCGGTACTGGCGGCCGTTCTTCGTCTCAACCAAGACGCGCTTGTTACGAGCATCATTGAGGGCATCGAGCGGACGTGCGATCTCCATGGCGAGATGTCCACTCAAGCCGTTTAAAAAAGTATGTGTAAGAGACTATAAGAACGGTCGGACCACCAAGAGCATGATGCATCTCTCCGCTCGATTCTATGAAGAAGACACGATCGTGTATCCGAACACCGACACCGTTATCACGATCCATGGATTCGTATATGCGAAAAGCCAGCGAAGCGACGATATGATCGCTCAAGGAGCCCCGAACAGAGGAAATATCGAAGGAGCACTCGCACACGTACGAGGCCACGTTGGACGGCGTGGCCCGAGAAGGACACGAGTCATCACGAAAGCAGCACACCTCATGCTCCGACTCATGGCTTCACACTCGTTTACGGATGGGAACAAGCGAACCGCATTTGTCACAGGAATGCTCTTTCTCACGATGGACGGGTACACCATGAAGTCCATCAACGAATACGAGCGATCACTCAAATTCTTCAAACGGACGGCCTCAAAGCACGTCCACGATAAGAACGCCATACGATCACTCAGAGCATGGATCACGAGGCGGATAGAAGACTACACAGAGCCTACATCCGCGCGAGTTCCTTGAGGAACCCTTCATAGCGCTCTACAAGCTCGCGCAACTCCCCAGTCGCATCGACCGTGCCACGACGAACCGAACGCTTCGCCATTCTCCTCACCATACCCACCGCATGCTACGTCTGCATATAAGCATTATCATAGCGGCTTTCCGATGAGCGCCACGAAGAAGCCATCAGACCCCGAACGATGCGGCCAGAGGCGGGCAGCCGACGCGACGCGCTCATCGAAGACAGAGCCTCGCCAAGAACGGAACGTCTCAGAGGCCTTGGGGATCGTGACCTGCTCTGCGATCGCATCCGGATGCGCACGGTAGAATCGGTCGAGCACGGATTCGTTCTCATCGACCTCGAGCGAACACGTCGAATAGACGAGGACCCCGCCCGGACGCAAGAGCGCATACGCATGATCGAGCAATCCCGACTGGATGCGGCAGAGGCGCACGAGACTCTTGGGATTCCACATCTCAAGCGGCTTGAGCGACTTTGAGAGCGTGCCGGTACCCGAACACGGCGCATCGACCAAGATGCGGTCGAAGCCCGAAAGCCTGATGTGGCGTCCGTCGAGGTTGGTTACGAGCGCGTTCTGCACGCCGCAGCGTTCGAGATTCGCCTTGAGCGATGCGAGACGCGCGTAATCGAGCTCGTTCGCCACGATCACACCGCGGTTCTCCATGAGCTGAGCGAGCTGCGTCGTCTTAGAACCCGGAGCCGCAGCCATATCAAGGACGATCTCACCCGGCAGGGGTTCGAGGATGATCACAGGGATGAGCGAAGACGCCTCCTGCACGTAGAGGTATCCGAGGGCATGCTCCTCAAGGTTACCCACATCACGCCGATCCGAGCGCTCGATCGTGAACGCATACGAACACCACGGCACCGGTTCGAGCACCCACCCCTTAGCACGGAGTCGCTCGACACAGTCTTCGACGCCGATCTTGAGCGTGTTGATACGCACGACGCGCTTGGGGAATTCAAGTGCTGCATCGATGAACCGCTCGTACTCGTCTTCGGAGCCGAGAAGCTCGACGTAGTGCTCGCGATAGGCGGGCTTTATCTGCGCCTTGATCGCTTCTTTCTCAGCCTGACGGTCGTTCATACGAGAAGCGACACCACACCCCATAAAAAAGTGCGCTCATGCCACAGATATTTATTCGGTCGAAGCGCACCCTACGCATATGAGCCGAACGCCAACCTTCAAGACCGAACACCCCGAGAGGGTCGAAGCGCTCGAACACGCACGAATGTTCATCGAACCATACCTCACCGGCATCGTAGCAGCAGAAGCCATGCGAGACGTGAGCGTCACGCTCGCCTCGCTCGTCAGCAAGGATGAAGAACGCACGGACGAATCGCGGCTCCCGAAGCTCGCAGGACACCACCTCTTCGTAGCCCTCCCCGAAGGAACAACGCCCGAAGCGTACGTGCACGCGAGGAGCCGAGCGCCGATGTACTACCTCTCAGGAAACCACGCATACCGAGTCGTCGTCGAACCCGTAGAGGAGACGATCCGACGATTCGAACCGATCACCTAGCGCTGCTCCTCCCAAAAGGCGATGAAGTCACGCACGACATCCTTCTGGTTGAAAGCGAAGTCGCGCTCGAAGAGCGCAGGATCGTCGATCGCGAACCACCGGTATTCGGAGAGCTCCTCATTGAGCACGATATCCCCTTCGATGTCTCCGTAGAAGTAGAAGGAGCGCACGAGCAGATCATCGTAGGCGACAACGTAGGAGCGGAAGTAGGAGAACACCTTGATCGAACAGCCGAGCTCTTCAGCGATCTCGCGGTGAAGCGCTTCTTCGATCGTCTCAGAAGGAAGCGGTCCCCCACCGGGAATCGACCATGTTCCTTCGAACCCCTGTTCGGTCTCGGTACGCGTGCATAGCAGGATACGATCGTCACGGATGATGATAAGATCGACCGGATTCGCAACGCGCATACCCTACCAGCATCCGTTCGTAGCCTAAAACGTTTCGCTCACAGATCCTTACCCATGTACGGACCCATGCGCGTGTAACCGAGCTTCGCGTAGTAGCCGCGCACGCCGATACCTGAGATGACGAGGATCCGGTCGCGGTCGTGCTCGCGGCACAGGTCTTCGGCGCGAGCCATGAGCTGTTTGCCGATGCCGCGGTGCTGGTCTCTGCCGAGCCTTCCGAAGAGTTCCGAATCACCATACACGTGGAGTTCGCGCACGAACGCTGTCGCAGCAGTAACCTCAGGTCTGAGCGGTTCGGATGGGAAGCGCAGGCGTACGAAGCCCAAGAGGACATCATTGGCTACATCTTCGTACGAGATGAAGAACTCTCGACCTCCCGACGCATCGTACTCGAGCATCACGATACGCTCATCAGGCTCACTTCTGAGCCGGTGTTGGTTGAGTCCGATCTCACGGTAGCGGATCTCACGCGGCCAGACCTTACGCGAGCGCATCTCGTCCTCGACGTACTGGCGTAGGTTCGTGCGGAGCACGCCATCAGCGAACATGTGCGAGGGGATGTCTCGTTGTACGCGCATCACGCGCACATAGGCAGGAACCTCCGGGAGGAAGGTTGCGAGCATCGGAACCGCATCATCGATCCTGAGCGGCTTGTAGTGACCGAGCTTGTAGTAATCGTAGAGCACCGTACCGGGAAAAACACCGGTCGGATAGATCTTGAGCATGTCAGGACGATACTGTGGATCCGAGAAGAGCGTTCTGAGCCCTTCAATATCCTCATCGTACGAGACGCCAGGCAGACCCGGCATCATATGGTAGTTGACCTTGAAGCCGAGATCCTTCAGTATGCGCGTAGCATCCTTGTTGTCCTGCGCTGAGTGTGAACGACCCGTGTACTCGAGCACCTCGTCAGAAACTGACTGGACTCCGAGCTCGACACGCGTCGCTCCCTGCTCGAGCATACGGTTCGCCTCAACGAGCATCGAGAAGTCAGCGCGCGTCTCCATCGTCATACCCACACACCGCACCTGCGCTGATTCGTTACGCTCCTGGGCGAGCAGAAGATCATCGGAGTTCTTCGATTTGAGCGTGCGGATCCTCTCGTGGATGCGCTCTGCTCGTTCATCATCGTCGAGACGAGCCGGAAGCTCGAAGAAGTCCTTGAACGCATCGTAGTCTATTTCAGATGAGAAGAACCGTGCAGAGAAGTCGTTCATCGCACAGAGCGCATCGCGTACGAACCCTTCCTGGTATGATACCTCATAGCTCGGAAGCGTACCACCCATAATGATGAGCTCGACCTTCTGAGGCACATGGCCGGCCGAAACGTACTGCTCCAGTCGAGTGAAGACCTGCAGGTACGCATCGTAACCGCACCGCTCGCCACGCATCGAAGCAGGCTCGCGGCCCGTATAGGCCATCGGAACATCACCCATCACGCTCTTCGGACCACCCGGACAATAGATGCACGTACCATGAGGACACAGGCGCGGCTCGGTCATGATCGCAACGACGGACACGCCTGAAAGATTGCGCATCGGCTTGGTACGCAGTCCTCGTAACGCACCGCGTTCATCGGTGCGAGCCGAGAGAAACACATCGATGTTCGTCGGCGTGGAGCGCAGCCCGTGCTCTTTGGCGATGCGAAGCTTCTCCTTGGCGAAGCGGCGTTCCGACGGCTGCTCCTCGAGGTAGAATCGTCGCATACGTGCAAGAGCCTCGTTCATACGACGCGAAACACGCTCCCCTTCAAAAACGATATGGAGCAAACCTTCAAAAACGAACCTGCACAGGAGACCAACAGGTGTTCGTGTGGATTGGTATGCGCGTGAGAAAGACGAAGTGCTCAAAGCGCTCAACACGAGCCGTGAAGGACTGAGCGAGAAGCGCGCATCCGCACGACGCAAA
>JBLKOL010000003.1:0-58451 GCA_047602765.1 Candidatus Woesearchaeota archaeon
AAATAGATTCGCATAATGTATCTTATGCGAAGGATACGAGTGATTTGACGACTAGCGTACGTGAGTGGGGATCTTGTGAGGGTCCGAATCGGTCGAATACGTTCGTTTCCCGCTTTTAGTGTGGATTTCGCTAGATTTGGGTGGTGTAGATGGTGTTTCGAGGCCGAACGTGTGTTTTGGTGTATACACGCATATTTAGCACATCGTATTAATGTGGCAAGTTATTATTGGGTTTGCTCGAATAATTTCGACACTGCTGCGTGTGCAAAGTATTGTATATATGATGAAATTTTTTAGTTGGCGTGTGTTTGTGCCGAACCGATGTGTAAATCCCTTGGTTCTAGGGTGCATACTCTTCCTTGAACATCTTGAGCATGAGCAAGAAGTAGGAGAGTAAAAGCGGTCCGACGACGATACCGATCAGGCCGAACGTCGGCACTCCGATGAACAGTCCTATGATCGTAACGAGCGGGTGGAGCTTGCCGAAGCGCCTCGTGAGCGGGCCGCGGATGAAATTGTCGGCATTTCCGAAGAAAATCCCTGCGACGATAAGGATGATACCGACAGCCACCGAACCGGTGACCAGGTAGCCGGCGCCGAACACGCCGTAGATGAGCGTCACACCGACCAGCGGCAGGAACGAGAAGATCGCAGCGATCGCACCCCAGAAGAACGCTCCAGGAATAGAGAGTATCAGAAACATCGTAGTGAGCACGATCGCCTGCAGAATCGCGATGACGCCGGCAGTGAGAAGCGTTGCGTTCGTCACGAGCCTTACCTCATCGTAGAGTTTCGCTGAATGCTTCTTGCTGAACGGAGAGATTTCGATGAACTTGGAACGCACTTTATCGGCGTGGATGAGCAGGTAGTAGAACGTGAAGTAGAGGATCATGAACGAGATGAGCCCCTGACTGATCTGGCGTACCGCGGCTCCGAGCATGCTCCTGAGCCAGAGGACAACCTCGTCAACCCATTGTTCGAGGTTGAACTGTATCCCGATTTGTTCAGCGAACACCGTGATGTTGGCTAGAAACGATTCGAGCACGTCAGGATTCTGAGCGAGGCGCGTGATCTCGTGGAAGAGCGTGTTCATCAAAAACACGAGCGGAACTATCACAGCAACGATAGAGAGAGCGATGATGATCACAGCGCTCGCAACCGGCGAGAGTTTGCGTGTATCGATGAGATATTGTTGCAACGGAGAGAAGAGGAAGAAGAAAATCACCGCTCCGAAGAGCGCTCCGATGAACGGCTGAAGCGCATACAGCAAGAAGATGCCGATCGCAGCGATCAGTACAATCGCGAGAACCATCTTGAAAATCTCGGGTGGCTTCATCATCCTATTCGAGTGTTCGGTCGGTTATATTCCTATCCATTAAGTAATTACTATATGCTATTTCTTAGCGAGTACTATAATGGTAGTGATTACATATCGTGCCGATTTGGAATGAGGAATATCTGCGATATGATGGAACGATATGCGCGTAATATGCTATGTAGTTTTGCGCTTCACGTGTATTGTGTGCGTGATTTGTGATGGTTATGTTTAATTATAGCGCAGAATATTCAAACCTCGAAAGCTCATAGAATCTGCGCATCACGCACCTTTTCGGAGTTGATCGCGTGCTTCGAGGGCTTGTATGACGCGCATGCAAGCGAGCGCATATGCCGCCTCTCGAAGCGATACCTTCTCTCGATCCGCATACGCGCGGACCCGATCATACGCGTGGATCATGCGCTTCGAGAGACGCTCGACAACGTCATCCTCATCCCAATAGAGGCCTTGACGGGACTGAACCCACTCGAAGTACGAGACGACCACCCCGCCGGCGTTCGCGAGGATATCGGGGATGACAAGGATACCTCGCTCGGCGAGAACCTCATCGGCTTGAGGTGTTGTCGGACCGTTCGCAAGCTCGAGCACGATCGACGCACGAAGCTTCTGAGCCCGTGATGCGGTAAGCGTACCAGCGAGGGCTGCAGGAACCACGACATCGGCATCGACAGCATAGATATCCTCAATGCCGCGAGATCCCGAGAGTCCGATGACCGAACCCGTCGTGCGCTTGTGCTCGTACGCCTCGAGAGGATCGATCGAACCCATTATCGCGCCACGAGAATCGGAGACGGCCACGATCGAATGACCCGCTTCGGCGAGCAGACGAGCAGCATGGAATCCAGCATTACCATAGCCTTCGATCGCGATCCGAGCCTTCGAAACACCCTTCTCTTCGAGCACGCGTAAGAGGATATCGACACCCCCTTTCGACGTCGAATACGACCGCCCCCTCGATCCTCCGAGAATCAGGTCTTTACCGGTGAAAGCACCAGCATGATAATCGCCGGAGAGCACTTGGTATTCGTCGAGCATCACGTTCATCAAACCCGGATTCGTATTCACATCAGGAGCGGGAATATCAGTATCAGGACCGATCACGTGACGGAAGGCACGCACATACTCGCGTGCAACGCTCTTGAGATCTTGCATAGCATACCGCTTCGCATCGATACGCACACCACCCTTACCACCACCATACGGGAGCTCGAGCAGTGCGTTCTTGAGTGTCATGAGCGCCGAGAGCGCGACAACCTCATCCTCATCGACATCCGGAGCGAAGCGGATGCCCCCTTTCGACGGACCGAGGGCGTGAGAGTGCTCCGAGCGGAACGCTTCGAAACGCTCGATACCCTTTTCGGTATGGACGACGAGCTGAGCTTTCGTTACACGCTGAGGAGTGAGAAGCGCGGGAACCGCGTCGGCGCGGTCGATACGATTGAGCGTAGCGGTAATGAGCGAACGTACGGATTCGAGATCTGCCATAGACCGGTAAGAGGAGACGCGCCGTTATAAGCGTTCGGAACACATATTCTCACTAGCCGACATAGAACATCTGGTTCTTCTCAGACATCGACTTAGCGCTCTTCGACTCTTTGAGGATGCGCTTGACGCGTTCTTCGAAGACCTTTGAGAGCTCTCGCAGCGCAGTAGCGTCCATACCCAGGTCGAACAGGCCGTTGAGCGTTTCGAGCAGTTGAGCGGCAGCCTCAGAATCGGGGATCGACACGTTCGCCTCACTGAAAATACCGACCGTACGATCCGGATAGCGCGAGAACACCTCAGCGCTCGTACCGAGGACCACACCCTCTTCGAGTCCCTCAGGAAGCGAGAGGCCCTCAGACGCCTTCTCATCCACGACGTACGAGAACGTACGATGACCGTCCTCCATCGAACCGATCGATTCGAGAACGACGATACGAGCAGGATCGATATCCTCAATGACCGAAAAGAGTTCGTCGGATGTTTCCGAATCGTTCGGCAACGGGATGAGCGCATGGATGTACACGATCGAACGACCTTCATCGAAATACGCCGACACCGGCCAGATCGGACGACCCTCGTGGATGGCGAGAAACGTCGAGGAGGCATCGTGGAGCGATAGGTGGCCGATCAAACGGGGCTTTGCGTGTTCGATAAGATGCTGAAGCGCGATCGAACCAGCCATACCGAAGCCAGGGAACCCTATGACGAGCGTCGGATGCTTCTTACCCAAAGAGCCGAGATCCATCTTACTTCTTGCGCTTACGCTTCTTCGGCTTGGATCCGATCCAACCCGTGATGAGATCGTGCACCTCGTCTTTCATACCGAAGCCGACCGCGATACCAACCGCCAGCGCAAAGGCGAGGGCGAACCCGAAGAGGATGATCAGCAAAGCTTGTTGTATGAGCGCCGTATTCAAACCGACCTGGTCGAGCGCCATGATCGCCCCGAGCACGACAATCGCAACGAAGGCGACCGGAGCGAGGCGGTGGGCAACACCCTCACCGTGATCGATACGGATCTGGACCCAGCGACCGATCGCATAGAACACCATGAAGATGAGCAGCGCAGCGAGAACGCCCGGAATCCAGTACAATACGCTCGTGAGCGCACCCGCGATCAGATCCCATCCAAGACGCGTGAGCGCTTCGATCGAGAACGCGAGGATGATCGCGACCTCAGCGATGTCACCGAGCAGCTCAGAGACCTTGAGCTTACCGAAAATCTCACCGATGTGAAGGCGCGATACGAACTCGTCGAACTTGGCCCTTCTGAGGATGCCCATGACGATCCCTTTAACCAAGAACCCGAGCGCGATACCGAGCGTGATGAGCAGGAACGCGATAACGACGTTGACCAAGATCTGACTCCCAGCAACCGAGAGCCAATCCGCAATCCATGAAGCATACGACATTGGCAACCACCCCTTTCCCACGACTTCGTGGTGACTACGATCGTTTGAGACCGAACCGTATATAAAATTATCTGAACTGTGGCAGTGAGCACAGCTCAAGATACCTCGCACAGTTCTCACATGAGCGATACGGTGTTAATGAGGCAACTATTACAATTGCTTTTTGCGCCAAACAACGAGTGCTGCGCCCGCTATGATCGTGGTGATGAGAGCCAGCATGACAACAGCGAGCGTATCTTGTTGCTCTACTGAATCCTCCTCTACACGTGTATGCCCGCATTCGAACCCAAGGAACCGATGACAGTCGGAACATAATCGAGCACCGTCACAGTAATCCTCTTGGAAATGTGTGTACGATACGAGGCGGCCTTCATAGCGAATAGCAAGCGCCACGGCATCGGAAGGGAGCGGAATAGACAACCTGAAACGAGAAACGTCCGTTTGCGTGCGTTCAAGACGACCGTCTCGGTCCGTAATGATGCCAGCGCGTGGAGAATACTGGACTCTGCTCGCTATGGATCCTTGTGTGTTGGTGATTTCAAAGTCCCACACCTGTTCTGAACGGGAGAACGTGCTCGGAGGAGCATTAGCTAGGTACATCTCGAAAACCCTGATGTTCCCATCTGACCGGGCTTCGCCTTCGATCATCAGACTCTGGGAGCTGACGATCGGCACCAGCGTTATCGAAACGAGCGCGATAAACACGATTCGTTCTAACCGCATGACTGTATCACGCTCCTCAGAGATGATTCTGAACGAATATGCTCATAGCCCGCTGGTCCAAAGATGTTGTGAGGTGAGCAACGGTTCATGATGAACTCGTCGGTCTCAACCGCGCAGTCGTCTCGATTCACTCCTCGACACGCATCGGCTCCAACAACATCACACGAAAGAAGCGAAAGACCAAGATTGAAGCCGATCTTTGTCATAATCGAATCAGCGACATCACGGACAGTAGAATACCTGCTGTCTAGATGAAGAAGGGGGTTACGAGAGAACAGATAGGGTGTGAGCGATGCAGTACCGTAACTCTCAGAGATCTCCCGCTTTTCCCACACGTTCAGCATACCGAGATCATTGAACATGATTCCGATGGCAAGATCCGCACGCCCGCCGACGTATTCGTCTGCGCATTGTTGTATCTCATCCATACATCGACTGTTCGAATCGACCGTACGGTGCGGTTCGAGTGGATTTAATGGGCAGGATGGCGTATCGCAACGATCCACTGTTCTGAATCTGACCGAACGGCTCCGAACCATGGGATCACACTCTCTGAGAGGGGTAGTGGCAAACAATCTCTGCTGTATGACGTAGGATAGTTCATCCAATACAGGCATCTCATCAGCCGAATAGTCTCCCAGCGGCACGAAGGCGACGTTAAACGTCGGATAGAAAATCGCTCCTTCAACCCGACACTCCCGCGTGGAAGGATCCCATGTCAAGCCCTCGCAACACCCTTGCTGATCCGCTGCGACTTCTCCAGGTGCGGCACAGTATGCGCTACACATGAACTCTTCAGCATGTTGAGTGCAGAAACTGTTCCTCCCATACGCGTGAGGGATCCTACAATCATCTGAACTCATACAGTATGGAGTCTGCGCAGCGTGCGGTGTTGGACGTTCATCCGCCAAGAAACTGAAAAGGTAATCGCTCGGATGCTTCAACCCAAACCTATTCGTGTATATTTCGTCCTCGAGAAACCCTGTATCGTGGTGTGCTCTGAAGCGCATGAAGTAGCGTCCCGTTTCCGCAGGGGTGTATTCGACGATGTATTCATCTGCACTACCTTCACGATCCTCGACTTGGTGTCCGCTGCGTATCATCGGCACGATGTCAACACCAGCAGGACCGTCAATGATCGCATCAACGCGGCTGATCTCGTACCCTGTGGCCTGTTCTTTGAGGTAGAGAACACGATCGATGGTCACCTGCATGAAGAACGGCTCGCGCGCATACATGCGAGGGGCCTCAGAGAAATCCGAGCTCGCGAGAGGACCCGCGCTGTGGTACGATACTTCGCCTATTCTGAACATCCTCAGGTTACGTATCCCCCCATCAGCAGGTCGTAGATCGATTTGCGCTGGGTCGATCGGTGGTTCCACCACGCGCACCGTAACCACTTGATCGTCGAAAAAGTAGTTGAGGCCCCTATGGCTCACGAGCAGTTTGAACTCATACTCCCCCGGACTGTCGAACGAGACGGTACTCGTATAGTGTCTTCCATGTTGAGTATCGTGCTCACGCCTAAGCTCGTGATCACACACATCACCCTCCGCAGTATAATGGCAGGCCAGAACGGTCGGCCGCTCAGGAACGTCTCCTCGGTGATCGTTTGGAAGAATCTCAGTGTTCAGCCTAGTGCTCAGAACGATTCCTTCACCTACCACTGCCTCGGATCGGTCTGCTCTAAAGAACAGTACTTCGGGAGTATCGTCAAAGTCTTCGATTGTAAGTGTTGCCTCAGTGTCAAGGATGTGTTCGGTTCCTTCATTATCGGTTATCGTGAACCTCACCGTGAACGTGCCAGGCCGCTCAGAAAACACGCCGTACAATGGGTGCCAAGAGTCGATCACGACGTCGTACCGGTGTCTTGTTCCCCCAATACCGCTAGGCCTCTCGTTCGTGGTATACTGGTCCAAATAGTGGGTTCCCACCCAGTACTCGTAGAACCCGGTGGGGCAGACATGATAGAGTACCGCTTCTTGTAAGACGTATCCTGATAAGATATAGATGAGCCCGCCATCATCCCTCGCCCTATCGAAGTGTCTAAACGGATTATACTGGGGAAGGGGCTTTGTGACCTCATCTACGCTCAGATCGCTGCACGGATGATAATTGGGCCCGAAAATCCTCGCCTTAGGGGTATGCTCGAATCGTTCGTCAGGGACCGGAGAATCCAAGACGAGTGTGAGTACGATGGGCTCAGATGTGCTCGCTAAGAAATCCTGTTGTGATACTCGTGCAGGTCTGAAGAAGGAATCAACATCGAACCTGCTCGATCCAACCCGCTCATCGGAACCTGATTCCGCTCCAGGTCTGTGTGTCGTGTCTTCGGACTCTTGAGGGTATACGCGAAAGTCGTATCGGTAGTACTCTTCATGACGCATCCCTTCTTCATCTTCAGCTGTCAGGTCCATGTATGCGCTCCATTCATGGTACTCGCTGTGTTCGTGAGCCCCCGTGAACCGATCATAGTAGGGGAGTGTTGCGGTAATCGTGACTGTAGTGCCCTCCTGAACCCGTGTGATCGGTCGTTCGCGATCGATATAATCAGCGTAGTAATTGAACCCTGTTGCCCTATTATAGAACCATACGTTCGTATGACCATAAACGACCGTGCGATCCTCGGTCGTCGAGCGAGCGGTGAATACCACATCCTGAGCGTACGAAGGGTTCGGTGAGACGCTCACCTCGTAGCGCCTTTCGCTCTCAGGCACAACCCGAAACACATAGTCGGATGCCTCCGAATCTGAAGGGTGCACGGTGAACTCTAGGTTTCGGTACTCTCTATACTTCTGTCCGGAGTCGTCGCGTTTGTCGATACGCAAATACGATCCAGTCGTTCGAATAGCGTTCGCCACGAGACGGGTCGTGCGGACGTATTGAACGTTCTGCTGTTTGAGATTTCGGTAGTGTTGCGGTTATCGTGACCGTACCACCGTCTTGGATCGTTGATACGCGGCGATCACGATCCAAGAAATCAGCGTGCAAATCTAAACCAATAAGACTCTCGCTCGGCTGGGGTTGTGTGAATCGGCGGAATTGGACGTATGCCGATTCGATCGTGTGTTCCTCACTCGTCGATCGAGCGGTGAACACCAGATCGTCCTCGCCCGCAGAAGGCTCAGGAGGCGTGATGCTCAACGTATACCCTCCATCATGTTCGAGAACCGTCCATTCGGTCGGCGACCTGCGTACGCCTGATGAGCGGATCTCGAAGGGTATCAGAGGATAACTGATCCACCGAGTGCTCTCGGATCCGTATACCGCTTGAAGCCTCACCACCCACCCCTCATCGTGCCCCTTGGAGGCGAGCGGCTCGAACGGGATAACACCGCTGATCGTCGTGATTCCGTTGCTCTCAGTCACCCGCAACCGGTTCTCGCCGTAAAAATGCTGCGCGAACTCCTTGTACGGATGATCGGACAACAACCTACCTTCTCTTGAACGTGTTATGAGGGTATACGTTCCAGCGATATCGTTCACGTTATATACTTCAATCAGTACGTCATGGATCCTTCTGCTGTGACCGCTGATCGCCGTTTCAGCTACGAACGTGAGATCCGACCCATGAGAAGGGTTCGGAGTGATCGAAAAGAAGTACCCTCGATCATCCACATAGCACCTCTGCCCGCAATAGCGGTCAGGATCCCACGTATCCTCAGTCCAACCCTCACCTTCGATAAAGACATCCGGAAACTCCTCGGTGTACATCAGTCTGCAGTGAGCGACGCATGCGTTCGTCGAATCGAAGTCGAGGACGTATCCGTTCGAAACGTAGATCCGGCCATCCTCATCCGTACCGGTGAAGTAGATTTGAGGACGTGCTCCAACAGGGAGTCTCGACCATATTGGGACATCAATCCCGACTTCATAGACCTGATACCTTCCCCGATCAGTCTCGATCTCGTGTTGTTCCACACCTGCTGTTCGTCCCGTGAGGATCGCAGCTGTAGGGCCGAAAGGAGCGGAGGCATACATGACGCCCTGAGTATCTTGGACTCCTGCTGGGTGAGCAGCAAAGGATTGAGGGGGTCCAGACCCCATGTCAAGTTTTGCCTGCACGTTGTGTAGACCTTCCGATACCTCAAGTATGACATGAAACCTGTTCTCACTGGTCTTTTGAATCTGTGGGGCTCTAAACGCCTGAAAACTTGCCGTGAGCGATGGTCCAGCCGGCCCGGTTCCACCATCGACCACCGAATACATATCCAGCGTTCGTACGAACGACGCCATCTGACCGCTGAAGAGAATCACAACAACAACCAACACCACGATCACGATAATCGAGATGATCACGGCGTTAAGGGGCAGACCCTGACCTTTCATACCGTGACCAGAGCACACGGTGCTCATAAACCTTCGTGTTCGTACGAGAAGAATACGCCCCCGTAGTATTGGTCACCCAACGTACATGCTTCTCAGCGATGATGCGAAAGCTTTATGTCCTCACACGCTCACGGACTCGCATGGTAGGCTGGCTCATACTCGGAACCGTTATCTTCATACTGCTCATCGGACTCAAAGTCGTACACCAATACGAACGAGGCGTCCTCTTCTTCCTCGGACGCTACCAAGGACTCATGAATCCGGGCCTCAGATTCGTCATACCCATCCTGCAGACGTGGAATAGGATCGACGTACGCGTCATAGCCGTAGACGTACCCGACCAGGATTGCATCACCAAAGACAACATCTCAGTCAAAGCAGATGCGGTACTGTACTATAAGGTCTCGAACGCGAAGAGCGCGATCATCGAAGTACAGAACTACCACTACGCCGTATCACAGCTTTCACAGACGACGATGAGAGACGTTATCGGAGAAGTGACGCTCGACGAACTCCTCGCAGAACGCGATGGCGTCAGCAAACGCATACGACAGATCGTCGACAAAGCAACCGACCCGTGGGGTATCAAAGTCGAGAGCGTCGATCTCAAACACATCGAACTCCCCTCGGATATGGTACGCGTTATGGCACGAGCCGCAGAAGCAGACCGTGAGAAGCGAGCGGTGATCATCAGAGCCGAAGGAGAACTCGAAGCAGCAAAGAACATGAGCGAAGCAGCACGCATCCTCTCGCTCCAAGGAGGAGCACTCCACCTGCGCACGCTCCAAACGCTCACCGAACTGAGCTCTGATAAGAGCAACACCGTCGTATTCGCCGTACCGCTCGAGATCCTCAAGGGCTTTGAGAATCTTGTGAAGAAGAAGTGACTACTCGGCATACACCTCACCACGTACGAGTGGGTGAGTGCGGAATAGGAGTCTTTCGTCGTGTTGCGTACTTCGTTGTTGGAGCACACAGGGATCTGAAGCATGTGAGTGTTGAGCAATTAGGAGTCAGACTCTCGGTACACCGCTGAGAACTCAGCTTGGTGGTGCACAAACCAATCGTGTCGTGTGGTACTCTTACGACTTCTTACGGATCTGAGCGAGGACCTTGGTGTGGCCTTTCCAATCGATGACGTGTTCGAGGACCTCAACGATCGACTCGACCGGAACGACCTTGATACGCTTGAGACGTTCACGACCGATCACCAGATCATTGAGGTTGCTCTTGGGAACGATGACATGCGAGACACCCGCATCGATCGCAGCCTCGACCTTCGCCGAAAGCCCTCCGATCGGAAGAACCTCGCCGCGGACGGAGAGCGAACCGGTCATCGCCCACTCCTGCTTGACCGGAACACCCTTGAGCGCGGAGATGATCGCCGTAGCTATGGCGACCGACGCAGAATCACCCTCGACACCCTCATACGTCTGGAGGAACTGGACGTACACATCCGAGGATTTGAGCTCGTCGCCGAAGAGCTTGCTGATGATCGCAGAGACATTGGTCACCGCTTCCTTGGCGATCTCACCGAGCCGACCGGTAGCGTTGATACGCATCTCCTTACCGCCTGCGGCGACCTCGGCTTCGATCGGCAGGATGATACCTGAAAGACCTGATTCTGAGCCCATCACCGCCAAGCCGTTCACCCGACCCACACGCTTACCCGACGTTACGATCACCTCGTACTGCTTCTTGCGTTCGATGTACTTGTCAGAGAGCTGCTGTTCGAGCGAACGAGCATAGTTCTTCGCACGCTCAACGTGCTCCGGAGTCACGAGCACAGCGCCCTCTTCGAGCGCGAGATCACCCGCAGCACGGATCAACCCTCCGAGCTCGCGAAGACGCAACGTCAAGTAATTCTTGCGCGAGGCGCGCTTACGCGACTCTTGCACGATAAGATCGACGCTCTTCTTCGAGAAATGAGGGATCCGACCGTCCTTGCGGACCTCTTGCGCGACGAACCGAGCGATACGCCAACGGTTCTCAGGAGTATCGGGCATCGTATCGTTCATGAGCACCTCATACCCGTACCCGCGGATACGCGAGCGTAGCGCCGGGTGCATCATCTTGATCGTCTCATAGTTACCCGCAGCGATGAGGATGAAACGGCACGGAACCGGCTCAGTACGCACCATAGCACCTGCCGAACGCTCAGACTGACCGGTGATCGGATACTTACCCTCCTGGATCGCCGTGAGCAACTCCTGCTGCGTCGTCTGGTGCAACGTTGAGATCTCATCGATGAAGAGCACGCCTAGGTGCGCCTTGTGGATCATACCCGCCATGACGCGCTCGTGAGCCGGAGTACCAAGACCGCCGGATTGGAACGGATCGTGCAAGACGTCACCGAGCAGAGCACCGGCATGCGAACCCGTCGCATCATAGAACGGAGCCTGATCGTTATCAGCGTTATCAACGATGAGCTTTGGCATCTGAACGCGCGGCTGCGTACGGCGCATCACGTTCGAATACAACGCGAACAACCCTACGGCGAGCACGGCAGACACGGTGAAGGCGAAGAGCATGATCGCACCGATGAGCAGCGAACCACCCTCGATCGTATACGAATAGTAGTCGAAGATCCAGCGGCCCACAAGCGAGAGACCGAGCATAACGATGATCATGATCCAGATGTTCCCCATCGGATTCTGCGTCATCGTAGAACGCGCCTTGGAGACGAGCTGGCGTCCTTGCCCCTTGGCTACTTGAGCGATGATCGGTGTGTTCTCATCGTTCTGGTTCGGATACGAGAGGATATCGACAAGCTTCTCCTCAGGAAGCAGTTGCGCGAGAGCGAGTCCGAGCATGCTCTTGCCCGTACCCGGCTCTCCGATGAGCAGGACGTGACGACGCTGCTGAGCCGCCTTGCGGATGACTTCCACGCCGTGCTCCTGACCGATCACCTGATCGATCGTCGAATCGGACACGTCGATCTGAGCCGTCGAATCGAAGGCCTTCGAAGAACCTTTCTTGGGACTCTTGCTGCTCGCATCAACTCGACTCACCCGTTTGATCTGCATGGGCACGCGTCACCAGGAGGGGTTTATAAACTTTCTACGAATCCGTTATGATCCGGCATCGGATCAGGGAGCCGTTGCGGATCGAGGATCCAGCCCTGATCGCGCAAGGCCGCCACCTGCTTGCGGTGTTCAACACCGATCTTGCCCACATAGAGTTCTGAGAGGTCGTGGCTGCGCAGGTATTCGCGCACCGTATAGAATCCCTGGAGGTAGACGTGATCCTTGATGAGCCCGCCACCGCGATACGCCCGGAACGAGATATCGAAGGACTGCGAATCCGTCAATCCGAACTCGTCACGCAACCGGCGGCACGAATCAGCCATCGACAACCCGCGCAGGACGTTCTCGACGGCGATCACACGAAGCGCATACTGGCGGAGCGTAAACTCGGAGATCGTCCCGAGCGAGACCTCCGTATACACGGCGATACCTTCCTCGGTCTCATAGTATCCTGCAAGCCCCACACCGAGCAATGAGAACGGCTGGACACGACCGTTCTCAGCACGCAAGACGTGGACACCGACCTCATGAGCGATGAGCCGATGCGCATGGTCCGGAGCGAACCGCTTATGCCTCGGGATCCGGATCATACGCTCCGAGTGGACGACCGCCGTGATCTCACGATCATCGAGCGAAACCGACCAGTCATCAAGACCGTACGAGGTGAGCGCCTCGCTCAACTGCGACTCGACGACCGACGCGTCAACGAGCGAATCAGGACGCCGGGACGGATCAGGACTCTTCAGGATACGATGAGCGCTCTTTACCGTATCAGACTCGAGACCCCCATAGAGGGCGAGCGAGATATCCTTCAAACGAGGCGTTCCGATCGCATCAGAGAGCTCGATCTTGAGTTCGAGGGCTGTGAGCATCGGCTCGATCACCGAACGCAACAGATCCGAGAGACCTTGCACGAGGATACGAGCCTCCTCGAGCAGTCGACGCGCATCCGAACGATCAGGACGCTGAGCATACTCGAAGGCTGGAATGTCACCGTACTCGACGAAGGAGAGCTTCACATCACGCTTATTGAGCGGGGAGACGAGGGTGATCGGATTGACAAGGTACTCGATACGCTCGATAAGGCCGGTCAGACGCTCGATGGACATGGTCGCGAAGCGTTCGACGAGCTTAAAAATGAATCGTCCGATACGCTTATAACGGCATCTCAAGTCCGAAGTCTCGCTCATGGTACTCTCAACCGAACTCTTCGGAGCGTTCACCATCGCAGAAGCCGGCATCGCGCTCCTCATATTCGCAGGGTCCATACTCATCGCGCGAGGCATCGGACTCTTCATACGCAAACTCGCACGAGCCTTCGACCGCGAGAGCAGCATCACGCTCGCAAAGACAACGAGCCTCTTCGAAGTAGGCATCATACTCATAGGATTCCTCATAGCCCTCTCGGTCATACGCATCGAATTCGCAACGTCCCTGTGGACGAGGCTCGTGAGCATCGTACCCGAACTGCTCGTCTTCATCATCGTATTCTACCTCGCCTACGTGTTCTTCTCGCTCATGCTCGACCTGCTCAAGAGCATCGTACTCTCAGCAGGAGCAGGATACCTCAAAGAATTCGACATCTCACGGAACGCCGTACACGCAGCGTTCTTCATAGCAAAATTCTTCGTCGTCATATTCTTCGCGAGCGTAGCATTGCGCTTCGCACGCGTCGACCTCCCATTGCTCGACGTAGTACTCGTAGCCTGTGTCTACGCTTCGATCGCAGCGCTCGTAGGCATCGCCTTCTACGCGTTCAAAGACTACGCAGCCAACATGCTCCTCTCATCATACATCTCACGCAACGTCATACGCGTAGGACAGAAAGTACGCTACGACGGCAAGAGCGGGGAAGTGAGCGCGATCACCTCACACGGAACGATCATCACGCTCGACACAGGATACAACGCGATCATACCCAACAGCCGCATCGTACGCGACCCGGTCGTTGTGAAGAGAGTCGAATCCGACCTGTCAGGACTCGACAACCTCGCACGAGAATACACCGTGACGCTCAGCTCTGATTCGGGAATCGCGATCCTCGAAATGGTACTCGGCATCTTCGACGTACACAAGAAACGCGACGACGTCAAAGACGCGCTCAAAGCCAAAGACGACAGTCCCGACTCGGAGATACGAGCGCTCGCACGAGCTGCAAACACGCTGAGCAGCCAAGACGTGAAAGGAGCGTTCGTAGAATACAACCAACTCTACCACTTCCGACAAGAGATGAAGAGCTGGCTCACCGAAGAAGCCCTCATCGTCGTACACTACCAAGGGAAAGATGAGAAACACCCGCGCTACCGACTCATCGTAGGCGTCGAAGGAGACGAATTCATCACGCTCGACACGAGCAAGAACGGAGCCACCCAAGTCATCAACGCCTCATCCCTTGAAAAGAGCCTCATCGACCGTACGAGCAGGAAAGGATACCTCATCTTCGCGAAACGAGGAAGCCCCGCCTACTGGCGTATCACCGAAAAACTCTTCTACGGTGATGTGAGCGCATACCAGAGCATCAGCAAGAGCTTCGAACGCTACCTCAAGAAAGTACTGCGCAAGAGCCGCGTCGTAAACACCTTCCTCTCACCACACGTACAGGATAGGATCACACGCAAAGGTGAGCGCTAAGTGCGCATCGCGCTCATCGGAGAATCCGAACACGACATCTTCACACGGCTCTCGAGCATGATCGAAGCCGACTATATACCCGTATCCGAACTCGGATTGAGCACCGTAGGAGGCAAGAGCGGCATCGACCGCAACGCCAAAGGCCTACTCGACTACGATGCTGTGTTCTTGCAGGTCGACGCACGACTCATGCTCTTCGTAGAACCGCTCCTCGACGAACTCGCCGAGAACGGAATCGCATGCCAGGTCAAACCCACGGCATTCAACATCCTCGCCAACAAACCCTACACGTTCGTGAGCCTCGCGAGCCGCTCGATCCCCATCCCCAAGATGCGATCCGTCGCGAGCGGAAGCGCCATCGAAACCGCCATCGAAGGACTCGAATACCCGTTGCTCATCGAAGCATTCCGCGACCTGGACCGCACGCAGACGATGATCCTCACCGACAAACAGAGCCTCTACCCATTCCTCAGATCCATACCCTTCCAATACAACCTGATCATGATCCAAGAACTCCTCCAAGACACGCTCACCGAGAGCATCGTCATAGCAGACGAAGTGTTCAGCATGAGACATACGTGGAACGCAGAACGCCTCGAACACAACGCCAAAGCACAAAGTGTACGCATACGATCAGAAGAACGCCAGATCGCCATAGACGCGACCCGCGCCCTGGGCATCGACATCGCACGCGTCAAGATGATCCAAGGACGCGTCATCAGCGTCGACCCGATCATACACGCCGACCGCTTCGAAAAGGTCCTCGGAATCGACATCGCATCGCACATCGCAGCATACTTCGTGGAGAAGACCGCATGAAACTGTGCATCGTAACTCAGGAGAGCAACGCTCCTCGCAAGAAAGAGTACATCGCCTCAGGAAAGAAATACTTCACCCAGGTCCTCGGCGTGAGCCTCAACCAACTACGCGTCGAAGCCGGTGAAGAGAAGCCGACCGTCATGTACAAGAACACCGACCTCTCAACGTTCGACGTCGTATTCTTCAGAGCACACAGCCAGAGCCTCCCCTTCAGCGAGATGGTCCTCGACATCCTCGAATCGAACGGCGTGTACGTACCCAACTCGATCGACGGATTACAGATGACGTGCCACAAGTACCACTCGGTGATGCGCGTCGCACGCATCGGCGTAGCCGTACCCGACACGAGCCTTGCCATCACACCCGAAGCAGCACTCCAGTACAGCGAGCGATTCGGATTCCCGCTCATCCTCAAACTGCTGCGCGGATTCGGAGGCCGCGGCGTCATGATGATACGGACCAAGGACGAGCTCAAACCCATCCTCGACACGATCAGCGTATTCGACGAATTCCTCTCGAGCCAAAAATACGTACCCAACGCGGGAGAAGACCTGAGAACCTACGTGATCGGAGATGAGGTCATCGGCATCAAACGCAAGGGAGCCGAGAACGAATGGCGAGCCAACGTATCGACCGGAGGAACCGCAACGTTCATCGAAGTGCCCGAAGCGCTCAAAGAGACGAGCAGGCGCATCGCACAACTCATCGGACTCGAGATCGCCGGCATAGACTTCATAGAATCGGAAGGAGACTACGTATTCATAGAAGCCAATTTCACCGCAGGATACCTACCGACCATGTTCGGAACCGAACTCCTCGACAAGATGATGGAATACCTCTACCACGAAACCGTCGAACGCGCAAAACAATAAAAGCGAGCGAACGTGCCGACGGACATGCGCGACACGTTCAGACGACTCCTCGAACACCACCCTGACTTGGACGGAGTAGATGTTGAGAGCCTCATCGAAGAACCCAAAGACCCCTCCCACGGAGACCTCGCATTCCCCTGCTATACGCTCGCACAGAAACTACGCCAGTCACCGCAGCAGATCGCACAGCGACTCGCAACCGAACTCACATCTGAAGAGGTAGCATTGGAAGCCCTCGGAGCATACGTGAACGCACGGTTCTCAGATGCGATCATCGCACGAGCAGGACTCGCCACACAGGCTCTACAGGTCGTGTCTGGTCGTATCCTCATCGAATACAGCCAGCCGAACACGAACAAACCGCTCCACATCGGACACATGCGCAACATGATCCTCGGAACCGCGCTCATCAACGTGCTCGAACGAGCAGGAGCAGACGTGATCCCCGTAGTACTCTACAACGATCGGGGCATCGCCATATGCCGGTCCATGCTCGCATACCAACGCTACGGCGGCTCAGAAACACCGGATTCGACAGGAGAGAAAGCAGATCACTTCGTCGGACGATACTATCGGATGTACGCCGAGAAAGCAGACGAGGACCCGACGCTCGACGAAGCAGCGCGTGAGATGCTCAGAAGATGGGAAGCTGGCGAACCCGAGGTACGCGCATTGTGGAAGCAGATGAACGAGTGGGCCGTCGCAGGATTCCGAGAAACCTTCGAACACTTCTCACTGCGCTACGAGAAAGAATACTACGAGTCAGATGTCTACGAGCGCGGGGTTCGGATCGTCACCGATGCGGTCGGAACCGCAGATGTACGCGAAGAAGACGGAGCGATCATCTACACGCGCGAAGACGGAAACGACTACACGTTGTTGCGCGAGGACGGGACAGCGCTCTACATCACCCAAGACATCGCGCTCCTCACAGAACGAGCCGAAACGTACGAGCCGGACGAGATCATCTACGTCGTAGCGAAAGAACAAGCATACCACTTCCAAACGCTCTTCGAACTCGCACGACGACTCAACCTCGCCGATGCACGGCTCGAACACTACGCCTACGGACTCGTAACCCTCCCCGAAGGGAAGATGAGCTCACGAGCCGGACGCGTTGTTATGGCAGACGACCTGCTCGGGGAAACGATCGAGAGAGCCCGACGAGAAGTGAGCGCGCGCAGCGACGTAGAAGACCTCGAACACCGCGCACGCACGATCGCCTTCGGAGCACTCGCTTTCTTCATGCTCAAACAGAACCCGATGGACGACCTCGTATACGACGAGAACGCAGCCATGCGATTCGAAGGAGAGAGCGGACCGTACGTACAATACACGTATGCACGTATCCGCTCGATCCTACGCGCGACACCGGCACACGCAGAAGCAGCATGGGACGGACTCGAAGCAGAAGAGCGGAGCCTGCTCAAACACCTCAGCCGCTACCCGAACATCCTCGAAGAAGCCGCACGACGAAAAGAACCCTCGCGCATCGCCCACTACCTGCTCTCACTCGCACAGACCTACAACAGTTTCTACCACGCATGCAAAGTAGCCGGAAGCGAACACGAAGCACGACGGATCGTGCTCTGTGAGCGTACGAGCACGACGCTCAAAGACGGCTTAGGACTGCTCGGAATCGGCGTACTCGAGGAGATGTAGATGCGCATCACCGTATTCTCAGCACACCCGGACGACGCGGAATTCGCCATGGGAGGAGTGCTGCTCATGCTCTCGAAAGCCCACGACGTGACGAACGTGATCCTCACCCGCGGAGAAGCAGGCACCCACGGAACACCCGCGCAACGAGAGGAAGAAGGATACCACGCTGGACGGATTGGAGGATACGACGTACGCTTCCTCAACCACAAAGACACACGCATTGAAGACTCTACGAAGAGCATCGAAGAACTCGCACTCGTCATACGAGAACTCCAGCCACGCGTCATATTCACGCCCTACCATACGAACAACGGACCGCACACGGACGGACGAGCACACCACGACCACTCAGCACTCGGACAGATCGTGCGCAAAGCAGCACGGATCGCCAAATTCAAGAACGCACCGATCAGAGAAGTAGCACACGCAGCTGAGCGGATCATCTACTACATGGTACCACGACGCGTCGAGCCGAGCTTCACCGTAGACGTGAGCAGCACCATAGACGAACTACCAGCCCTGTGGAAGGCACACGAGAGCCAAACCGCTTTGAAGAGCGGAGCGATCATCGACTATCTGCTCGCAGAACGACGAGCCGTAGGACACTCGTGTGGCGTTGAATACGCCGAAGCGTTCATCACCGAACCCCTCGTACTCACCATACACGGATTCTTACCGGAAGAATAACGGAGTTACCACGGTGGGAGAGAAAAAGCACGCGAACACCCACCGCGTATGCTCGAAGACGTCGTAACACGCATCGGAACCGCAGCGTTCGTGAGCACAACCGTAGGACTGAGCCTCAATACAGGAGAACCGCGATACCTCATCGGAGCCGCCATCGGAATCCCAACCGCCGTGTTCCTCGGAGGACTCGTACCCGCAGATATCGGCGTACCCCTCGGAACCGCATACCTCGCCGGACTCGCAACCTACGCGGCCACGAGCCTCACAGGAAAGCCATCGCGTGATGTGGAACACCTCACGACATCAGTAGCCCTTTTGAGCGGAGCTGCCGCAACCGTCATCCGATACGTTTAAAACAAGACCGCGTCGTTCCACGACTAGGCCCCTGTGGTGTAGTCCGGCCTATCATCTCGGGCTTTCGACCCGAGGACTCGGGTTCGAATCCCGGCGGGGGCAATGGGTGACTGGGTTCAATTCCCACCCCCCTTTTTCTTGTTGTTTGGTTTGTCTCTTGCTTCTGAAATGGTTCTTCGTAGAGAAACGCTTCTCGCTCTTCCTTCGAATCGAAGACGGTGTTGCCCTTCGCAAACATCTTGCTCGATATCTTGCCCAAGAACGAAATCAACACGGTGAGCCTCACAGGCACGTAACGAGCGAGTCCATGCTTTGGGTATTTAGAATGGCCGAGTACCGTGTACTACCTTCTTCTGATGTTCTCGTGGTACAGCACGTGATGCAGCAGTTTCTTGAGGTCTTCATCGTCGCGTTTCTTCGCGAGTTTCGTTCTGCTCATGTACGCTTCGAAGCAGCCGTTCTTGAGCACGAGCAGTGGGAGTTTGTGCTTGAGCAACATCCAGTTGACGATCATACGCGTCGTTCTGCTGTTCCCGTCATTGAATGGATGGATGCTTTGGAGTCCGTTGTGGATCCGTCCCAGCTCTTGAACGCATCGTTCTTTCGTCATTATCGATGCGAGGAACGCACAGTAATCGCTCATCTTCCTAGGTACGTCTTCGGGTGGTGCGGTTGTGAAGTGCGGGTTGCCTTGTATCGTGTTCTGTGCTTTCTTGTACTTCCCCGCGCCTCGATGTAGGCTGAAGAGGACCATCTTGTTGAGGTCTCGAATATGCTCTGGCGTGATCTCTTCTGTGAGGTTCTCTAAGACGTAATGCATCGCTTCGTTGAGGTTCTTCACCATCTGGATATCGTTTTTCGGTTTGTCAGGGTAGATATCGTTCAAGATGATGTCTTTCGTCTCTCCTGGTGTAACGGTGCTTCCTTCGAGCTGTGCTGATCCTGAGAGGAAATCGAAGACCTTCTCGTCGAAGGGGTTGATGTGCTCTTCGGGTAGCCGCAGCAATTCACCCTCTAGGGGGATAAACGGTATCTGTTGCAGAGGGGTTTCATCATTGTTGAGCGCGAGTATCTCGTTGAAGAGCGTGTGCTCAAGGACGACTCCTCGTCGTGGACGAAGCTGTGTCAGGAGGATGAATTGATGCTCTTCGAAGAACGTGAGTTTCTTGGTCATATCCTGGTTTCCCTGAAGCTTTGCAGGGCGCATATAGGGCGCGTTACGGAAGAGTTCTCTTACGATCGTGCTCGTGTTCTTTGCGAGAAAGAGATTGTAATCAAGACCGTTCTTCAACGAGTATCTGATGATGGTGAAGATGTGCTCAGATCGCTCAGTCCTTCGTGGGATGAACTGTGTTCCTCTCTTTTCGAGCAAGCCTTCTTTGACGAGGGAGTCGAGCTGCGCATAGACGCGTCCGGTGAACGGCAGATCTTTAGCGGCGCATGGCGCGTGTTCGATTACCGCTGCAAAGACATCATACATCGTCGGCATGGGTCGTCGCACCACACAGCAGTATATAAAATGAACGATTGTTGTAGTATAATTACATTCGCGCTTAATATAAAGAGGTGGTCGTCTTGTATGATTACGCAATACTGTAACTTGGGTACAAAATAACTTAATTACCATATATGTTGGGTGATGATCACGCGAACGCTACCCAGCACGTTTCGCCCTCGTCTTCCGATACATGCCAGCACTCACGCCGACTGGCCCTGCAGCTCGCGCTACACGAACGATCCATCTGTGCCGCGTTCCAACGCGTACGTCCCGATGGCACGAGGAAATCCAGCGCACAGACTAACGCAAAAGCCATCCAAAGCGTACGTTGCACCAATGCGGCTGGTACGAACCACCAGAGATCAAATCCTCTTTTCGAATCATGAGCGCTTGTTCAGACTGGAACGACACACGACTTCACCGCAAGCATGTGAACGAAGGACTCGTACCAACAGATACGAATATCGATGAAGTGGATTCTGTGTTGATACTCGGTTGTAGGAGAACCCTTACGATTCGCGACCACGGCTGTAGAACACTGCAGATCTTCGCCGTGAAAGGAGTATGCACAACACGAAGATCACTACACCAGCACGCCGTTCATGTTCCACTACACACCACACGCATTCATCTACACCGCATCACACTTCGAAGGCTCTCACATACTCCTCGACCCCATCACAGAAGGAGAGGGTCTCTTCATCCGTAGGAGGAGTATCTGCGAATGATCGTCTAAGACGCATGGTATGGTGGATGATGTGCATTTCTCCGGCAAAGAACGATTCGAGACGGCACCTGCCGGGATGGAACTCGAAGCCGCGCATCTGAGCTTCGACCCGTACGAGCTCTATGATGAGCTTGTAGAAATTGTGGATCGACGTCAGATAGGTTCCAGTACGAATACGCTCGATCGAATCACGCACTTGAGAGATCACGAAACGAGCTTCTTGTGCAAGCGACATCGGCGCTGCGAATCGCGTGTAGTCGAAGCGCTCACCCCACACAACCTCGTAGAACGCAAGCCTCTGAACGAGGCGCGGAGCCGAAATGATGGACTGAACGACAGTCTTCGACGCTCCTCCTCGCAAGAAGTCGAGATCGAAGCAGCGCAGGCGGGCTTCGAACCCTGCGCAGACACCGTCTCGCTCCTCCTCAAGCCGTTCATTCACACAGTCTTCAAGAGCATAGTCGAAACTCGACTCGACGATCCCGAAGAAATCGATATCGCTGCAGCGAGTGCGCTCCTCTCGAGATAGTATCGTACCGACGAGTATGAGACTGAGCAAGCCCTTATGCTCAAGCACCTCCACGATCATCGACGAGATCGCTCGAACGGCTCGCTCAATAACCGCATCCTCGCCCCCGTTTTTCGCAGACATGAGGCTCCGACCCGCACGCACTTTATAAATGCGCGGAGGTGTCTACATACGTACCGGGACTGTACCGCTCGCCCTTCATCCATAGAAACCTCCAAATACCCGTACACGATCGAAGACGTATGACCGAATGCATCTTCTGCAAGATCGTCGAAGGATCAGCACCATGCCATCGTATCTGGGAGGATGACGAGCACCTAGCCTTTCTCTCGATCCATCCGAACACACCCGGCTTTTCGGTCGTCATACCCAAACACCACTATCCAAGCTATGCCTTCGCACTCCCTGATGACGTGCTCCACGCGCTCATAGCAGCTTCCAAGAAGGTCGCATTGCGCATCGATGCCGCCTTCGAAGACGTAGGACGCACCGGATTGATCCTCGAAGGATTCGGCGTCGACCACGTACATGCGAAACTCGTGCCCATGCACGGAACAGCGATCGAGGAGTGGAAGCGATTCGCATCGAACATCGATACGTACTTCGAGCGCTACGAAGGATACCTCTCTTCACATGACTCGAGAAGGGCTGACGATGCTGAGCTCGAACGCATCGCGCGGCTCATACGGTCCAAGGCGTGAAAATAGATCAACATCAGCTCCGTGTAGAGCGTTCATGATACTCAATAGCGCGAACACCGCACGTGCGGGAACGCGTCGCGAGTAACACTTATATATTGGCGCTCATCAATCTCAAATCCATGGATGCCCTAGTGCTCTTCAAAGCACTCAGCGACGAGACACGATACAAGATCCTGAGCATCCTCCTCGAAGAGGACCGCTGTGTCTGCGAGCTCGTGCCGATGGTCAACAAGAGCCAGCCGACCGTATCGATACACCTCAAAGCGCTCGAATCCAAAGGCATCGTGAGCAAACGACGTGAAGGACGCAAGATCATCTACTCGCTCGCAGAGCCGAAGATCAGAACGCTCATCGAACACGCCATACAACCGGTGATAGCATGAACAGAACCCTCCTCGTACTCCTCGCACTCATACTCATCGCATCGGTTCCGAGCGTCGAAGCAGACGCGCCTGATGAAATCGTCATGCACTACTTCTGGGGTGAAGGATGCCCGTTCTGCGAGATGCAAAAACCCTACAACCAACGATTGCTCGACGACCACCCCTACCTGACCATCGAATCGTACGAAGTGTACCGGTCAGCAGAGAACCAGCGGATCTTCCAAGAGATGGCCGCTGAACACGGCGTACAAGCCAGAGGCGTCCCGATGACCTTTATCGAAGGCTACCACTGGTCCGGATTCACCGAACGGCACTACCGTGAGATGAACGATACAATCACACGGCTCGCACAGAACCTGACCGTTGAACGACCAGACACCGATTCGATTATCACCCTCCCGTTCATCGGAGACGTCGACCTCGCAGACTCATCATTGTTCGTCACCACCATTGCCATCGCATTCATAGACGGATTCAACCCGTGCTCGCTCTGGCTCTTGACATTCCTGCTCGGAATCCTGCTCCTCACCAAGTCACGACGTAAGATGATCATCATCGGAGGAACGTTCCTCTTCGTCACCGCAACCGCCTACGGAGCGTTCATCGCTGGCCTGTTCAGCGTATTCCAATACACGGCGATGATCGCACCCATACGCTACATCGTCGGAACCATCGCCCTCATATTCGCAGCCGTAAACATCAAAGACTTCTTCTGGTACAAGAAAGGCATCTCGTTCACGATCAGCGACGAACACAAACCGGGACTGTTCAAGAAGATGCGCGGCATCATGAGACCCGGACAGAGCACCGGGAGCATGATCGCAGCAACCGCGTTCCTCGCTCTGGGAGTAACCCTCATCGAGCTTCCGTGCACCGCGGGATTCCCCGTCCTCTGGAGCAGCCTCGTAGCGCTCCAAGAACCCGGATTCGTAGGATTCCTCTCACTGCTCGCCGTCTACATCCTCATCTACCTCGGCATCGAGATCGTCATACTCGTATCGGCAATCGTAACGCTCAACAAACTCGTATTCACCGAACACCACGGACGCGTGCTCAAGCTCTTCGGAGGCATGATTATGCTCTTTTTGGCCATCGGATTCGTGTTCGCCTACGAATTCATGAACACGATCAACGGAATGCTCACCCTTATGGGAGGAGCCATACTCGCAAGCCTGCTCGTATACATCGCACACAGGAGCCTTGCGAAACCGGTACTCCCACACGAAGAGCGTAGAGCGTCCGAACCACAGGCCAAAGACGATGCTACCGAAGCGGACTCATCCGAAACAGACGAAATCGAAGAAGATACGAAGCGGAGGGAAAAGTGATGGACTACCCAGATGGATTGCGCTACGATGAGAAGTACTCGTGGGTGCGCAAAGAAGGAGACGCATACGAAGTCGGCATCACCAAGGCAAGCGCAGAGGAAGGAGACGAATTCGTCTTCATACAACTCCCCGAGGTAGGGAAGAAACTCTCCAAAGGAGGCACGTACGTGTCCGTTGAGAGCTCGAAATCGAGCGGACACATACCCTCGCCGCTGAGTGGAACCGTCGTCGAAGTCAACGAAGCCCTCTTCGATGACCCATCACTCATCAACCACGATCCGTACGGATCGTGGATCATGCGCATCGAAGCCGAAGCCTCAGACTACGAATCCCTGCTCAGAGCAGACGAACGCCGCGGATGAGGGTCGTCATCATCGGAGGAGGAAGCGCAGGAACAAGCGCAGCGTTCGAATTGCGCAAACGCTCGAAAGATATCGAGATCACCATCCTTGAGAAGAGCCCGTACCCCGAATACTCGCCCTGCGCGCTTCCGTACGTCCTCTCAGGCGAGATAGGATCGTTCGATGACATCTTCATCTTCTCACCCGAAGACTACGAACGAGAGGGCATCACGCTCGTCAACAAGGCGAACGTCGAAGGGATCGACAGAGCCGAGAAGCACGTGAACGCCGTAGTCGACGCAGCCGCTGAAGACTACCCGTACGATGCGCTCATCATCGCCACGGGAAGCGAACCACACATCCCCTTCCCCATACGCGGACCGTACCATACACTCAGATCCCTCGATGATGCGAAAACGCTCGACCGCGTACTCGAATCAGGACGACGACTCGCCGTCGTAGGAGCAGGACTCATCGGACTCGAAGCTGCACACGCCGGAATCGAGAGAGGCATGGACGTATCCGTATACGAAGCGCACGAGCGCATCCTCGCAGGACTCTTCGATGCGGATATGGAACGCAGGATCACAAGCGCACTCGGAATCGACATCGCGACCGGTGTGAGAGTCTTAGAGGCAGACGGCCAACTCACGCTCGAAGATAAGAACGTACCGTACGATGTGCTCCTCATCGCCACAGGACTCACACCCGATACCAGGCTCGCACGAGACGCAGGACTCGACGTGGAACACGGAATCATCGTAGACTTAGAGCACCGAACCTCGGATCCTTCGATCTACGCCGTCGGAGACTGCTGCGAGATCGAACACCTCTTCGGAGCGCGCAGAACCGACATGCTCGGAACCCTCGCCTTCCAAGCAGCACCACTCATCGCAGGCAGCATCCTCAACGAACCCGCAGACGCACGACCCACGCTTGGAGCCGCCATCTCACGGATCGGACCACACACGTTCGCATCGAGCGGACTCACGCTCGAAGGCGCACGAGCCCTCGGAATCGAAGCCGTCGGAGCACTCATACGAGGAACCACGCGTTCAGAGTACTATCCGGGCGAGTACCCGATGAGCGTCAAACTCGTCGCACGAGACGATGGCGTGATCATCGGAGGACAGATCCTCGGACGAGAAGACGTCGCCGGACGCATCAACCTCATCAGCCTCGCCATCAGCCACGAACACACCGCAGCAGAGCTCGCACGACTCGAAACCGTATACAACCCGGCGAGCGCACCCATCCACGAACCGATCAGCATCGCAGCACAGATGCTCACCAAGAAGCTGAAGAAACCATGAGAGGACGACTCATACACGGACCCGAAGACCTACGCGGACCCATGCACATGGCCATCGACGACGTACTCGCACGAAGAGTCGGACGAGGATCAGAACCCGTCCTGAGATGGTATGCGTGGAGCGAGCCAGAGATCGCCATCGGATACTTCCAATCCATACGCGACGAAGTAGACCTCAACGCATGCGAACAAGACGACATACGCGTATTCAGACGCATGAGCGGCGGCGGAGCCGTCTACAAAGACCCGCACGGAGAGATCAACTACACGATCCTCATCCCCGAACGAGCAGAACTCGCGAGCATCCTCGAATCATACCAGGTGATCTGCACACCGATCATCACGGCGCTCAAAAGCCTCGGTATAGATGCCGAATTCGCCGGAATCAACGACATCACCGTCGCAGGCAAGAAGATCTCAGGAAACGCACAGACGCGCATCCACGGAGCCATACTCCAACACGGAACGATCCTCGTAGACTTCAACCCTCAGCTCATGGCACGCTACCTGCGTTTCTCGAAAGCCAAACTCTCAGACAAACAGGTCGAAGGAATGGCAGAACGCGTCACCACACTCACAACACTCATACCAGGGATCAGCGCAGAACAGGTCATGGACGAGATCAGCACGTCGTTCTCAGACTACCTGGGGATCGCATTCGAAGAGAGCACGATCAGCGAAGAAGAATACGCAGCAGCTGAGACGCTCGCAGCTCAGCAGTACGATACCGAAGCGTGGAACAGGTGGCGCTCATGATCGAAAAAGAACACAAGGTACCCGGAGGGAAGCTCGTACGGATACGCGCAACGATCGAAGAAGGGACGATCAGTACGATCGAGATCCACGGAGACTTCTTCTTACACCCCGAAGCTACGATCGCCGCGATCGAAGAGGCGCTCATCGGAGTTAGGGTTGACGAGGTTGCGGACACCGTCAGAGACACGCTCGAAACACACAACGCGCAGCTCATCGGATGCAGCCCTCAAGACATCCAAAGAACACTCGAATGAAAGCCGCACTCATACTCATAGGACTCCTCGTGCTCACAGGATGCTCGAGCGAACCCGAACACTACACGATCGCAGCATGCCGAACGATGGCAGCACTCATCGGACCCGTATCGAGCGATACGATCACGATCGAAACTGTGGAATCGAGCGCACACGCCTTCACCGACGTACGCGAAGGACGCGCGCACGCAGCGCTCACCGGCAGACCACCCATAGAAGGAGAATCGTTCGGATACCGAACGAGAACCGTACGCAAAGGATCAACCCTCCTCGCTGAGGATTCACGCGTGGAACTTGTAGAAGACCTGAGCGAACTCGACGTAGCCATCTGCATCGACGACTACCCTGAAGGAGTCATAAGACCCCTCCCCTGCGAGTCATACCCCGACGAGACGACCCATCGGATCGTAGACTGGGAGTCATGGAAGGGAGAGCCCTTCGTCAGAGTCATCGATGGAGAACACCACAGCCTGCTCTTCAGAGGAGTATACCTCACCGGATTCGAAGGCCTCGACGAACTCGAAGCATTCATCACCACACGCTTGGAGGAACACACATGAAGATCAGAGCCGGTCGAGATACCCTGTACTGGCCTGATGAACGCGCGCGAACCAGGCGTTCATATTGATAAGCGCGCTATCGTACTCATCTTCTGAAACGAGTCCTCGTAACAGATGTCACCGTGCTCGTCATCCACGATCCGAATACCGTTCGCTCGTCGTGGGTAGCTAGGCCTCTACGGCGTGCTCTGAAAGCTCATCGCCCTCAGAGAATCAGCGAACAGATACACCGCAAAGCCGACGAGAGGCCACGCAAACGCACCGAGCACGAAGAGAAAGAAGAACGTGAACGGAGCGAAATACCGCGCCTCGAACGCAGCCTGCCGACGAAGCGCTCGGTGATCAGCGAACGAAGCACGCAAGAGCGTCTTTATGATCGTGAAGAGGAGCGTCGCACCGAGCAGCGCGAACCCACCACCCTCGGACGCATAGAGAAGGAAGAAGAGAATAGACACGATGAACGGGAGAATAAGGCTCAAACCGAGCACGAACGCATCGAACACGGGATTCGAACCGTGAGAAGGCTCATCGATCGGAACACTGTACTCAGTGATATCGACGATCGAGAGCATACCATCACCCGTCATGAGCCGACGTACAAAGACGCCTACAAGCAGAAGACAGGCAGCGAACAGATCGGCAAGCACGAAGAGGAGAAGCACCACCACAGGCCAGTCGAACACCACGGCAAGAGAGAACACCGCAAGATTCAGCAGCCACACACCGTAGCGCTTCACCGCATCCATACCTGTTCAAACGTAACCGAAGCGTTCTTAAGCGCTTTTACAGCATCCGAATCTACGCCGAGGTCGCATAACCTGGTATTGCGGCGGTCTCGAAATCTCAAACTCCGTTTGAGGAGCTCGAACGGAGAGTTCGAGCAAACCGCTCCCTTTGGGATTGGGGGTTCGAATCCCTCCCTCGGCGTGTTTCTCGTACCTCAACCGGTCGGAACCGGACCGATGTGCCACGGAACGCTCGAATCATCTTCAGACTCTGAGCCTTCCCCAGACTCCTCAGAATCGCCGGTAGGCATTAGGCCGAGGTAGGCCTGGGCGTTCGCATGACCGAGCTCAGCGAGTTCCTCAACGTACGATCGAGCCGTACGATCAGTGAGGTCCTCGAGCCCGAGGGCCTCGCGTACGTGATCGCCGATCGCACGCGTATCAGAACCCGAAACGTAAGGGGTGTCGAGCATCGCCGCGAGACGATTGAGACGAGCAGCCTTGCGCTCCATACCCATCCGGGCCACGCCGCTCAGGCGTCGTCCTTGGGTCGGCGTCTCACTCGTACGATCCGAATAGTCCTTTCGAGCGAGGTAAGCATGGCCGAAGGCGAGCGTCGCGTTACCGTGTCGGGTGTTCTTGAGCGCGCGTTGAGGATCGGACAACGCTCGGTCTTGACGGTGGGCGTGACCCTGGCGTCGAGCGAGGTATCCTCCGACCGCTCCTGCAGTGGCGAGTACGCCTGCAGAGAGACCGGCGACGATCCATTCCAACGTCGACGCACTACGCGGCGATTCTCCTTCGGATGGGGGAACCGGAGCATCGTCTTCGGGGTCTGCAGGAGTAGGTTCGTACTCTGGCAACCCTTTGACATCATCACTTCCATTCAAGGGGGCGGGCGTTCTATTCTGTTCGTCCGAAGAGTCCGGCTCAGCACTCCAATCCGCAGGACGTTCTCGAGGTCCGTAGAGCGGATCGGAGTGTCCCAACACCGTGCGGTCGAACTCGAACAGCAGGCGAGGGTCCGTATCAGCAGGATACGCAGGCTCCGCTCCATCAGGCGTATCGGGATCTGATGGACGGCTCTCTGGATCCGGCAGGGCCTGAGGATCGGAGACTGCGCGAGCGGCTACAAGATTATCGAGGGATCGTACCGACACGGTTTCGCCGCGGGCAAGAAAATGAGGGCTTACAGAGCCATCTTCGCAATACCGTGCCTCGTTGTATCTCCTCCCAGGATGCTGAGCATACCAGTCGCTCACAAGGCATTTACCGTTCTCTTCAGCAATCGCTTCGGTAGCCTCTATGAGTGCCTTATTCCGAGCGGGCTGATCTGTGGGGAGGTGGTCGGCGAGGTAGTCTTCAGCGATACGCCAGAGCGAGTTAGGGCCGTCGACACCGGCTCGATACACACGAGCCTCGTCATCGTTGAGCACGTGTTCGTGGACCGTCTGCTGCACGGGAGGCGTGTAGGACTCGGCAAGTGCACGTCCCCCGTAGAGACTGCCTACCGTGAGCGCAACCGTGGCCAGAGTCCCCGCCAGGATTTTTGTGATGCGGTTCCACAACCCGGGTTTGCGATTCGAAGCGAACGCACCACGACGTTCTTCGAGGCGATCAGGCGAGATGCCCCAGTCAACAGCGCCCCACTCCCTGCCTGGTGATGGTGATGTGCGCTCGTACGAACGCGTCGGTGGAGGTCTGCTTGAGAATCCCGGCGTGTACACCATGGGGTACAGGGGATTCACTTATTCAAATACTCTTCGAGAATGGTAACAGAAGATTTCCGAAAACCGTTTTCGAACTGAAGAGGTGAGGCAACCGCCCCCAACTGTATACACTGTAGTTATGAGTGTTTAAGAGCCTTGCTCGGTAAGCGTAGTAAATCGTATACCCTGTGTTCGTTCCGCTCGGATACGTCCTTCGGACGTAAGTCAGTATGTGACTACGGGCAGAGCGTACTGGTCAGCACCGATACGTGGTTCGAGGTCCTCGGATACGAATCCTTCTTCGACGAGCTCACCGAGGCCTTTGGACACGATTCCGAGTTTCGGATGTGAGCCCACACGCAATGCGGACGGAAGCGCTGGAGCGATCACGTCAGCGACCTGCCCTAACGTCATGCCTTGGTATGGTGTTGGTGAGACGTCATAGAGAGCCCTGAGCAGAGTGTCGTTGATCGACATACACTGAGGGTGTGAAAGGAAGAGAAAAAGGTTCGGGAACGGTTTACTCGAGCATCTCGATCTCGATGTTGAGCCCCTCGGGGATCTGGACGCGCATGACGAGGCGCAGGGCGCGCTCGTCCATGGCCAGGTCGATGAGGCGCTTGTGGATCCGCATCTCGAAGCGGTCCCACGTCGCCTTGCCATCGCCACAGGGCGACTTTCGCGTCGTGATCTTGAGGCGTTTGGTCGGAAGCGGGATCGGACCAGCCATCTCGACACCGGTCTTCTCTGCGATCTCGGCGATCTCACCGCACACCGCGTTGACCTTGTCGATGTCCGTCGACGCTATCTTGATCCTCGCTTTCGACATGGTAGAGCCCTTAGATGTTCTTCTTCACGAGATCGATGCACATGCCTGCAGCCACGGTCGAACCCGAATCGCGGATCGCGAAGCGCGAGAGCTGCGGGATCTCCGACTGCTTCTCGAGCACGACGGCCTGCACGGGGCGTACCTTGACGATCGCCACATCTCCGTTGCGCACGAAGTCCGGATTCTCAGCCATGACCTCGCCCGTAGCCGGGTTGATCTTCTTGACGATCTCGGTGATCGTACAGGCGACCTGGGCCGTGTGGATGTGGAATACCGGCGTGTAGCCGACCGTCATGACCGTCGGGTGGTTGAGCACGACGATCTGAGCCGTGAACTCCTGAGCAACGGTAGGCGGGCTATCAGGTGTTCCGAAGACGTCACCACGGGCGATGTCCTTCTTACCGATACCACGCACGTTGAACCCGATGTTCGAACCCGGGCGGGCCTGCTGGACCTGCTCGTGGTGCATCTCGATCGACTTGACCTCACCGTTCACACCCTTACCTTCACGGCCGGGCATCGCGGTGATCTTCATACCGACCTTGAGAACGCCGGTCTCGACACGGCCGACCGGAACGACTCCGATACCCGTGATGTTATACACATCCTGAATCGGCAGGCGCATCGGGAGGTCGACGGGTCGCTCGGGTTCTTCGAGCTTGTCGAGGGCTTCGAGGAGCGTCGGACCATTGTACCATCCGAGGTTATCTCCCTTCTTGACCGAATTGTCGCCCTTGAGCGAGGCAAGCGGGATGAAGGGGACCTCATCGGGCTTGTAACCGACAGTCTTGAGCAGCTTGGAGACGTCCTCCTTCGTCTTGGTATAGGCGTCTTCAGCGTAGTCGCGCATGTCCATCTTGTTGACCGCGACGATGAGCTTCTGGACTCCGAGCGTACGGGCGAGGAAGACGTGCTCTTTGGTCTGAGCCATCACACCATCCGTAGCGGCTACGACGAGCACAGCGGCATCAGCCTGTGAGGCTCCAGTGATCATGTTCTTGACGAAGTCACGGTGGCCCGGAGCGTCGATGATCGTGAAATCACGGTGTTCAGACTCGAACTTCTTGTGAGCGAGATCGATGGTGACTCCGCGCTCCTGCTCCTCTTTGAGATTGTCCATGACGAAGGCGAACTCGAAGCCCGCCTTGCCGAGCTCCTTGGCCTTCTCCTGGAGCTTGCGCATCGCCTGTTCGGGGATGTTACCTGAGTCGAAGAGCAGCCTTCCGACGGTGGTCGACTTACCGTGGTCGACGTGACCGATGAAGACAACATTCATGTGGGGTTTTTCTGCCATTATGTTGTACCTCTACGTTTGTTAGTGTGAATAACGACTCAGGGCCACTTCGAGGGTTTATAAGTGTTGCTTCTCGGGGTCCTCGGAACACGTCGGAGCCACTCAGGGTTCGGTACGATCCAGGCCGTTCCCGAGGTTGTTGAACCACTCGAAGAACGCTTCAGGATCCGTGAACACGCGAACGGACGCGGTGCCATGGTGGGCTGTTCGCTCGAACGACGGATTCCATTCTTGATCGAGCCATTGCTTCTCTTTAGGGCTCCGAGTGAAATAGAATCTCATGTGCGAAGCAGTGGAACGCATGGCAGCCTCTGTAGCTTGGGAATCGGAGAACGCTTCGTCGTTCAGGTAGGCGTAGCGGAACGTCAAATCATCGCCGAATCGCTCGGTCGCAGCTCGTCTGGCGATCCGAACGAGGCTGTCTGAGCCATCGGTCTGCGAACGTGCACGGGCGAGTGCCGGGTAGAACGCCGGGTTGATCACGCCACCGTCGTGTGCGAACGTGCGCAGGATATCGGCGTCGGCATCGGTCCCGAGCCGCGAGGCCAGATCGGCGATCGACTCGTGCGGCGCTCCGAGCATCCTGACCATGGCGAGCTCTTTCTGAGCGAATTCGAGCCCTCCGAACTTGAGTAGATATTCGTTGACGCTGAGTTGAGGGCTGTCATGCACCGCTGCGCGGTACTTGTCAAGCGAGGGATGCGAACATTTCATGTTGTCACTAGGAAGTAATATCGGTATAAAAATTTGACGTATAGAGAGACACGAACCGTTTTCGAAACCAACCTACTCGTTCTCACCGAGGCCCTTGCGCTGGCGGATCTGCTTGACGACCTGCGCCTGGAGCTCGAAGGGCAGCTGCTCGTAGAGCTGGTCGATGACGAACTGCGAGCCGCGACCGCCCGTAGCCGAGCGCAGATCGCCGGTGAGTCCGAAGGACTCGGCGACCGGCATCTTCGCCTTCGTCTGCGAGAGATAGTCATCCTGGTGCATGTCGAGCAATTGTCCACGGCGGTTGCTGATCAGCTTTGAGATCTCACCGACGTAGTCGATCGGCGCGTCGAACTCATTGATGAGCACCGGCTCGAGGATGATCGGCTTAGCCTGCATCATCGCACCGCGGATACCCTCGCGGACCGCCGGATACACCTGGGCGGGACCGCGGTGGATCGCATCTTCGTGGAGCTTGACATCGGTGATCGTCACCTTGATCTTCATGCACGGCTCACGAGCGAGCGGACCGTTGTTCATCACGTCCTCGAACGAGTCGAGGATGAGCTCGATCACCTCGTTCATGTAGACGATACCTTTCGTACCGTCCACGATCAGATTGCCGTTGAAGACGTCACGGACGCGTTTGGCCTCGTCACGATCCATACCGACCTTGATGAGCTCTTCGATGTTCTTATCATCCTTCTTCTTGATACGGCCTTGAGTGACATTCCCTTCCTTGATCGCCTTGGCGATCGCATCGTCAAGGGGTTCGACGGTGAAGTAGAACTTGTTGTGCTTGTTCGGACTCTTACCTTCGAACGCCTCGGGCGAACGTGCTTGCACCGTCTCGCGGAAGACAACGACCGGAGGAGACGTCTTGACCTCGACGTTCTTCTCAGACTTGATACGGTTCTCGATGACCTCGAGATGGAGCTCTCCCATACCACTGATAAGATGTTCTCCAGTCTCCTCGTTGATCTGGATGACGATCGTCGGATCCTCCTTGTTCACCTGCCGCAATACTTCAACGAGCTTGGGCAGATCAGACGGACGAGCAGCCTCGATCGCCTTGGTCACGACCGGATCGAAGATGTGCTTGATACCCTCGAACGCGGTGAAATCAGGCTTGCTCGAAACCGTCTCACCGGAAAAGACATCCTTGAGACCGACGATACCGATGATGTTACCCGGATACGCAACGTCGATGAGCTCGCGTTTGGGTCCATTATAGACAGAGAGCTGCTGGATGCGTACCTTACGGTTCCCACCGATCAAGTAGACTTCCTGACCTTGGGTGAGCGTACCTGAGAAGATACGACCAGCGGCGATCTCGCCCGCGTGCTTGTCTACGACGATCTTCGTACACACGAAGGCAGCAGCACCCTCGGGATCGCATGAGACGAGCGCACGACCCTCAGGTGATTCGTCCTCACCACGCCAGATCTTGGGGATACGATACGCCTGTGCAACGGCTGGAGCAGGATGGTGGCGGATGACCGAGTCAAGGACGATCCCGTGGAGCGGAGCGCTCTTGGCGAGCTCTTTGACCTTCGAATCATCATCGGACTGGTAGGCTGCGATGATGTCTGCGAACGTGATGCTCCTGGCCTGCATGTAGGGAACCGAAAGCGCCCAATTGTGGAACGCAGAGCCGAACATGACCGAACCGTCAGCGACGTTCACCTTCCACTTCTCCTTATACTCGTCTTCAGCGATCTGGCTGATGAGCCGGTTGATGTTCGTGATCTGCTTCATGAACGACTGCTGCATCTGCTCAGGCGTGAGCTTGAGCTCCTTGATGAGACGATCCACCTTGTTGATGAAGAGAATCGGACGCACGCGTTCCTTGAGCGCCTGGCGCAACACCGTTTCGGTCTGCGGCATCGTACCTTCGACCGCACAGGTGAGCACGATCGTGCCGTCGATCGCACGCATCGCACGCGTCACGTCACCGCCGAAATCGACGTGTCCGGGCGTATCGATCAGGTTGATGAGATACTCCTTGCCGTTGAGCTCGTGGACCATCGAAACGTTCGCCGCATCGATCGTGATACCACGCTCAGCCTCGTCCTCATGGAAGTCGAGCGCACGCTGCTTACCCGCGAGCTCACCTGAGACCATGCCGGCTCCGAACATGAGGTTGTCGGAGAACGTCGTCTTACCGTGGTCGATGTGTGCTGAGGTGCCGATGTTACGGATCCGTTCAGGATCCTTCATGAGACGCTTGATCTTGTCTATCTGTTTCTCTGCCATACTGCTTACCTATTCGAGGATGTGGACGTCGTGAACGCTCTTGTACGAGTGGAGATCTTCGGGTTCGAACCAGAGCGCGATCTCACGCTTCGCATCCGCTTCGTTCGCGGACGCGTGGATCAGGTTCTTCACACCGATACCTTTCGAATCCGCATACCCGTATGATACGTGCGCATAGTCACCACGGATCGTACCTGGAGCAGCGCCTTTGGGTTCGGTCGAGCCGACCATCTTGCGCACGCCTTCGATCGCATTGACGCCTTCAAGAACGAAGGCGACGACCGGACCGGTACGCAGGAACGTGTCAAGACCCTTGAAGAAGGGCTTCTCAGCGTGCTCCGCGTAGTGCTTCTTGGAATGTTCAGCGTCGACCCATTTCATCTTGAGACCGACGATCTTGAAACCGGCGTTCTCAAAACGCGTGAGTATCTGACCTGAGATCTGGCGTTGGACCGCATCCGGCTTGAGCATTACGAACGTTCTTTCGATCATGATGATTACCTCGTGTCTTTCGAGCATAAGGTTGGGTTTATAAGCGTTGCTCGTCGGGATATCAGTGTTCGACCGAACGACGGATGCGTTCGAGACGTTCGAGACGCACAGGCGCTCCGACCGATGACGCATACAGGTTCCAGAAGAGCCGGGTCAACCAGACGATCCACTCGCGATCCTCGAAGCGGTAGAACAAGAAGTACTCTCCTCCGAGCTCGTTCGTCTTACCAGAACCGATGCGCTGTTCTTTGAGACGCATGATCCTATCATCGATGATCGCAGCACGCAGCGGATGCTCGCAGTGACGGATCTCAAGGCGATCGGCGAAACGCCTGCTCAATGAGAGCGCCTCGCGGATCGTCGCCTCACTCTCGACATCCACACGGCAGAGCACCTTGACGTTCACACCCCGCTCGAGGATCGACTCGAACGCGTCGTAGAGTCCGCTGTTGAGCAGGCTCAGATTCCCCGAGTAGAAGAGGACCTGTTCGCGGGCGTTCGCAAGCTCAGCTGAAAACTCTGCGAGATCAGCCGATTCATTGCGGTGGAAGATGACCTGCGCATCCGCGAACTGGTAGATGTCGAACGGAGAGAAATCGTTCTTCGTCCGACCCGAACGGATACGCGCCTCGAGCATCTGTTGTGAGGCCGTAGCTGACGCGCGTTCGATACCCGCCCAGTACACGATCTTGAGCGCTCCTTGCGTGCCTTTACGGAACGTTTTGACCTCGAGCGTACCGTACTCAGCCTTGATCTGCTCGACGTAACGAGCCGCCGTCCTCCAGTTGCGTCCTAGAAACTGCGCGAGTTCTTGCATCGAACGCGGCTCTTGGGATACGAAGGATTCGATCCTGCGACGATCATCGTTGGAGAACATGATCCTTCAGAGGAAGCGGGACGGGTTTAAACATTTGGATAGTACAACGCTAATGACAGACGAACACAACGAATAACCAATACGAATACAACTCTTATACAACGCTATGGCATCTTCACCAGGACGGAACTGGAAGAAACCGCTCAACACCGGACTCGCCCCGATCGACGAGTACCTCAGATGTGCGGAAGAAGAACGCATCAAGGCAGAGATAGCACTGCGTAACGCACTCCTCACGATCGAAAACGCACGAGCGCTCGACGAGAGGTTCTACGCGGATGCACACGGCAAGTTCTACACGCACGATCTGACGCTCGCTCAGAGCGTTGGGCACGAACGCGTACCGGTCATCTCATACGGACCACGCGATCTCATCAGCGACGATATACTCGAACGCTACCCGACGCTCGGCTCACTGCTCACCTCTCGGCCTGGAAGGCTCGAATCGGTCACGATCGAAGAAGAACGCCTCGTCCTCGGAATCCCCATGCTCGAAGATGACCTGTTCGTAGACGCCCGATGCTACCTCGACGAGCGGGCGGTGATCCTCACGATGAAACAAGAAGCGTACCTGCTCAGAAACGGAGAGCGCCACACGGTTACGAGCGTACGCCACGGACTCCCGCTCGAGGCGATCTCAGATTACCTCATCGCACAAGGCACACCGAACCATCTCATCGACGAAGCGCTTACACTCATCGAGAGAAGACGTGAACGAACACCGGCAGGATAAGAAAACGATTTTCTCAGAGCACTACTTGTGCTCTTTGGCCTTGACCTCGAAGAACTCCTTGGTCCACCGCGTACGACGCGGCACGCGCTTGAGAACCATCATGTTCTTCTCGGCCTTGCGGTTCTTGAAGTAGTAGACCTTTCCCGTCTTCGTCACGTACATGATGCCCGTGCCGCGCGGAATCGGATCTCCTGAGAACGAACAGCGCACCATCATTTCCGCCCCCGACCCATCTGACGGGCCTCGATCTCGGTTTCTCGGAGCATGAGGATGTCGCCGACACGAACCGGACCCTTCACGTTGCGCCTGAGGATCTTGTTCTGATCGCGTCCTCCAAGAACCTTGCAGCGGACCTGCGTCGCTTCGCCACGCGTACCGGTACGTCCGATGACTTCTTCGACGCGCGCAGGCACGGCTTCGGAGAAGGACACGCCGCTGCGCTCTTCGGTCTTCTTCTGTTCTCGTGCCATACTACTCGCTCGTGAGCTCCTTGAGGATGCTCTCGCCATCTCCGAGTTCGATGACCGCGATCGCAGCCGTCGAAACCTCAAGACCAGCCGCTACGCCTAAGTCAGCCTTGAGCGGGACCTCGAAACAAGGGATCCCCTTCTCCTTGGCGAGCATCGGGATGTGGAGCACGATCTCCTTAGGTGATGCGTCGGATGCATAGATGACGGCCTTGGCCGTCGCACGTTCGAGCGCCTTGGTCGCCTCGTTCGTACCCTTCTTGATCTTACCTGATTTCTTCACTGCCTCGACGAGTTCGAGGACCTGATCGCTTTCTACCATGTATGAACCTCCACAAAGAACAACGCTGCTCGAGCGGTGCTCTCATTGCAGACCGAGGAGGGGATGAGACCCGTTTATAAGCGTGTTGGTGGGTGTGTTCTCGTTATCCGTAGGATCGCAGGTCGCGTTCCTCCATGCGTGGAGAGGCCCATGCACGGTCTATGGTGTTCTGGATGTCACCGAAGAGCTCACTGAGCGTACCCAAACGCAGTGCTACGATTTCGCGCACCGCTCGCGCGAGGAGCTCATCGTCATGGGTCATGTTCGCATACTGACCCATCCGATGGTAGCGTGCGAGCACGTCCATGTGCGCGGTGATACGAGCCTTGAGTTCGTCGCTGAGCGCATCTGACTCTCGAACCATGAGCATACTCTGAGGATTGGGGACGAGCAGTCCGTGGAAGAACGAATACCATTCGAACGCCGTATCGTACACTATCTTGCCGATCTGTCCCTGTGGCTTGGTGGACACGTACCCTTGTGAGCGCAGATGGTCAACGAGGAAAAAAACGGTTTCGAACGTCTCGACATCACAGTCGATGCCGAACGCAACGTGTACACGTGCTATCGTTTCACGTGCTTCTTCGATACTCAGCGATCTATACATCCTTGGCCATGATCGTCTTACGGCCGTTCGCACGCGCACGCGCGATCGCACGCTTGACGAGCTCTTGCACTTCGTCGTTGAGCGAGTCTGCGAAGTCGGATGCGACGCTCATGTTCTCGCCTGCAGCTTGTACTACGAAATCCTTTACCTTTGCTTTCACGATCAGATTCGTCATAGTGGTTCACCCAAGAGAGGCGCGGGAGGACTCGTTTTTAAGCGTTCTCCTTGATTCACGGATGCGCATACCAGAGAACCGTACGATCAGCCTCGTGCGCATCGACACGACAGAATCCGAAGCGTTCGAGTTGGACGATCGAACCGACCGGCTCCGAAGAGATCGAGGACTCGATGCAACCGTGCGTTGTAGAGCCGTCAGGCATCACGATTTCGCACGAGCGGTGATCGTGAGCAGAAAGCCAATTGATGATCGCAGTACCGCCTTTGGCTCTGAATTCAGCGATCGAATCAGAGACGAGGCAATATGATGAGCCCGATGCCTCGATGTTCCCTGCTTCTATGAGGCGGAAGAAACCGAGCTTCGCATCATCTGATCGGATGAGGAACGAGCCTGACGCTTCGAGTACGCGGTCGCTCTCTTCGAGTTCGGGGTGGGATTTGAGGCGTACGATACGCGGCTCGTAGCCTTCGACCGTGATCTTGAGAGGATCGTAGACGAACGAATAGCGCTTCGCAGCGCGATCGACATGACGACGGTTGTATTTTGCGAGCATCTTCTCATCGACACGCGTCTGCGTCGGCGAGAGCCCAACCTCGCGAGCGATGTCACGGAAGGTCGCGGCTACGAACCCGCGGCGCCTCATCGCCTTGAGCGTCGCTAATCGCGGGTCATCCCACCCGCTGAATACGCCTGATGCAACGCCTTCGCGGATCGCACGTCCCGACGTCTCCTTGCCCTCGATACGGAAGCGACCGTACTGGTAGACACGAGCCTTGGGCAGTCCGAGCCTCTCTCGAAGAACACCCTGGAGCTCTGCGCGCATCTCTCCGAACGCATTATCACGGATGATGTGCGTGATGCCCTCACGACCATCCATGACGACGTTCACCAAGTCGTAGAGGGGCCACACGCGGTACGAATCGCCACAACGGTAGTGCGACGCCGTACTGATACGCGCCAAGACAGGATCGCGCATCGCAGCGTTCTTATGCTCCATATCACCGGCGAGCCGGATGACGACCTCACCAGGATCATACACACCCGAGCGCATGTTCTCGAACTCGAGCAGGTGATCAGAAGAAGACTTATCGCGGCACCCGCAGCGGACACCGTCCCGCCGCATCTGAGACATCGAATCGCGATCGCAGAAACACGCATACGCATCACCCTGCTCGACGAGCCGTGTGATCGCCGCATAGAACTCATCCATGTGCTCGGATGCGAAGGACGTGACATCCGGCGCAATGCCGAGGTATTCGATGTCTTCAAGGATAGCGGTTACGAACTCCTCGCGGGCCAGTTGCGGATTCGTGTCTTCGAAGCGCCAGACCACCGACCCCTCGTAGCGTTCGGCATAGATCGTATTGATGTACGAGTGCAACGCGTGTCCGACGTGAAGCGGCTTGCTCGGTTCAGGAGCGATACGCACGCAGAAGGGACCATCCACTTCGAGCGCGACCATCTCCTTGGTCGTATCCTTCTCGACGTACTCGACGCCGAGACGCTCAGCTTCAGCACGGATCGCTGGAGCATCGAATGTACGGTAGCCTTCGGCGATCGCAGCGATACGCTCGCGCACCTCGCCCATGACCGGTTTGAGTTCGGACGCGTGCTCTTTCATGATCGCTCCGAAGACCGGCTTCTCGTTGATCACGCCGTTCTTGAGCGCGGTATAGATGATCTCGCGACGGATGGCTTCTTCAACCTGTTCTGGTATCATAGAGGTATCCCCAGGAGCGCTTTGAGATCGGACGAAGGCTCCCATCGTTTCTCGAACGTGAGTTCGAGCTCGACATCACCAACACCAGGCGCTGCTCCGACCTTGGCTTTGACCTCGTCGATGAGTTCAGGACCGTACGGGCAGAAGGGTGTGGTGAGTGTCATCAGGATGTGTACGGAACCCGTATCGATCGTGATCGCTCTGATGAGCTCGAGCGTGTAGATGTCAACGTGAAGTTCGGGATCATCGATCGACTCGAGCGCTTCTACGACCTCGCGCGAGAGCTGCGCATCATCGCTTACGATCGTCGGCTCGAACTTCATAGGCATCGGGTTAGGATGCGGTTCTTATGCGTTGTGTTCGATACAGATCAGGAGCGATGGGTGTGAGGACGAATCGATGATCCTCGAAACAACCGACCGCCTCAGGAGCGATCCAGTGCAACCCCTGAGGAGCACGCTCGGCAAGCGCGAAGACGATGGCATCGAGGTCTTCGTTGATGCGCGGGTCGAAGAACCCCGTACTGATGCTCGCATCCCAAGCGCGAGCAGATGTGAATACGGTGTGAGCATCGGCACGGACGTACCGTGCGCTCCGTGGAGCCACGAGCACAGGCTCCGTATCGACGCCGAGGTACGATTGTGCAGGGCTTGCGAGCGCTTCACGGGCTAAGCCACCCCACTTACCCGGACCGAGCTCGATCACATGCGCATCGCAACAGAGCGACGCGAGCACTCTGCGTGCGCTCGGGTTGTTGAGGATCACATACCGGTATTCGACGAACATAGCGCATCAGGACGTGGACTGGCGGGGATTTGAACCCCGGGCCTCACCGCTGCCAGCGGCGCGTTCTACCGAGCTGAACTACCAGCCCACAGAGACGGCGGAACCTCGAACTCTTCTTAAACGTTGTTGCGCTCAGCGTGGTGCGAAGAAGGAGCTCGCTTGTTGAGCCGCAACGCGATTGATGTCCCTGCGACCGTTCTCCGTGGGTTCGAGTTGTTGCGCGATCCAATCGTAGAGTTCGGGGTTCTTATGGATCATCACATAGAGGAGTCCTAGAGTCTCGTCGTTCGCTTCGGGAGCTCGCTGTGCGAGGTCGACGATCCTGAGTGCATGGTCCCTGGCGTCTTGAAGCGATGAATAGCTCGACAGGTGTTCGATCAGGGACGAACCTTCTTTCACGTACCACGCGCTGTGCGGACCGACCGAACTGCGTACCTTCTCGATGAACGGTTCGGAAAAGTCCTCGGCAAAGACGTTTCGAGCGTGGTCCTGTCCGGCTGTATAGGCGAGCAGGAGCGATGCTGCATCCACGTCGAATCCATGGGAGGAGAGATATGCAGCCATATACGTGATCATCGTGCCTGCTGCGAGCGCGCTCTCGTACGCATCTTCGAGATCGAGGCTTTCAAAATCATCCGGGATTATCGAGGCGAGGGAGAGCATCCGGCGTGCTCCCGGGGATCCTACGAACGCTCCTTCGAACCGCTCACGTTCTTCCTTCGTTAGAAGAGTATCGTAGTCTCGTATCGTCCTCCAACGGTTCTGTGCGATATCAGGCCAGCGTTCGCCGAACTGCCTCTCGAAGTACGAACGCGCTTCACCTGCTTGTTCGAGAACACTGTGAAGACTACCTGGTTTAACATGATGATGACCCCGAGGAGCGTTCGGGTCATCAGTCGCATAACCGAACGGCGTGAGGATCCGACCCCCTTCGGACTCGAGGATGCTGATCGTCGCAAGCATCGCAGGAGGGACGCCCATGACGGCTCCGGCCCGCTCGTAGGCTTCGATGTCGTCTCGGGTGAGGTGTGCGAGCGAAGTTACGGCCTTGAACGAGAGTTCAGGCGAAAGCTCGGAGGAGGACGCATGCGAACTACTGATGATAGATTCGAGCGTTTCACCCGCCGTACGTTCGGCTTGGCTGATATGTGGAGTGGGAAACGGATCTTCGCGCTGCTCGACACTTGGAGGTTGTCGGAGGTGTCCGAGCATTCCTTGCGGGATGTGCTCTTGTACGTATCCGTCGATGAACGGCAGGGCGAGGAGTCCTGAGATTACTCCGGCGATCCCTTTCTGACGCCATGATCCATACGACTTACGAACAGACATAATGTTACTACTGCATAGTGAATATATAAGGATTGTGGTGTTCTCCGTGGTTCAACCGCAACCGTTTAAAAACATCGTTCCTGAGCAGACCCATGGCATCCGTCTTCACCAAGATCATCAACGGCGAACTCCCAGCCCAGATACTCTACGAAGACGAGCGGTTCATCGCCATACTCGACATCAACCCCGTGAACCACGGACATGCGCTCGTCATCACCAAAGACGAAGTACCCGACTTCGAAACGCTTGACCCCGAACTCCTCGGACCGCTCTTTACCACCGTACAACACGTCGCACGCGCAGTCGTCAGAGGAACGAACGCCCAGGGGTTCAACGTCATGACGAGCAACGGATCCGCAGCAGGACAGGAGATCGAACACCTCCACGTCCACATCATTCCACGCTTCGAAGGAGACGGATTCACTCACTGGAAGAGCGGGGCGTACGAAGACTCCGAAGAGATGGAACGCGTCGGAGCAGCCATCAGGAACGCGATCTGAAGACCATCGCCACAGCGAGCATCGCACCAACGAAGAGGGCGAGCATCACCGGGAGCTCCATGCGAGGACTCATCGATACTTCCTCGAGCGAATCGTCCACAGGAACGGGGTCCGTCGGCTCGATGTAGATCGAACGATCCCCCACCAGCACCTCTTCAGGAGCCGACTCAACAGGATCATCACGACCAGATTCGAGTTGTGATCGGACCTCTTCTTCAGGCAGGGCCTCGGGCTCTTCGACCTCAGCCGGCACAGGACGGAACGAACCACCAGACCTACCGGAGCCTCCTCGTGACCGCGCAGGAGAATCAGGTTCAGAAGCTGCTTCAACCACCTCTACAGAGACGGTGAGAACCACTTCATTCCCGAGCAGATCGAACACCGCATACGACCCCTCATCAGCATGAGCGAGGATTACCGACGTGTTCAGAGAACTGTTGAACCCGAGACCGGGAATCGTGATCGGTGTGAGATCCTCGAACAAAATCGTAACCTGCGAAGGATCATCGCTGCCGAGCGTTATGGGAACCATGCGAGGAGGCTTCGTATCGACGAGCACACCGGTCGGTTGATCGATACCCACGCGATTACCCGCATGGTCCTCAAGCTCGAATACGAGCAGAACATCTTCGGATTCGAATCCAGAAACTGCCGTGCAGAGAACCTCCCACACAGAACCGGTACCTGAGACTTCACAATCGAGCGCTTCTGAAGACACGTTCGCTGATGCGAGTTCCTCAGAAGCCTCGAATACGAAGGTAACCGAGCCGTTCACACCGAGCACCGACGCATTCGAATCGAACGAGACGATCCAAGGAACAACCGCATCCAAACGAACCGATGGGAGCACAGCCCGATTCCCCGCACGATCAGAGAGGTCGTGGAGGAGGACGAGTGACTCGTCGAAACTCGCATTCGAAGACGCATACTCGACAAAGAGCGTACGATCATCGAGCCAGGACGATGTTGCAACGACGAGAGCCTCATCGGGAAACACCAAGAAGTTGCGATGCGTATCCATATCCTTATCGAAGACGATATCGAATGAACCAAACGCAGAAAGAAGAGAAGGAAGAGAACCGACGGGAGGCGTGGTATCGACCGATACGCCCGTATCGATAGCAACAGTAGCACTGTTTCCCGCAATATCTTCGAGTACTATGGTGAGCAGCGCGTCTTGCGTATCTGCACCAGACACAGCTGAACACATAATCTCTCCATCCAAGCCCTCAACAGACGAATCACATATGAGTTCGTCAGAAGAAGCGTCCACCGATGCGAGTTCCTCAGAAGACACGAACGAGAACGCAACCGAGCCGTTCACACCGAGCACCGACGCATTCGAATCGAACGAGACGATCCAAGGAACAACCGCATCCAAACGAACCGATGGGAGCACAGCCCGATTCCCCGCACGATCAGAGAGGTCGTGGAGGAGGACGAGTGACTCGTCGAAACTCGCATTCGAAGACGCATACTCGACAAAGAGCGTACGATCATCGAGCCACGAAACGTTAGAAGACACCAGAGCAGCATCAGGGAACACAACCGAAGACAACGCAGTATCCATATCCTTATCGAAGACGATAGCGAACGAACCAAACGCAGAAAGAAGAGAAGGAAGAGAACCGACAGGCACCGAGGCGTCAACAGATACTCCGGTTCCGATATCCTCTTGATTCGTGTTCCCAGCAACATCCTCAAGCACGAGCGAGAGCACAGCATTCTCAGACACCGCATCCTGGAGCGCCACGCACACCACCTCACCAGCGAGACCACTCAGTGAAATCGTGCAGTCGAGCGCGTCTGAAAACACGTTCACCGATGCGAGTTCCTCAGAAGCCTCGAATACGAAGCCTACCGAGCCGTTCACACCGAGCACCGACGCATTCGAATCGAACGAGACGATTGTAGGAACAACCGCATCCAAACGAACCGAGGGAATCAGGGCAGGATTGCCAGCACGGTCAGCCGCATCATGATCGAGGAGTACCACGTCATCGAAACTTGCGTTCGCAGCACTATACATGACCATGAGCGTGCGATCATCGAGCCAGGACGTCGTCGCATCGACAAGCGCAGCATCAGGAAACGAAACCGTAGCTAGAGCTGTATCCATGGGCTCGTCGAACACGATCTCGAACGAGCCGGCAGCGGGAATCACGTCAGCAAGCGTTCCTTGAGGGGGAATCGTATCGAACGAGTACTCGTTCCACACTTCGATAGTGCGGTCACCGAAAGACGCAGAGACGGTTTCGATGGATCCCCCATCGCTCGGACCGTTCACGGTACGGTTGAACACATAATACCCATCCGAGCGCGGAACTTCGATCACGAGCGAATCAGACTCCGCTTGCGCTTCGATCGAAACCGTGATCAACTCAGGAGCGTAAGAGAAGATCTCGATCCGAGCCTCGTACTCACCGGCTGGGAGCAGGGTTCGATCGGTATCGTACGTTATGCGAGCATCCGCAAGCTTGAACAACTGCTCTTCGGTCTTCGAAACTCCGAAGTCGGTATCGAGATAGGCGAAGAAGACGTACGCTCCCGAAGGACCCTCGCCGATCACCGTCCAGTTGAGCGAACACGAGTCACCATCATCGAGCGCGCACGACTGGGGATTATCAGAAGATGTCCAGAAGGGACGAGCACCAGGAGTCGTCGGCACCACACCCTTGCGCGATGCAGGATCATCGAGATGAAGCGAAGGATACGAGCGAAGCGACGAGTCACTGACCGAACCTGACGCTGAGAGCATGAGTCTGAGCGCTTCAGGAGCGAGCGTACGCGCATAGCGTTCCTCCCAGAATCCTGAGAGAAGAAGCGCAGAACCAGCACCGTGAGGAGCGGCCATCGACGTACCGCTGCGGGCGAGGAACGCGCCATCCTTGTCAGAAGACGTGATGAATATCCCCGGAGCGAAAAGAACCCCGGTGTCCCGCGCGCTAAGCGATGCGATATTCGCACCATCAAGGGCACCCACCGCCACCGCGTGAGGAGCACAGGCCGGAGATGAGACTCCCAGATACGGTTGGTGTTGATTGTAGTAGTTCCCTGCAGCAGCGAACACCGCGATGCCAGCCTCATGTGCGTTGGCGACCGCCTGCGCTTCAGGTAGGATATCGCACGAACCATGGTAGACGCGATTCGTACCCAGGCTCATGACGATGGCTCTGATGTCGTAGACATCGCGCATCTGAGTACAGTATTCTATTCCTTCGATGACTTGATCGATCGAACCCCTCCCACGGTTATCGAGCACGCGGACCGCGACGATCGAAACAGAAGGTGCGACACCGCGATACTGAGCGTCGCGAGAAGCGACGATACCCGCAACGTGCGTACCGTGTCCGTATCCGTCGAACGGATCAGCATCGTCATCGACGAAATCGTATCCTCCGATAACCACGTCGCACGAAGCATCATTGATATCGCTCGTGCGCGCACACCCCCCCAAAGCAGGATGCGTATAGTCGACGCCCGAATCGATCACACACACCGACCCTGAACCGAACGACTCAGACCAATAGGCCGACGTACCGATCGATGCTACCGATTCGTCGAGCATCGCGAACACTTCGAGATTCGCGAACACCGCCACAGAAGGTTCACGAGGTGCGGAACGTCCGATACGATCCCGTACCTGTTCAGGAACAGAGCGAAGAGAACTCACACGGTCAAGCGCCTCACGCACACGCGTCACCTCGCGACCCTCATCGCTCACGACGATCACCATATCATCATCATCGAGCGAGCGCACCTGCGGGTCGATGTACGGATCGAGCGTTACGATCACCTCACCGCACGGGCCTCCGTCGCACGAGACGTTAACGTACGCCTCGAACGTAGAACCGAGCGGACCCTCGGAGCGATTCAACGAGAAGTTCGAAGAGAGCACGCCGCGCTCGACAAGCTTGATGGTGTACGGTCCAGACGTATCACCCTCGACGCGAGCCGTGAGCGTCTCGGAACGACCCGCACTCCACCTCGCATACGCATCCGTCGTGAACGAGCGTCGATCACGATCAGACCTGATGAACACGTTCGAGCCGCGCAGCACCGAGAGTTCGACATCCACCGAATCGCTCGAAACGAACAGTTCGTAGTCTCGCCCCTCCACCACTTCAAACGGATGCAGAGCGCTCGAACCATCCAACTCCCCCGAGATCTCGATTCCGGACTCGAGCGCCGAGACTGCACTGACGAACACGGCGAAGAGCACGAAGAGGATACCGAAGCGCATCATCACAGAGTGGTTACAACTGGACTTTATGAACCTTGAGGATGCGATACGCTTAAAACCACTCCTGGCGCCTCGCAGCGTGCGCCGGCGTAGCTCAGTTCGGTTAGAGCGCCAGACTCATAAGAATGAGTGAAGAGCCGAAAGGCGATGACCATCTCGGAAATCTGGAGGTCGCGGGTTCAGATCCCGTCGCCGGCATAAACCGATTCGCGGAGGAGAAGATGGAACACGACACAGACGAATACGAACTCGACGAAGACCTCGAAGACGACAAGCCGTGGGAGACGTTCACCATCAGCGAAGACGCATGGACCGAAGTGTGGAAACAGGTCCAGCACGTCAATATCGACGCTGAAACGATCGCCGACCTCTTCAACGGGGTCTTTCCGGACGGAACCCAGGCAGCAAAAGCATACGCCTGCTTCCTCGTGCTCAGCGACGAGTTCGACGAATAACCCCAAACCTATTCTCTATATACAAGGATTAGTAAAGAGATCCACCGGCTCCGAGGCGATGAACGTCACGCGACTCTTCTACTACACAACGGACGAAACCGCATACGATGCTGCCACGATTCACAGTACGCTCGTTGAGAACGCAAGAACCGCAGATAGACGTAAACCACAGATCGTCCTCTCCCGCATCGGGCCCGATGATCTATCAGCTTACGAGCTCTACCTCGCCCACCAAGGCGCCCTTTCAGCCACCCCAACGCATTGGGCTGAAATCGACCCTCACAGCATACCTCGCAATTCAGAGACCGGCTTATACCATGCAGAGAACGACCGGAACAATCAACATATCGTGCGGATACCTGAACGCGAAACGCTCTGCGTTCGCATCGTAGACTTCGGAGCCTTCAATTGCGGGGACCGACCGAAATCAGATTGGGATCCGGTACGCAAACTGAGAGAATTCGGCTACATAGATTAGCGTTCAACCATACTCGCTCGGCAACGAACGGTATACGACACAGACAGTGCTCTCAAGCAGGCTGCGGGACACTCCGCTCGCTAATCCAATCCGTAGGCGATCCCATGGGTACGCAGACCGCAATAGCATACGTTCGGCTATCTACCGTAGGAATCGATAGGAATCCTGTATGTCTTCGGCCTGTTTGTCTTCAGATCAGAATATAGATCTGTGCGCAGCCGGACGAGCAGTTCCTCATCCGATCCTCCATCATCGGTTCTCCTCGAGAGGAACTGAATGAGCGAAGCATGTGGACCGAAGCGCAACACGTCGTCGAGGAGACTTTCGAAGACATCAGATCTTCCAACACTATCGAGATAGAAGGCAACACCGTCTCGAGCTGCCGACGCCCACGATTCACGATCCGGAAATGCTGAGAACGATAGGGCGCTCGCAAACCTGTGGCTCGTAGGATCAGACAGATGTTTTGTCGTCATTATTGAGGTGTAGCATAAACGCCTTAATTAGTCTTCGGTCCGAGAGTTTATAAGCAGATTCACTGACCGAAGCGAAGAGCCGAGATCGCATAACCTGGTATTGCGCAAGCCTGGAAAGCTTGTCCCATAAGGGATTGTGGGTTCAAATCCCACTCTCGGCGTATGATCAGAGGAGCAGAAGCGATCGTCACATTCGAAGACGGACTCGTACGCAAACGTCGCGTACGCAAAGGATACCGAGACGAGCGCATCGATGAGAAACTCATCACGCAACGCACGCGGACCGAAGCTGCGATACTCCAACGCCTCGAAGGCATCAGAGGAGTACCACGACTCGTCAGCGTCGAAGGATCAGACCTTCTCATAGAGCGCATCGAGGCCGAACCGTATGCGGGGCAGCCGATCGCACGAGCACTCGCACAACTCATACACGACGTCCACGAACGAGGCGTCACCCACGCAGACGTCTCGCCCAAGAACATTCTTGTCTTGGAACAGGTCTACCTCATCGACTACGGGCTCTCATCGTTCTCGGATCGCATCGAAGATCGTGCATACGATCTGTTCATGACACATGAGACGTTCAGCGCATACGCAGGATTCGCAGAAGAACTCATCAGCGCCTACCGCGAACTCCTCGAAGATCCAAGCCCGTTCGACGAGCGCATCGAGCGCATCGGAACGAGAGGAAGACACAAGAAGAAAGGGTTTACTCAGCCGCGACGCCCTTCGTACGAGGAACCTCACGTACGATCTTGAGCGGGATCACGCCCTTCTCGAACTCGAGCTGTGCGATGAGCAGCGGAGAATACCTGATCCTCTCAAGGTCATCTTCAGTGAGCTTGACGAGGTACGGTGCTCCCATCGCGATCTGCAAGGCACGGGCTCCGATGATACGCGCGCGTTCGTAGCGCGTATACGTCGTGTCTTCCATCTCACTTCACCTTGAGCGCCTTGCGATACACGTCTGCTACGGCCCGAGCCTTCTCAAGAGAGTCTGCGATCTCCTCGGGAGTGAGGCCTCCATCGCCTCCCTTCTGCAGGGCGCAGAGCAAACCGTCGTCTTGGAATCCGATCGAAAGACGCGCCTGCACGCCGCGCTCCTCCTCATACCCTGGATCGGTCACAATGTGATCGCCGATCTTATACGCCGTTACGAGAATCGGACTCGACGAGAGCTCGAGCGGATCCGTGTGCGTCTTGTAGTCGACCACACCGTCCTTGAGTCCGGGCATGCGCGCGTCCATGAGCGCTGCGATCGCAGCGAGCGAAGCCGCATCGAGCAGGTTCCCATCATCGTTGATCGGAACGATGTCGATGATCACGCTCCAGACCTGTTCTGCAGGCGTGATGCACAGCGACTTGAGATCGAGGGCTTCTCCTTCACGGATCGTACGGTCGACGAGCCTGCTGATCTCGATCGCCCAATCGCTCGGAGGACCCGATTCGAAGTCCGGAGAGGCCATGGGCGTGAGCTCGGCGTTCACCATCAGGTTCCCCCTATCCGGAGTGTCCGGATACGGCTTCTCGGTCTGCATCTTCACACCAGCATAGACGATGGTTCCGCCAAGAGTGACGCGTGCTGACCCTTCGGCGTTCTTCGAAACTCCTCGTTCGATGACGACCGAACGTACATCTTTGAGCGCGCGACCGTCGAAATGCAATCCCTTCGAATAGTACCGTTTGAGCGAATCGGTGAGCTGCTTGTCGTATGTCATCACTCACCACCTCCATACTTGTTTCTGAGCGCTTCGCGCTGTATCTCGTTGATCGTGAAGAGGGCTTCACGAGCGAGGTTGACCCCTTCGACCACGAGTGTGGGATCGAGGTGTCCGTCCATCTGCAGGAGCGTCACCTGGTTGAGGTTGGGGAGCATGGCGATCGGCATGTCAGCGACGCCTCCCTCACCGTCATAATCCTCTTCTTCTTTGGTAAGGTCGACGACGAGCTTATCTCCGACACGACCGACCGCGATCGCAGCCGGAAGGCCCTTCATCGTGATACCCGCATCTGCGAGCGCGATCGCAGCCGCACAAATACCTGCTGCACGCGTACCCGCATCCGTCTGCGGGAGTTCGATGAACACATCCACGACGGCGTTGGGGAAGTCTTCGAGATTGAGCGCCGGAAGCAGCGCCTGCTGCGTCACCCAGCTGATCTCCTTACTCCTCCTCGACGTACCTGGACGGACGCGGTCGCCCGAACCTGAGAACGGCATCATGTTGTACTTGCACCGCAAGATCCCCTTCTTCGGGTCCTGCATGAACTTGGGGAAGAGGTTGCGCGGACCGTACACCGCAGCGTACGCCTCGGTTCCTCCGATGCGGAAGTATCCCGAACCGTCGGCTCGCGGGATCACACCTGCCTTCGCTTCGATCGGACGCATCTCGCTCACTGCCCGACCATCATATCTCTTCGAATAACTCATCGCTTCTCACCTTCCTCTTTAGGTATCGGACCGAGCCGCTCGGTCAGGAACGTCTCGACCTGTTCGGTCAGACCGCTCCGGTGTGCATTGCTCTCGATCATACGGACGGCTTCGATCACCACGATCTCCTTCTCAGGCTCGCCGTCGACCCATACGAGTCCGTTCTGACCGACGACGATCTGGCATCCCGAGGCTCGTTTGAGCATCGAGACCATCGAACCGTTCTTTCCGATGATCCGCGGAACCTTGACCGGAGAGACTTCGATGATCCGGCCTCCGGTGAGCTTTCTCAACCCGGGTCCTCGCATCGTAAGGTCGACGAGGTTCTGGCTCGTCACGTTACTGATGCGGCAGGCGATGTAATCGTCGAACGTATAGAACTGGGTGAGGTCTGCTCCGCGCGGGATGAAGTTGTTGCTCGCATCCCTGAGCGGGAGCAAGGCCGAATACGCCGAGTTGATCTCCACCCGCCATCCCGACATGATGATGTCGACGACCTTGCCGATGATCATATCGTTCTTCGCCGGAAGGTATCCTCCGGCCACCGGCGTGATCTTGAGCAGCCTTCCCTTAAGCGTGAGCAGGCCGAGCATAGTTGCGATGATGTCTTCTCCTCGACGCATCGTACCGTCACCAGGCAGGAAGTCCATCCCTTCAGCGACCACCTCTCCGGGCGTTACGATCGTCTTCTCTTCTTTGAGTAATCCCATATGTCTCACTTCGTTTCGTGAATGTCGATGTCTCCGCTCGTCGCGTCGTTGAGCTTCGTATAGAGCTCGTCGCGCATCCCCGCAGGGATCTCGAGCGTGAGGGTGAGCGAGCCTTGTGCTCCCCACTCTTGGTTCTTGATGTCTCCGAGGCGTCCTGCGATACCGAGCACCTTGCCCGAATGCTGAGGAGCCATCGTGATGGTGAACGTTTTGACCGATACCTTGATCGGAAGCACGCTGCGGATCGCATCGATCGCATCAGCCACGTTCTTCTCCACCGGTACGGATTCTCGGATGCGGAACTTCACCTCTTCGAGAGCCGCTTCGATCCGAGCCGTCGGATGCGGGTTATCGGTGCGCGGGTCGACGCCGCGGCGTGTGATCGCATCGATCACCTTGCGTTCCATGCGTTCTTTGATGAGCGCACGTTGTTCTGCTGAGAGCTGTACCTCTCCGTCCTCGATGATCCTACGTGCGACCTCTTGAGCATCAGCCGTCTGAAAGACGCGCACAAGATCCGATTCCTTCGCATGCTCACCGCTCTGCGCATCCGTATAGACGTCAGGAGCGGTGAGGATGTCCTCGACATCAACCGTGCCGGTTTCGAGGTATTCAAAGGCCTTCTGAGGGTCGACGATGACCTCAAAGGTGGTTCCATCACGCTTGAGGCGTGCGAGCGTGATCGCGAGTCTCTCACCCATACGCATCACTTCGCAAGGCGTTCGAGCAATGCTCTCTCGACCTGTTCGAAGCGCTTCGAATCCGACGGGATCGTCGCAGCATCGACGCGGTCGATCGAGAAGTCCTTATCGAGAACCTCTTTGAGTCCTTGGATGGCGAGCGCGATCGCATCGTCACGCGAAATCCCTTCCTTGTAGCGTTCGTGGAGCAGCGGCTTGACCTTCGTCTCGCCCTCGCCGATGACCGTCGCCTTGTATTCGAAGTAGATGCCCGTAGGATCCGTCTCGAAAAGGCGCGGCGTATCATCGACGCCGGCTATGAGCAGCGAGACACCGAACGGACGGTAGCCTCCGGACTGCGTCGTCATCTGCTGCAGGTCGGCGATGTCACGCACGACGGATACGACGTCGATCGGAGCATCGTAGGTCACGCGGTTCTGTTGTGCGCGTACCATCGCTCGGTCCATGAGGATGCGACCGTCGGATACGATGCCCGAGGCTGCTCCAGCGATGTGATCGTCGATCTTAAAGATCTTCTCGACCGAGGTCGACACCATAAGCGGGTCAAGGACTCGTTTGTCGGTGATAAGCAGCACACCGCCATCGTAGACGATGCCGATCACCGTCGAACCCTGCTTTACGGTCTTCTTCGCGTATTCCACTTGGAGGAGTCGTCCGTCCGGGCTGAACATCGTGATCGCCCGGTCGTACCCCATCATCTGATGTTGCATCGGTTGGCTCATTGGTATCCCACCGAGAAGCACGATTTCAACGCTCGCCTTCTCTCTCGTTAGCACCGCGGGTCAAGGGTTCGTTTAAATAGTTTGTGCGGGGATCGTTCTCGATCTTCGTTCATCGCTTCTTCGAGCCGTACGTCCCGAAATTCGTTCGTAAGGTGCGTTCACGCGTCTGTGAGCGCTGAGCGCAGCTTCTCGAGCGTTCCCGATACGCGCGCGATACCATAGGCTCCTTCGAGCGTTGAGACCACAACACGGAGGCGTGCGAGTTCGCTCTTCTCCACCCGGATGACGAGTCCCGAACGTTCTTCGACGAGCACGAGGCGTGCAGCGCCCACACCTACGGATCCGAAGAGTTCAGCGTAGCGCTCGGTGATCCGCGCGTAGACCGAACGGTCAGCGTCAGGCACGAAGGCATAGCGAGGCGTGTCTTTGAGCGTCGGAGGGATCGGTCTCATACACACCGTGGAGAGAGCAATCTTTAAAAACACGTTGGAGCGCCTCGAACGCCATGTCACTCAAAGCGTTCAACCGATGGAACGTCGAAGCCGTCCAGATCGCCGATCCAGGCATCAAACCGTACATCAACCTCGAACCACGCGTCGTCCCCAAGACCGGAGCGCGCTATTCGGGTCAGAAGTTCCACAAGTCGAACGCATTCATCGTCGAACGCTTCATCAACAAGATCATGGTCGCCGGCCATAAAGGTAAGAGCCACACGTTCAGCTCAGGCCACAACACGGGCAAGGCGAGTAAGGCGTACGATACGATGGAACGCGTCCTTGAGATCGTTGAGAAACGCACCGGTCAGAACCCGATCACGGTCCTCGTGCTCGCCATCGAACGAGCCGCTCCGCGAGAAGAGGTCATCTCGATCGAATACGGCGGAGCACGATATCCCAAAGCCGTCGAATGCGCACCGCAACGACGCATCGACATCGCCCTGCGCTACATGACGCAGGCGGGCATGCAAAAGTCCTTCAGAACCAAAATCACGCTCGAGAACGCGCTCGCAGACGAGATCATAGCGGCCTACGAAGGCTCGCAGAACTCGCTCGCGATCAGCCGTAAGCTCGAAGTCGAACGACAAGCGGACTCATCGAGATAAGCTCGATCGTCGAGACGCGTGCAGTACCGTTCTACTCCTCCCACAGGGGACGGGAATCCTATGATCCCCTGTACCGTCTCGCTGAACGGATGCTCTGAGAATCCTCACGCTCTGCGGCGAGCGAACCGATCGGAGAAGAAGATGAAGGCGAGCAGACCGAGGCCGAGGACGACGAGCGAACCTCCGAGGAGCGGGTTCGACTCGAAGAGCGGCGGCTCACCGATCACGATCTCGAGCGCATCAGTCATACCCGCTTCGGGAACGAACACGCGAAGATCATACGAGCCCGAAGCTAATCCTGGAAGCGTGAGGATCGTCGTAGGAGCACGATCGAGCGTGAGCTGGTAGCTCACCGAACCACCGGTGATCGAAACGACAGCCGGCTCATCAGGAATCGTGCGGTTCACCGGCTCGATGACCGTGATCGCGAGTCGGATCGGCTCATCTGCACGTGGCAGTCCATCGAGGAACGAGGCTTGGACCTGGAATTGCCCGGCACGAGAATCGAGCGTGATCATCGTCGAAGCGGACAGTACGAATACGAGCAGCAGCAGTGATACCGGTCTGGCGAGTACCATATGAGCCTGCTGGGATTCGAACCCAGGTCAACCGGTCCGAAGCCGGTTACACTATCCAGACTATGCTACAGGCCCTTAGACGAGGTTCACATGCTCGGTTTAAAACAGAATCGTAACGGGGCGCTAGACGAGAGGAAGATCGCCGGTCACCGGCTCGAGCTCATCCGCATCAGAAGGCCCGATCGCGATGCACGTCGTCGTACCAGCCGCCACGACGGTACGCCCCGCATCCTTGACGAGCACCGTCGGAAGATCCCGGTCCTCAGCGGCTCGTTTGATCGCGAGCAGGTGCTTCTCATCCTCAGCCCAGACGGCGACCTTCTTCTGGCCGATCACGAGCCACTCCTTGAACGCAGGCGTAGAACGCGTCTTCATCGTGATCGAAACCGCGGCATGCGCGGCTTGAACGGCGAGCTTTCCCTTCGGCAGCTTGAGATCACGCCGGATGACGATGACGAGTTGAGGCTCGATAGACGGCATACCACTCTCAGAGCATCTTGTGGTTAAAAATGGAATGGGTTAGGCATCCATCTGGAGCACGGCGATCTTCTCTTTGAGGAACTCGATCGTACGCGTGTTATCCTGCTGGTTGAGGAGCTGACCGCACTCATGGCACTTGTACCCGTTCTCGACCGCATCATCGAAGTCGAGACGGCAGCACCCAGAGGGACACATGAAGAAGTGACCCTTGTGCTTCTCCTCGCGCTCGAGACGGTAGCTGAAGTGCTCGAGCTTCTCGGCACGCAGCTTCTCGAGAACCGCACGGATGTCTTGCTTTCTGAACGTCCAGTAGCTGATGTACCAGCCCTTCTTGCGATCCTTCTTGCGCCGGTAGACGGCAAGACCGTAATTGTGGAGGCGGTAGAGCATCTGGCGTACTCTGGCGATCTCCATGCCGAGCGCATCGGCGATGTGGAACTCGGATACGAGCGGCGTCTCACCGATGAACTCGACGATCGGAACCGCTTCTTGTCCGGCGAGGGCTTCGACGATCTCGTGCACCTTCTTCTTGGTGAGGCGTAGCTTTGCCGGGTTGATCTCATAGAGGATGGCTTCTTGCATCATTGGTTTCACCTGAGGTGCCCAACCCCCCAACGGGTCCGGGCTGCGTCGCGAGAACGCACTACCACCTTAGGTTTCGAGCCTTTATAACCCTTACGGAATCTTCGTTACCTTCGAGTAGTACAAACCAAACCAGTAGACGATACCGTATACTCACGAACGGTTGGAAAGTGGGCCCGAGGAGATTCGAACTCCCGACCACTCGATTATCAGTCGAGCACTCCACCAGGCTAAGCTACGGGCCCGTGAACCGGTTTGAGCGCCCTCGACCAGACTTGAACTGGTGACCTTGCGGTTAACAGCCGCACGCTCTACCTACTAAGCTACGAGGGCATAGCATTAACAGAGGTTCAGAACGCCTTAAAAGGTTTGTGCGGAGCGTCCGACCAACATAAGTGAAAGGTTCATTAAGAGCAAGCCAACAGAACAGCGCATGGATCGTCTGATCATCGGAACGTATGCGTTTCTCACCAAGATCCACCTGCTCGAACTCAAAGAGAAGATCACACGACCCTACACGTACGTACGCGACCACTACGACCACATCCTCATACCCTACGATGAGACGACACGCATCAAAGTCGCCCAAGACGGACTCATCTACATCGACACGACGGACTTCACACGAACACCCGAAGAGTGGCACGACATCCTCAGACGCGAAGTCCTCGAACACCTCGTCAGCGACGATGACGAGACGTTCTTCAAAACCATGCTCCTCACCAAGAGACCGTCGATCATCCTCATCACCAAAGACGGCACGAAGGCCTTCGAGAGATACAACCGAGCACGTGACTACACGATCAGAACACGCTTCGTCACCAAACACTACGGACAAGGGCTCGTCGTCTACGAACGCCTCACGCTCAAAGGCACGAAACGCGAGGAACTCATCGAAACGCAGCTCTTCTTCGCAGACTACCAAGAACTCGCACGAAGCCTGCTCAATCACAACCAAGAACTCTGGGACGAAGTGACCACATCTCGACGACGCGAACAGTTCCGCTTCAAAGAGATACCGCTCATGATCAGCAGCCTCATCGAGCACAAACGACGTGTTACGACCGCGATGATGACGATCGAACAGATCGACGAATTCCTCGCACGACGCGCCGACACGTGCACGATCCAACGCGAACTCACCGCACTCAAACTCTACGATTTCGATGAGCTCAGAGCCCTCACGCGCTATGTCAAGAGTCAGTATGAGGCGACCCAAGAACACATCTCATCGACGATCACGCTCACCGAAGACCTCTACAAAGAGAACGAACAGAAAGAACTCAACATCCTCCAAGTCATCTTCGCCGTAGGAACGATCGCAGCAATCGTGAGCCTCGGAGCCATGCCCGGAGCCACGCTCTTGCTCGAGATCACCGGAAACACGGTAAGCGGAGACCTCATCTCGTTCAGCACGAACGACATGATCTTCTGGACGGCGATCAGCATCGTCATCGGAGTCGTCCTCTTCATAGCGCTCAACTACTTCTTCCTCTCAGCGAAGAAACTGCGCATCGTAAGTCTCATCAAGAAGCGAGACGAACCGAAGGATCACGAGTAACCGAAGCGACGCTCGTAGTTCTTGTGGTCGAACCACTCAATAACCAGACTGATCACGATCGAGTCGCCAGCTTGCACCGAGTAGATCAATCGCCATCCGTTCGGCAGATCATGCTTCCACACGTTGCGGATGCCCCGTGACGCGTACGGTTTCGGGATGATCCGCTTGGGGATCTGAACACCGCAGAACGCGTTCGCTTCAAGCGCATCGAGAGCACCAGTAATCGAACCATAGAGCCTTCGATTGGCATCATCGCCCTCTCGAAGCGATTCGTACGCCCGCTTCGTCCTCGCATCGAAGAACCTGACCTGCGATCTCATCGGGGCACGCCAAGGTTCCCTCGATCGACGACCTCAGGATAGTAGATCCACCCGATCTTCCCCCGAGCGTCAATCGATATCTTACGCGAAGCGAGCAAGTAGTCGATCGTTACTTTGAACGTTTGATACATCATCCGCTTGGGCAACGAACGCCAAAGTTCAGCGCGCCGGAACGCTCCATCATGCTCTTTGATGAACGCTTCGACCATGAGCACCGTGTCGAGACGCGGATACCGAACAGCTCGAACCATCATATCAGTTGATACACTTCTCTTTATGTGTGTTTCGAACGGAAACGCAATTCATATCCATTCGTAGTCGCTCACCGCGGGCCTTCCGGATCACGAGCCACACG
>JBLKOL010000029.1:0-9071 GCA_047602765.1 Candidatus Woesearchaeota archaeon
TGAAAATCCCCCGACAGCCGCCTTCGAACACGAAGCTCTTCGACGAGCTCATACCCAGAGTATTCTCTCGCCTGTCCGACGCTCAGGTCAGAACGCTCATCAAGTCGTACAACGATCGATACCTCCATTGGGACGAGATCAGAAGAAGGCCCGTCCCGTCAGCTTTGAGCACTCCTGAAGAGGTCTGGGCACTGGTGAAGCTCCACCGTCTCCAACAGTACCGCACCGTGGATTTCGGAGAAGAGACGTTCAACTACATCCTCCGGGATGCTGACCTGCGCGAGCTACACCTGTTGGATACAGGTGCTGCAGGCAATATCCAAACCGAACTCGACGCCATCAATACGAGCGGCGCGGATCGGTATATCATCAACTCGCTTATGGAAGAAGCGATCGCTTCGAGCCAGATCGAGGGTGCTGCAACGACGCGTAAGATCGCCAAGGAGATGCTCAGACGCAACAAGAAACCGACGAACCGTTCTGAGCAGATGATCGTGAACGGGTATCGGACGATCCGAGAGATAGCCAAGAAACGCAACGAACCGCTCACTGCCGCTCTTCTGCTCGAATTGCAGCAGATGATCACCGAATCGACGATCGAAACGAAGGATTCGGGGGCGTTCCGTGACAATAACGAGATCGTCGTCGCCGATCCGACCGATATGGATCTCGTCTTCCACCGTCCTCCGGATTTCACGCGTGTTCCGCAGCTTATCGAAGAGCTCTGTTCGTTCGCTAATGAAGATGGTGATCCGTTCATCCACCCGATCGTCAAAGGGATCATGCTGCACTTCTTCATAGGATACATCCACCCTTTCAACGATGGGAACGGACGAACCGCACGAGCCGTGTTCTACTGGTACGTGCTCTCACGAGGCTACTGGCTCTTCGAGTTCATGTCCCTATCCCGGATCCTGCTCCGCTCGAAGAAGCAGTACGGACTCTCGTACCTGTATACCGAAACCGATGACAACGATCTGACGTATTTCATCACGTTCAACCTCGAGGCGATCCAGGAGGCGTTCGATGACATGGTGCGCTATATCCGCCGCAAACAGAACGAGCAGGCACAGGCTCTCAAACTCATCGAAGCCAGGGACGATCTGAACGTGCGACAAGCACAGATACTCCGGCTCCTCATGAAACGATCCGATTCGAACCTCACGATCGAGCAGGTCCAAACGATGTTCAACGTGGTGTACCAGACCGCTCGTACCGATCTTCACACGCTCGCGGACCGAGGATTGCTCTTCAAGAAACGGATCGGGCGCAAGTACGTGTTCTCGCTCAATCCAGATCAGGCTGCTCGGACGCTAGCTGAATCCTAGTCTTCGCTTACGCTCTCGTATCTCTGATCATCCGGACGAGCGCTTCGGCTCCGCTGATGACGACGCGATGTTCGATGACCTCTCGAAGGTATGCGTCGGTGGAGATCTTTTGCTCGAACGCTTCGAGAGGATACGTCGTGGTGTGGATGCCGGTGTTCTTCGGGATTTCTCCGGTTCCGGCGATGAAGAGGTCGAGGTCCGAGGTTCTCGTTTCGGTTCCTTTCGCATAGCTCCCGTAGATGATGCCGATGCCCTCGATCACAGTGGTGTTGAGGAGCTGTTCGATGTGGGGATGCTTTTCGAGAAACGAGAGTGTCTTGTAGTGTTCTGCGAGGAGCAGGTAGCGCCAGCCGGCTCGCTGGAGCGCGTAGACGCGGTTCCGTCCGCGCAGGTGTGATCCGAGTACGCCTCGCTCTTCGAGCGCTTCGAGTCTTCGGATTTCTTGCTCGTGATGGTCGATCGCGAGGTGGTTGATCGGTTGTTCTTCGAGTTGGCGTCGAAAACCGTCGATCTCACCGATGATGGCTTCTCCGCTCATGATAGGATCAGTGACGCTCACATCGAACCGTTCGAGCCAGGATGCGAATCGTTCGCGGTCGACTACGTACGTATCGAGCCAGGTGGTGTGTATCGGGGGTACGTCGCCGACGATGAAGAGGTCGATATCGCTCGTTGGCTTGCGCGAGCCGTAGAGCACGACGAGATCGAGTCGTGATGCGTCGTAGAAGCGGTCGACGATCCTTCTGACATCGTCTGCGCGATAGTGCTTGGGCAATCCGAGCTCGCCGAAGAGTCCTATGCGTGTGAGTGCGTGTGCTGCTGCGGTGAATCTTTCGAGGAGCTCTGCTTCCTGCGTGTTCCACGTTCGATTGGCACCGAGCGCGTCGCTCATGAGGGATTCGACGAAGAGCGCATATCCTTCGTAGACGTCGATCGGGCCATCTTCAACGAGTCCGTCGATGCTGTGCTCATGGTAGCTTCCGTGTCCGAAGAGCTCGTGGTAGATCGTCGGCTCGATCATCGCGTCGTGCTTGACGTACGCGTGCAATGCTGCGGGAAGGTACAAGCCGTTCGCTTCTCGTTCGAACCGGTTGGCGGCGGTGAACGCATCCCAGAGGTGCTCGTCGTAGACGGTGAGACGCGAGTGTTCGGGAACGAAACCGAACGACTCACGCATCCACCGCGTTCCTTCTTCGACGATCGGTTCGATCATGTGAGCGCGTCACGGATCTCACGAGCGGTTCTGAGCAGCCCGTCATCCGCGAGCGGGTGATCGTTCGGATACGATCCGTACTGGGTCATGAGGTCGATGTTGTTGAGCGCCCGAAGCACATCCTTCGGAACCGGTGGTTCGCTCGCATGTTCTGCGTACGACATGAGTCCCTCGTGTTCTTTCGCGAGCCCGCGCAGTGCGATTCGAACGCGCTCGCTACTTGGGTCCTCGAGGTATTGCGTGTAGAGTGAAAGAAGCGTTTTGCGAAGGCCTTCAGTTTCCATGGTTGTCTCCTCAATACTTCTTGTTGCCGTTCTGATCGAGGAAATAGTCGAGCATCGCGCCCCTATACCCATCGATCGGGATGCGTTGTTGATCGTAGGTCTTCAGGTGTGTCGTCCCGCCAGGTCCCTCGTTGATGTGCAACTGCACACCAGACGCAGGCATATCACGTATGGTGAGGTTGCCGTTATTGAAAGGTTTTCCGCTGTTGTAGAGCGCGAACGACCCTTGCGTGTATGTATCCACGCGTGTTCCGAACGAGACGAACGACTTTTCAACGGTTTGTTCGAGCGACTGCATGTGATCACCTCATATTGTTTTACGGTTGCTGTATGGGTGTTCTTTCGTGAGCTATCAAGAAGGTTCGTCGTCTGTTTCCGAAGATCTTTCGAAACCACTTTCGATGTGGTATGTCTTCCGGAAGAACTCCGGTGAAATGCGCCATGCGCATTTGAACACGCATAGCAGTATCGTTGTATGTTGACCCAACCACCCATACGAAATCCAGGCGTGAACTTCCCTCTGGCTTCGAAGACGATTCCCTTTGAGCTTCCGGGCGCAGAGCGAAGCATCATGCCACCGACATCTCCGCACTCCGAGTACGTTCCGATCATCGATGAACGAAGGCGTCATCCGATCGAAGCGGATTCGCTGTATTATCCAGGAATGCCTCGCCGTCCGATACCTGGAACGACGTGGATTCTGGTGCCTGATTCGTGGCGTCCAGATCCTGTTCCGTATGGTACTGTTCCACGTGGTCCTGATCCATATGGTCCCGTTCCGAAGGAGCCTTACCTGTATCACTTGAAGCAATGCTGAGTAGATTGGGATAGGCGAACGCAGAGAACACTAATATGATTTGATGTCTTGATAGAAGGCGTGATGGGATGCGGTTACACGCAGATCCTCGATGCGCTCTACGCGGCGAGCGTGAGAGGAGCGATCGAGTCGTGGGTCTTGTTCCTTCTCACCGCTCTCGAGGTGCAAGCGCTTCGTTCGGGTGAATTGCTCCTTGCGGTGGACCGCTATCGCGAGGAGACGATCACACGCGTCCGAGCGCACTCGCAAAGCGTTCGCATGCACGATCTCATCCCGTACCTGCTCGTACATCCGTTCGTTACCACCGCTGATGTTCGCACATTCCTCGGCGTGTCGCAACCGGCAGCGTGGGGCCTGATCCATAAGCTCGTCGAGGCCGATATCGTTCGAGAGATCGATGCTCCCGGTCGGATGGGTGTCTACGTCGCTCACCGCTACCTCGACCTTCTCGAGGGGCGCCTCTGATCGCTTGAGGAGGAACTGGTGACGCATCGTCACCGGTTGCGCGCTCAGAGCAGCCGATCGCACGAATCATACGTACGGTTCACCTTACTGTTCGGTTCTCGAACGAGACGGATTCGATCTTGACGGTCAGCACGATCCACCGGACATCGTCGGAAGCGGTTTTTGAAGAGCGGACACCACTCACCGGTATGGCCCACCTACCGGTATCTGAAGAACTCTACGCTGCGCTCGAAGAGCACCGATCTGAAGGAGAATCGTTCGAACAGGTCATCTGGAGGCTCATCGAACATGCGGATCGATCCGAACGTACGACGCTCTTCGATGGGTTCGCGAAGGATTCCGAACTCACCGAGGATGACGTGCTCGAACTCGGCAGGAAGGCTCGTCGTCGACAATGACCCTCCGACGGTTCTCCCATAGCGTTAAATACGACCGAACCATATCCGGTTCATATGTCACGTATCCGTTACGCTCTTGTTCGTGCGCTCGCAAAACGACCGAACCATGGACGCGCGCTCGCCCAGCTCCTCTCTTCGAACCAGACGACGATCGCGCGCACCACACACGACCTCGAATCGATGAACGTCATCGAACACGAACTGCATGGTCGCAACAAGGTCTACTCACTCAAGGACTCGATCGAAGCGCGTTCGATGCTTGTCATGGCAGAACACGACGCGCTCATCGAACTTCTCGAACGAGTGCCGATGCTCAGGCGCATCATCGAACGCATCCAGGCTCACGACGCGCTCGCGATCCTCTTCGGCTCGTACGCGAAAGGAACACAACGAGCAGGGAGCGACATCGATCTCTACCTCGAAACGGACGACCGAACCGTCAGAGATGCGATCAAGCGGATCGATTCGCGCCTGCACGTGATCATCGGATCGTTCGAAGAGTCGCCTCTACGAAGCGAGATCGAAGAGAACCACGTGATCATCTGCGGGGCCGAGCGCTATGAAGCGCTTACTCGCAGCGCTCGTACGCGAGGGTAGGATCACACTGAGCGAACCACGCAAGACTATCGCGCGCTCGGCACTCGACCGCTCCGAACGATCCCTCGCATCAGCACGAGCGGTGCTCGGAATCGGCAATCCTGAAGATGCGATCGCGCTCGCCTACTACGCGATGTACTACAGCGCCCGGGCGCTGCTCGAGCGTGTCGGGGTCACATGCAAGAACCATACGGCAACACCGATCCTGCTCAGCGTCTTCCCGATCGATACTGGCACGCTTGAAGCTGCACGAGAGCTACGCATCGACACGCAGTACTCGATAGACCCGACCGTAACGCTCGAAGACGCAACGCGACTCATCATGACTGCCGAGCGGTTCGTAGCGGATGCGTACGCGATCCAAGCGACGATCGCGAACACCGAGGACGTTCTGAACAAGATTCGGGCACTTCTGGAGGTATCGCCGTAACGTTCTCCGGAAGATCCGCCGGACAAACGCGCCAGATATCGTGTTTGAAGTTCCGGAACGCTACCTCGAGCATGAGTTCCGCTGGCTCTCGTTCGAAGAAGCGCTCAGTCTCCTTAAGTGGGAGAACAACAAGGATGCGCTTCGAAAGCTCAGAGGGCTCATTGACTGATCCGCGTTCTTGTGGAGGATCTTCTGGTCTCGCTGTTTGGGTCTCGGGGCAGACCTGCCGGACTAATAATAAGCGTGTATTTCAATGCCCTTATGATTCTGCTGTAGATAATAAGCGGACCCTGATTGCGGCGATCTGCTTCTGGGGACGTCACGCGAAAGAAGAACTGGATCTGAGCCTCAGCTCGATGTAACGGTTCCCCTCTGCACCATGTGGTTCTCGAAACGTTTATATGGTTCACCAAGTAACCAACAACATGATCGATCCTGCGTATTGGGAGGTCCAGCGCTTCTTCTTCGCCTATCCGAGCCGTACCCCGAGCCTCACGCAGCTCGCCGAGGAACTCTCGATGCACAAGGGTACGGCGAGCAGAGCCGTGAGACGGCTCGAAGACGAGGGGTTTCTCGCCGTAGAGGTCCTCGGCCGCATCTGGCGAATCACCTGCAATGATCACGCATACCACCGAACCCGCAAAGTCGCCTACCACCTGAGCCTCATCCTCGATTCGGGCATCATCGAGCGCATCCGAGCCGCTCATCCGATGGGCGCGATCATCCTCTACGGATCGGTGCGCAAGGGAGACGACGTTGAGTCGAGCGACATCGATCTCGCGATCGAATCGAACGATGACCGCATCGGATCCTTCGGCACGATCGACCTCGGCTACCGCACGAGCGTTCCGGTGAACCTTCGGTTCTTCTCGCGCAAGCGTATTGACCCATACCTCTTCAGCAATATCGGGAACGGCATCGTCCTCGATGGCTTCCTGGAGGTCTATGCGGGTCAGAAAGCCGGATCGTAAGAACGCGCAGAGCCTTATCGCAGCATCCGAACGACGCATGCGCTATACGAGGAGCCTTGCGCTCGACGAAGCATCCGCCGCGACGATCGCGGGCAACGTGTACGAGTGCTTCCGCATGCTCGGCGATGCGCTCCTCATAGCGCGCGGCATCGAGTACACCGATCACGCCGCTTCGATAGACGCTCTCATCCACCTCGATATCCGAGCAGCTCGTTCTCCACGCGTACTCGTCGATCTCAAAACGCTCCGCCACGCCATCAACTACTACGGTTATGAGCCTTCGATCGAACAGGTCGAAGATGTGCTGAGCATCGCTCATGCGCTCTTCGTACCGATCGCCCAACGGGTGCAGCGAGAATCGGATGGTCCGGAACAACCACCGGACTCCCCGATAGACGATTCTTGAACACCGAACGCTCTTGTGGTATATGACCGAAGCGCTTATAGGGTATGAACTCATACTATCCCATAAACCCATAGGTGTTTACTATGCGCATCATCCACTATCCGCGTCTCGACACGATCCTGAGCGTCGAGACCGTGATCCGGAACGCTCAAGCGCCGCTCTCGAAGAACGGTATCGATCGTCTGCTCGACAAGCAGATTATGCGTCCTACACTCAACGTGATCCTCGACTACCTCGAAGCGAGCGGCAAGATCGCCCGTCTCAAAGAAGGCATCGTCTGGATCTTCGAGGATGACCTCTCCGAAACGCTCAAAGAACGCCTCGAGCGGTCGACCCCCGCATGAGGTTCGATGGGACGAGCACGCGTTCGAAGAGTACGAACACCTCAAAGAAGCGGTTGCATCGGAGCGATCCTCGTCGAGCAAGCCGACGTACGCTCAGCTCCTCGCATCGGTGGAACACGCCATCGATCAGCTCAAGCGAGACCCGTACGCTGGCGATCTCATTCCGAGAAAACACCTCTCGAAACGCGTGATCCATACGTACGGAACCGATCGTATCCTGCGTCTCGAACTCGTCGGGTACTGGCGCATGCTCTACACGATCATCGGCTCAGAATCACGCATCATCGCACTCATCCTAGAGTACATGGACCATACGCGCTACGATCGGCTTTTCGGGTATCGGAGGCGCTAACCGGATCATCCACCGGACTCCGCCACGCACTCCTTTTGAACGAGATCTACCTTTCGATACGCATGGTCCCGCAACCATTAAATATGTGGTATCACATATACCTGTGTATGGGAAACATCACGCTCTCGCTTCCTGATGATGTCCATGCGCAGATGAAACGCTTCTCCGAGGTTCGTTGGAGCGAGGTCGCCAGACGTGCGATCATCGACAAGCTCGAAACGCTCTCCCTCGCCGAAGAGCTTGCAAGCAAGAGCGAGCTCACGAAGCGAGACGTCGAGCGGTTCAGCAAGAGGATCAAATCGCGTGCGGGAAAACGGACCCGTTCATGACCGGAATCCGAGTCGTTCCGCTAGATGAACCGCTTGTGCGTGTTCGACGTTCGCGATCGATATGATATCGCTGATGGTGAAATGCTCTATTCCAAGGCGTTCCGCTGACTTCATGAAGGACCGTATGTACGTGTCGGGCTTAAGGTGGGTGATTTTGACGAGGGCTTGATGCACCTTTGCGGGTGATGCTTCGATGATAATCACGCAATGCTCGTTCGTGAATGCGTGCTTGAACGGGATCTGAGGCGCTTTCTCACGATCGTTCACGAGAGCATCGATACTCGGTATGCTCGCAGCTTCGAATACCCTGGCCTGAGCCTTCGTGTACTCGGCTACGATGACGAGGGCCATGTATGCTCCCAGGGTGTACCAGAGCTTTGTGGGTATGAGCTCATCGATCGCCTTGTGATCGAACGATGGTTGGCTCATCCGACGCACGAGGGTGTCTAGCTTAGCAGGAAGGTTCATGTCGTGAAGGAGCACCTCTTTCACGGGCAGGTAGATCCGCCCATCAGGACCATGCTGCTGACCGATGAACGCCGATATCTGTGCGAATCCCTCGGCGCGGATCTGGGTGAGGTGATGGACGAGCAGGACCGTTGTCGTGCTGGGCGGCAGATGGATGAGCCGGTGCGTATAGTCAACGTACTCTCGATTCTTCACGGCTTCAGGGTCGCGAGCGTGTGTCAGCTCATGGTGGATCGTATGGTAGGCACTGCTCGAGGGCGAGAGCACCACGGTATGCCCCCTCGGATTGCGGATACAATCGTGCCTCACCACGTATTCGATGTACTCCTCGACCACGTTGATATTGATGAAGGCATGGTTGAGCGGCGAGCGAAGATGATAGGACCCCCCCAAACCGCTCGACTCCAGATCTGATTGGAGCGTGATATCGATGACCGTTGGCGAGACGAGGAGCAGATCAGGAGAGCGCTTGAGCACCTGGTGGACGGTGTTCGCAACGAGCTTCTGAACACTCATCTCGAGAGCATCCATGAAGTTCCCGAGCCGCTCAGGGTTTTTCCGCCTGATCCGCGAATACACCTCGTTGAATACCTGATCATACGTCTTTCTTGCGCCCTCGTATTCGATATGCCCCCGTGAGAACACCGAGGGGGACCTCACGTTGATGAT
>JBLKOL010000030.1:0-8967 GCA_047602765.1 Candidatus Woesearchaeota archaeon
ACCGTTCGCGCAACAAAAAAACTGTTCGAACAGCGAATCGTACGATGCTATTCGAAGGGTACGCCGCTCCACAATTGGTAGCCGTCTTGGCTCGGGGCGGTTTCTCCGACGAGGAAGTAGGGTCCTGAGGTTCGTCCGAAGTAGCTGTGTTCAGTGTTCACCCTTTGTTCGTTGGCTATGGAATGGTACTGGGCGATCGACCCTCCCACCACCGTGCAGTCTTCACAAAGGACTTCGTAATGTATCTACGAGTACGGTTCAGCACACCGACAAGGTATCATACTTTCTTCTTTGCGGTGTAGAGGAGTCTGACCGTGTCATCCGTCGGTGCTTTGAGGGTTTCTGCGTCGATCTTCTCGAAGATGGTGAATCGTTTGGTGAGTTCGGCTTCGACCTTCTCGACAGGGTAGATGCGTTCGTTGAATGCGAATTCGTTCTTCTCATAGTGCGCTCCTTCGAGGTGTTCGAAGATCGTGAACCGCCAAGTGAGCGTGTTTCCTCTGACGACTCCTTTGTCCCACATGTATCCGAAGGGTTCTTCGGTGAAGATGCTCCACATCTTGGCTTTCTCGAGCATGAGCGGTGTGTAGGTGTCGAATACGAAGACTCCGTCGTCTTCGAGGTGTTCGTGTACGTTCTTGAACGTCGAGCGCCACTGTGCGAAGTTCTCGAGGAAGTTTATCGAGTCGAAGATGGAGAAGATGACGTCGAACCTCCTCTCGAAGGTGAAGTCGTGCATGCTTGCGGCGAGCAGTTGAGCGTCCGGCATCTTCTTCTGTGCGAGTGCGAGGTACTGCTCGTACGGGTCGAGTCCGTAGCGAGCCCACGATGCCGGGAAGTGTCTGAGTACGTTGCCGCTCCCCACGCCGAGTTCGAGTACCGATCGCGGCCGTTGATGATGCTTCCTTACGGCGCGCAGCACGTTGCGTGCCCGTCCTCGTGCTGCTTTCACGTCGGCGAGATCATCCCAGTAGTCACCGAATTCTTTTGCCATATGCATCTGAGGGCGAATCAGGTCATAAAACTATCCGCTGGGCGTATCATTCGAAGGGTACGCCGCTCCACAATTGGTAGCCGTCTTGGCTCGGGGCGGTTTCCCCGACGAGGAAGTAGGGTCCTGAGGTTCGTCCGAAATAGCTGTGTTCGATGTTCACCCAGCGGTCGTTCGCTACGGAGAAGTTCTGGGTAATGGACCCTGCCATCGTCCTCCATCCTTCGCGCAGGACTTCGAAGTCGTTGTGTGAAGGTTCTATGATGACGTTCTTGAGTCCGTGTTTTCTCATGCGTTCGACGAAGTCGTTGATCGGAGCGGTTCCCTGTCCGGGACTGAGGTGTTCGTCGTTGTATCCGAAGTTGTCGGATACGTGTACGTGTCCGATGATGCCTTCTTTGGCGAGTTTCTCTGCTTGGTCGACGACCCACTTGTTGAAATCCTCTTCTTTTCCTCCGTAGTACTTCTTCCACATGTTCGCATGTCCGATATCGAAGGTGGCTTTGATGTGGTCGCGTGCCTTCTTCTCCGCGTCCTTCTCGTTCATCTTGCGTTCGTTGACGAGATAGTCTTTCATCCTCTCGCGCGAGGAGGTGACCATCTCTCTGAGTTCTTCCGGGTGGCTTCCGTACTGTTCGGGGAATATGTTTTCGGGTGCGATGAATATGGGCTTGTCCGCTTTCTCGCCGAACAGGTTCTTGGTTTGTGATTTGTCCATCGCATAGACTGCTGCTTGTGCGATGGTATCTGCGGTTTTCTTCTTGGCGTATCCTTCGACGCTGTTGAGGTTTTCGAGCACAGCCTTGCTCTTCTCGGCTTCTTGCAGGTATTGTGAGGCGACGTCCTGGTTGTACTTGAGTCCGGCCTTCTCCTGTTCGAGGAGTTTATTGAGCATCGTATACGCATCGGCATCGCGCAGGTAGAGCGGAGGTTCTCGTCCTGCGAAGTACCTGTTGAGCACTGCTTGGCGGTGCGTCTCTTTCTGTTCATCATCGATCCGATCCCAAAAACCCGATAGGAAGGCTCGATCCTCCTCGAGTCTCTTGATTGTTGCCACATCTGATTCAACGCGAGCCTGTGACTGGACGCCCCATCCGGTTGCGTTGCGCATCTGCGTTTCGATCCGCGCCCGGGCTTTGACTTCGTCATCGCCTACTTCTCGGCCGAGTTGTTTGGAATAGTAGTTCTTGAGGTCGGTGATGTCTTGGTCGGTGAGCGGTCTCGTATTGAATCCTCCTTGTTCGGGGTCGAATCGGGGTATGAACTGTCCGTACTCGTCGGTCTTGAGTGAGCCGTCAGGATTCCGTTCCATCTCCGTCCATACGACGGGTTCTGTGGGTTTGACCTCTTGGACGACTTGTCCGGTTCGTTCGTCGACGAAGTATTCGGGTGTTTTCTCTTCGAAGCTCGCGTAGCGGTCGAATCGTCCCTTCTTGGTTCCGGGCAGTGTGCTGATGCGTCGGTTGAATTCTCCGGTGTGTACGGTGACCGGTCCTCCTCGTGCGACGTCCGCTGCGAAGTCCACGGTCCGCTCGATCTCTTCGAGGGCTTGGCGTCGTGCTTCTTCGTTGAATCCTTGTTGTCCGAATCCTGAGAGGGGCGGGAGTCGCGTCGTCGCATGCGTTACGATCCTCATCTCGTTGGCTTTGGCGAGTTCTCGCATCGCCTGGCGTTGGTCGTATCCGTACATCTCGGGCGTCGTAGACCCTTGACCCATCGAGCCTTTGCCCGAACCCATGAATCCGAGTTCTACGAGGCTCGCTCCTTGGTGGATGCGTTGTTTGAGGCTCTGCACTTGGTCTTGCATGGGTGGCGTGGGTATGCCCAGGTCCTTGACGCCTGCGATCGGCTTTCCGATCGTGCCGGTGCGGTCGGGTACGTACATGCCTTTGTCGAGGCTCGAGAAGTATTCGTCGCTCATGCGTCCGAGGTAGCTCGAGGCGATGTACTCTGCCATAGGGGTTATCTGCCGCGCTCGGCTTTATAATGTTCGGTGTTCGCTGGTCTGCGGTAGAGTTCGGGCGCGTTCTGTGGTGTTTTGACCTGGGTGAAGAAGCGGTCTGCTACGACGCTCATCTCGCGCGCCGTATACCTCGTTTCGAGTCCGAGGCTCTTGCCCTGTGCTCCGAGCATTCGGTACATGGTGGATTGTACGTCTGATCGTTCGCGTTCTTTGTCCGAGAGGTATGCGAGGAAGCGCGAGTGGTACATGAAGGCGAGTTGTTCGTCGGTGTTGAGCTGGTTCCATCCGTGGTGGTAGACTTTTTCGGCGAGCCGGCGCATCTTGGCGAGGTCCGCAGGGTCGGGTGATCGGGTGACCCGCTCTTCGAGGGCTTCTCGTTCTGATTCGGTCTCGTCTCGTGCTACGACGTTCTCGAGCGTGGTGCGTCCTTCTGACGGCGGAACGCTTGGTGGTATGGGTGTCGATGGCGCAGATGATGGCGGGGATGAGGGTCCTGATGGGGGTGCTGATCGCTCCGCGGATCGATCTTGTTGATCCGATGCTGCGGGTTCACGTGACGTCTTGGTTCGTTCGCGTACGTTCCTGATCGATTCGAGTTGGCGTTCGTGCTTCTCCCTGTCGGTTGTCGGACCGCGTGCCGTCGGTTTCTTCGAGCTGCGAGCAGACGAGTCCTCACGGTTCTTCGACATATCGTTCGCACCTTTTTCCTGAACGCTCACTGTTTCCACTCTCGTATCGCTCGTTCCATAGGGTTATGGCGTCATGAATTGGTGGCTCTTCTTGTAGTAGTTGTAAACGTTATAGATGACGCCTCGTGCCTTTGCAGCCGCCGCGTTGCGATCATCCTTACTGGGTTCGACGTCTTTGGTTGCGAGTACGTTCTGTACGCCGAGGCTTCCGAAGAGTTCTTTGAATCCTTCGTACAGGTCGGTGAACATGAAGAGAGGATTGGCACCTGGTTCTGTGGTGTCCTGTGCTTCTCGCGCTTCGCGACGCTCTTTCTCACGGGGCGTCTCAAGGTTCTCTCCGGCTTCTTTGAGGTATTCTGCGAGGTCTTCGCTCACTTCGTCGAGCATCTGTGCGACTGATTCGTCATATTGGCGTACGTATTCGAGAGCTTCGCGTTTGCGGAACTCCGCGTAGTCGTCGAATTCCTGTTCGGTGAATCCGTACGTGCGTAGGGTGATCTCCATGCGCCCTGAGTGCTGTGGTCCGCGGCTCTGGTAGTCGGGAGTCGTATAGCTGAACTGCGGCGTCGTCACATAACGCAGGTGTACGCTGACCGTCGGATGGTAGACGGATATCGGCTTGCTGAACTTTCCGATGAGTTCAAGTTCGAGCACCGAGCTTTCGAATCCGGATACCATCTCTGGTTGGTCTTGCATCTTCTGGCTTCCGCTCAGGCGCGCCGTGGTCTGCAGGTAGGGTTTGACCCATTCGGCGTAGAGTTTGATCGTATTGTAGTGTTGGCGCAGGTATTTGATGGTGAACGAGCGGCGTTGTTTGAGTTCGCGGTAGGTGCGGTACTTCCACGTGTAGAACTGGTAGAGTTTGCGTTTGAGGACTTCTTTGACTTTGTTGTTGAATTCGAGCTTGTCGACTTCCTTGTCGATCTGTCTGAGAAGGCCTTTCGTCTTTGTCTCGTACTCGGTGATCTTGAGTTTGTGAAGGCCGCTCTCTCCTTTCATCCGCGTCGCGAAGAAGAGGTCGGGCAGGGTTGCGAAGCTCAGGTTCTGTTGCATGCCGTAGACCGAGGCGGGATTCTTGGCTCCTCCTTCGACCATGTCGATCCACAGTCCTTTCAGCGCGATGTCTGCACTTACCACGTCGTTGTTCTGGAAGGTCTGATCGTAGTAGCTGAGGCGCTCGTCGATGATGCGCATGTCGCGTATGAGTTGGTGGAGTTGTTTGGTCATCTCTGAAATGCCTCGAAGGTACTGTGAGGCGCGGTCTTGTTGTATGGCGTGTCGTTGTGCCATCTGTCCGAAGCTGCTCGATTGTACGCTTCCCTGAAAGGTGTCGAGGACTTTCTTGACGTCGGGTACGCGTCCGAGTCCCGAGTGACGCATGAAGTTGAGGATCCAGTAGTAGCTCTCTTCGATGAACTTGCGTTCTGATTCGTAGACGAAGCGCAGGCACGAATCGGGCTTGGGGAAGGCCGTATACCCTGAGTCAGGGTGGAGTTCGAGCTCGGTTGATCCGGTCATTCGAAGCTTGTGCCATCCTTCGAAGACCTTCGCGAAGTGCTCTTTGGGTTCAAGAGTGATCTTCTCCTCTTTCACCTCCTTCTTCTTTCCGAGCCCGAAGAACATAGTGGTGTTCTGCGCATACGAGCTTTAAATACGTTTCATCGTTCGGGGCGTATAGCGGTAGGTCGTGGTGAATCCGCGGCGCTTCTCGTAGGTTACGGTTCCGGGTGTGATCGCGTCTGCGAGTTGTCGTATCGTCTCGAAGCACTCATCGATTTGGTCGCGGTCGCTCTCGTCCGTATAGGATTTGAGGAGTTTCACGCGTACCGCTCGTCGTTTCTCGAGTTGGCGTGCGATCTCTACGATGAGGCCGTCGGTGATGCCTCGTCGTCCGACGTTTACCTGGTAGTCATCTGACGAGTGCGCCATCTTCGATCGTGCACGTGACGGGTCCTGAGAGGCTCCTGAGGGTTCCGATGTCGGTTGTGACAGCTCCCTTCTGAACTCGCATGCCTGCTCTGAGGACGTCTTTGATGGTGGCTTCGGGAACGCTCGTGCTCCTCCCTCCGGCTCTCACGCGTTCTCCGGGCGAGCCTATGGGTTCTGCGAGTACGACGTGCTCGTCGTTATCCGTGCATCCTGCCAATAGCATGCCCTGGCTCTCTTCTCCGCGTATGACGGCTGGTTTGAGGTTGGCTACGATGACGATGAGCCGTCCTTCGAGGGCTTCGAGCGTGTAGTGGCCTCTGAGTCCTGATACGATCGTGCGCGTGTCCGATCCGAGGTCTACGTCGAGCAGGTAGAGCGCGTCCGCGTTCGGATGCTTCCGGGCTCGTATGATGCGTGCGATGCGAAGGTCGAGGCTCTCGACTGGGTGTATGGTGGGTTCGATGCGTCGTACGAGGATCGACGGTCCTGCGTGTCCGATCATCTCTCTGTGCGCGGCGATGAGTCCGTGTGCGTCTGTGGCCGTGCTCCGTTCGGTTGCGAATTGGCTTCTCAATCTGCGTGCGAGTTCGGGCGTGATGCTCTCGAGCATGTCGAGGATCGGCTGGTAGGCGACCCATGCGGTTGCGAGCGTTCTCGTGTTATCCTTTTCTTTCCACGGTTCGCGTTCTTGGAGGTACGTGTTTATGGCGTCTCCTGCTTTGAGGAGTTCGTCGCTCGCCCGTGCGATGTCGAAGTCTGCTGCGTGGGCTTCGAAGCGGCTGCGTTGTTCGAGGATGCGGTTGATGAGGTGCTCTGATCCTTCGTCGAACGTCTGTTCGTCTACGGCGAGCTCCGTTCGTTTGCTGATGAGTGTGAGCGTTCGGTAGGCGAGGTTGAGCAGGTTGCCGACGAGTTCGGTGTTGATGCGTTGTTCGAGTTCTTCGAAGGTGAAGTCGTCGTCTGCGATCGTCTTTCTGATCTTGCGTGCGAGGTAGAAGCGTACGAGGTTCGGATCGTAGCGTTCGGCGAGTTCTGAGGCGAGCACGAAGGTGCCGCGGCTCTTGCTCATCTTCTCTCCTGCTACGTTGAGAAAGCCGTGTACCTGGATGCGGTCGGGTTGTTTGTATCCTGCTGCTCTGAGCATCTGAGGCCAGAAGAGGAAGTGGAAGTAGATGATGTCTTTTCCGATGATGTGCGTGATGTGCGACGTGTTCCACGGGTTGTTGCGGCCGTGGCGATCCGCCCATTTCTGTGCGGTTGCGATGTAGCCGATGGGAGCGTCGAGCCATACGTAGAAGTACCGTTCTTCCCCGGGGATCTTGAATCCGAAGTACGGTCCGTCTCGTGAGACGTCCCAGTCTGCGAGTCCGTCTTCGATCCAGCGTTCGATGTAGTTGACGATCTCGTCTTGGAGTTCAGCTTCTCGCATGAAGGCTCTCGCTTCGTCGTGGAGTTTCGAGAGTGTGAAGAAGGCGTGCGTGCTCGTTTTGAGCACCGGCGTCGTTCCGCTCAGGATGCTTCTCGGTTCGACGAGGTCCAGAGCATCGTAGTGGGCTCCGCATGCATCGCAGCTATCTCCGTTCTGATCCTCTGCTGAGCATTTCGGACAGGTTCCTCTGATGAACCGGTCGGGTAAGAAGCGTCCTTCCTTCTCGTCGTAGTACTGTTCGACGTCTCGGTGTTCGATGAGTCCTGCGTCTTTGAACGAAGCATAGAAGGACTCGGCGAGTGTCCGGTTCTCGTCGCTGTGCGTCGTGTGGTATTCGTCGAAGCTGATCGCATAATCTTCGAAATCCGATTGGTGGCGTTCGCGCATCTCTTCGACGAGCGCTTCGGGGCGTATGCCTCGTTTCCGGGCAGCTACTTCGATGGGGGTTCCGTGCGCATCGTCTGCGCAGATGAAGAGCACGGCTTCTCCCCTCGAGCGCAGTACGCGTGCGTGGATGTCTCCCATGACGTATTCGAGGAGGTGTCCTAAGTGGAGGTCTCCGTTCGCATAGGGGAGCGCGCAGGTGATGATGCGCATCATACCACCGCTGAGAACGACTCTTCGATCGTGCGATCGTCGAGGGTGATCGTACGCCTCACTTCGACTTCGCGTTTGGATTCGAAGCGTGCTCGCACCGGGTCCTCTTCGAGGAGTTTCTCGTCGTAGTGGATGGCGCTGATGTCGTAGACGGTCGTGATCGTCGCCTTCTTCTCGAAGTCAGGTATCATGAGCGCGTCGGTTACGAGTCCGACGTGTTCAACGGGGATTTTGAGCCTGCAGAATTTCTCGACGAGCTTTCCGGGTTTCGGGAACGTGGTTTTCGATGTGAGCGTTCCCACATCCGCTTTGAGCGTGAGCAGGAGGTGTCCTGATGTGCTCTCGGCGCGGTCTGCAAGTGCGAGGAAGGCTTCGGGTGGTGCGACGTGGTCGATGGTGAACTTCTTTCCGAACACCTTGCTCGGTTGGATGTTCATGTCTTCGAGGACCTGTTGCATCTGTTGTTTGGGTCCTATGATGACGCCCTTGCTCGAGACGTCGGAGGTGGCGATGGAGAGGAAGAGGCGGTAGAGCGTGAGGTAGTATTCGAATCCGCTCGTAACATCGATCGACTGCTTGGTCTTTCGGATCGTGATGACTTCTCGTTCGAAGGTTCCCTTGCCGAAGCGCAGCAGGTTCTTGTGTGCTTCTACCGTCGGCGCTCCCGCCTTGATGCTCTGGAGAAAGTTCATGATCACCACGAAGAGATGGGATTTTGGTCGTCTTTTAAGGGTTTGGTATGATGGTTCGTGGATCGTATGCTCGAAACTTGCTGAACAGCCCTGTTCATGAGGACGAAAGCTACATCGTATACAAGAAGATGAGAATCAGAAAAACGGTTTTGTCTCAGTCTTACTGCGTGTTGACGAAGACTTCTCCTCTGATGAAGCGGTCCTGCGCGATTCCACCGGATATCCGGTAGGTGACCTCAATATCAGCTCGGAGCTTGTTGATTCCTCCCTGGGGTCTGCAGTTTGTGAAGGTTATCTCGGCAGACTGTCCGTTCGCGAGGTTCAGGTTGTTTGCGGCGAGCGGGCCGATTACGCCTCCGGTCGAGTTGGTGGCAATACACGTCGCCCCAACGAGCAGTTGCTGACTCTCAACCGTCATACCGTGTATCTGGATTCCGCTTCCGATGCCGTTGACGATACGGATTGTGAGGTTCTCTCCGTCATGCACGTAATCGTCACAGGCGAATCCTGCCGTGAACGTGCACTTCTCGGGTATGAAGTTCTCCGGGTTGAGCACACCGAAGTATGCGAGTGCTCCGATGATGACGATGACGACGAGGATCGCCCACGAGTATGTGAGGAGGAACTCGAGCGCCGCCTGTCCTTTCTTGTTTCGTTCCATGTTGGTTTCACCTATG
>JBLKOL010000031.1:0-8840 GCA_047602765.1 Candidatus Woesearchaeota archaeon
GACGAACACGCGCTCGTCAGCCGGAAACTCGTACGGAACCGGTCGTGATCTCGGAGGAAACACCCCTGTGGGAGGTCGCACGCATACCATACGATACGAGTGGTCAGCAGGTTCAAAGGCGTATCCATCCGCATACCGGAAAACGTACGGTCATAACCCACGCACGGTCAGTATTCGGCGATGCTAACGCATATCGGGGCACTCTATATCACAATCGACCAAATCCGAACACGTGAGATCGGGCAGATGAAACTCGTGACGTAACAGCCAGGGATCGCAGAACAATTGTGGGCTCGTCTCGCACCGCTGCATACAGGATTCACGCGGCCGATCCAACCAACCCTCACGTTCGAGCAGTTTCATGCGCTGTTCATCGGAAAGAGCACACCCTGATGTGTGATACCACACACGTGGAGGACCACAACCACTCACCACACATTCACCGGTAAGCACATTCGTCGAGAACGGAACCCCAAGCTGGCATTCCAGGGTACGTATACTGATATTCACGAGTACGATCAGAACGGCAACAACGAGAATCAGTGCCTGAATGATCGAACGAGAAGATGCTGCTTGAACGAGGCGAACGAGCGGATGATGAAGAAGACGAGCGTCGAAAATATGATCGTCGAAACGATCAACACCGGTAGCGTAGCGCTGTTGAAAGCAAGTGCGAGTCCGATGAGTACCGATACGAGCACCGCGGGCCACGACATACCCGTCCATCACCGAGCATAAGCGATTTGTACCATCAGAGCACCGATCACCCGTTCGGATCTCTCCAGAAGCATTTTCACTCGCTTATCACCTCTGAGCAGGCCGATGAGAAAGCTTGAGTCAAGAATCGTATCGTGCGCCTCGGACGTCGCCAGCATAGCGGATATCGAGCGGTGAGCGGGCTTTCAAACCAGGTCCTAGGCTCGGGCCCGTAGAGCGTTTTTTGGTCGCTCAACGCCGGCGTTCCCACGTGCCGATCATGGGCTCGAGCATCACGGTGATCGCGGGTTTAGTCGTCGTCACAACAGCAGACTCACCATCTCTGAGCATCTCGTTCGTTTCGGTGAGCACGAGCGTCTCGTTCTCGAAACGAGCGGTGAGCGGAAGTCCGTGGGCTGACAAGTCGTACGTTTCGTTCGCGCATGCGAAGAATCGCTCTCCATCGATAGTGAGGCCGTGGTTCGAGAGTTGCAGGCAATGCGACCCTTGGAGCCGTGTGATCACATCACCTCGTTCGAGCGATTCGTTTGCGAAGTATCCTATGGTGATCGAAACCTCCTGGTCGGGTGCTCGCTGTGCATCACTCAGGTTGAAGAGCGGGTAGACACCACTCATGAAGCGCAGGCTCGTTGTTTCTGCAACACTGAACGTTCCGCCACCGTGAGCGCTGTATCGGTAGTCGATCTCATACGGCGGTTCTTCGGCTCCTCGGTAGCGCAGCGAGATGACACCGGTATCGACCCATATGTTGAGCGGCATGATGAATGGGCCCAGGGTCGTCTCGATACGCGAGACGCGGCGCTCTTGGAAGAAGCGCTCTTTCTCTTCGTCGATCCACGAACCTTCAAGCGGATCGAGCCTGATGCGGATCGAGTCGCGATAGAGCGGCAGGGTCATCGACTCGTTCGACTCAAGGATCGTTTCTTCTCCATCATAGATGATGCGCAACCTGTCGGTTTCGAACACGCCGGTGCCTCGTAACGCGGTCACGATCGAAGAGAGCTCGACAGAGAACTCCGCCTGACCAGCAGTGATGAGCATGGGGTACTGTTCCCCTCGGTCGAGCACGATACCGTGCCGGAATCCTTCGGTTCTGGCAGGGCCTCCGACCTCAATGTTGTACCTGCCTCCAGGTACCATCCGGTCGAGTGAACCTCCCTCGTTACGGATATACCGTATGCTCGCCTCTTCATGGCGGACCGGTTCTTCTCGTCCCACGATCGATATGTTGAACGGCGGATACCCCATACCTACACCGCTGAGCAATGCCGAATCGTCGAGCATAGTATCGGTTCCGTTCACGGATTCTACGAGACGCAACGTCGATACCATCCCGTCCGCAGCATACCTGAACATATGGGTACACCTATCATCGATACAGGACGAAAAACTGTACGAAAGGTTCCCGCCCGGTACGACTGCCGGTTCGCGCTGGACGAGTACCATCTCTTCGACAGGCGTACACCCTATGATGAGCAGTGTGAGAAGCACGATCGCATGAGATGTTTTCATGGCTCGTTCCCCCGCAGCAGCATATATATGTGTATTGGTATGACTCTTACGCGTCAGGTGGTTCTCACGGTTATTCGAACTCCGAACCTGTTCTTTTCCATTGAACACCACAACAGCAAACCATCAGCTCGATCACGCAGCCACATTCCATACGGTCATTGAAACTCATTTGTCGACCAGAACGCTCGAGTATACGGAATCGTAGTTTGGTTCTGTGAAAGCTCGAGTGTGTCCACCACTCGGTATCTTTGCGAACGCACGAATGATAGCGCTCGGCGCCTGCGATGAGTACGAGAACCCAAGAGCGCAGCAGCTGTCGGAAGAAGATCATATGCGAACACGTAAGTGAGATGCCTATACGGGTTATCCTCGGGGCAGTCTTACGGACCAGCCATGAGAATAAGCACGAAGAGGGCAATGCCTGCGATCAGGAGCAGAATCGCGAGCAAAAGCGGGCGCCGGAAACGTCTCAGGACTTGCGATTCGCTACCGCACCCGATAACGAAAGCCCCTTCTTTTCCCTTCGTGATGACGTTTTCTCCCTCTTCGCTCACCACTGTACCGAGGACAAGGACCTCATCATCGGGAAGGATCGCTTGTTCGGTGACGATAAGGCCATTACCGCCGCGACCTTCAGTGATGGGTCCGAAAGCATCCAGATTCTCATCGAGATGCGCTACGACGGCACGCACCGCATCCTCAACCTTCGCGTAGCTGCCTCCTTTCTCATACGCCGCATACGCCTTGTAGTATTCCAAGGTATGCTTGCGTACCTGTATGAGAATCTTCGCATGCGAAACCGAGTGCTCCCAAGCTTCGAAGAAACTTCCCCTGCTGATCAGGTATTTCTTCTGATGCGAAGGCTGTAGCAGCGTGAAGAGACTCTGATCGCGCGGAGCATCTACGATGATCGAACCTGTATCGTCCCGCAAAATGAAACGCGGGGCATGCGTGATGTCGAGAATCGTATCGCGACTCCTACTCTTGCCAGAACCGGTGAACTGGTATATCTCAAGGCGGAACGCTACCGCAGCAAGCTTTGAAATCGGCGTCTCGATCAGGTGCACCGGCTCAGCCCTCCCGCTGAACTCACCATACCCCTGAACTGCTGCGCGCGTCTTCTGCGTCGGCGTATTCTTGATGAGCAAGTACTTCGAAAGCCTCCGGTAAAAGATAACGACGCCGAAGATCATCATGAGGCTCGAGATGATCAATCCAACAGGGAATCCGGGCTGCATGAGCGCACCGTTCACTGCGCGTTCAAAACCGTTTGGATTCGTCCTTCACGATGGTAACTATGAAAAAGCGTGACGTGAGCCGATCATCATGGACCGAACACGCATCCGTGAGCTCTTCGTTCAGAGGAGAATATCAGGCTTCAAGAACGCCGATGACCTCGCAGATGAGATCGAACGCGGCGAGAGTACGCTCGTCGAAGCGGATGGTCGACTCGTACGACGTGTTCGGACAGCAGCAGTGATCGTAGCGCACGAAGGCCGAGTCCTACGAGAAGTCTCATACGAGCGCGACGGGAAGACGATCGTGCGAGACCTTCCCTGGTCGATCGCTGAGAAGTGCATCGCGGTGGAATCCTTCGAGGATGCTGCTTCGCGCGCTCTGCGCGAAGAGCTCGGCGTGGATGGGGATCTCGTGTTCGTAAACGAAGAGGTTGTCGTGCGTGATAGCCCTGCGTATCCAGGCATCACCATGGAGAATACGATTCGCATGTACCGGTGCGCGTTATCGGAGGCGCGTGAACGCTACGTAGAAGAGCAGCCCCGCGTGCGGATCGTATGGGAGTGGGTCTAGTACGTCTCGATCCGCAATTGGGGAGTGCGATTAAAGTGCCTGGTATTGCGGGTGAGGAGCGGCGTGCCGGTGCTGATCGCAGCTGCTGCGATCATACAATCCTCTGGATCGATCGGTTCTCTTTTGCGGTAGAGGCGATCTGAGATCGAAGCAGCAAGATCGGCCTGATCCGCATCGAACGGGATCGTTGCGAGCGAACCGAACTCCTTCTCGAGCCTGCGACGCTGCTTGACCGATATTCCTTGGAGTACCTCGAAGCGTACGAACGATGAGATCGAAACCGGCGCATCATCAAGAGACTCTGCGATTCTCACCGCTCGCTCATGACCTATGAAAACGGTCGAGCATCATAACGTGCGGCTCCGCTCACGCGAGAGGCGGACACGTTCGACGAGCTCAGCTCCTTCCTTCTCGGAGAGGATACCTGCAAGGTTCGAGAGCGCGCCCTTACCGAACTTGCGGATCACATCGGAGAACGACTCGCCCGGCTTCTTGCGTGACGCGAGGATCGCGTAGGCATCCTCAGATATCGAAATCGTCTTCGTAGCCATGTGTACGTGTATGTACACGAGTTCAACTGTGTTTCGTTTCTTGATCGTACGATGCGAGCTCGTCGATCGAATCCAGAACGGTCACGAGCGCTGCGGATGCAACTGTTGGCTCGATGGTCCGGCCGTAGTAGTGGGCGCCGTTGCGTAGCTTTCGGAGCCGATCGAAGCGATGTGCGAGACTCACGAGCTTCTTGTCGAGCAAGTAGGCTGTGTACGCTTCGTGCGAGTATACCTTGAAGCCTTCTTCGAAGGCGAGCGCCTCGAGGTGCTGGCGCAGTGATTCGTAGGCCATCGAAAGCACGGTCGATGCGGACGCTTGTGTTACCTCGAGGGTTGTGATGAAGCCGAGCGTGGTTCTCGCTTGGGTTCTGAGCGCTTCTGCTCTACGGGTATCAGGACGTGTCCGTTTCACTATGTCTCTTTCGATGAACGCTTCGAACCGCTCCATTCTACATAGCCGGAGATGATGATGCCGTTCAAAACGTTCGAGATGAGTTGAGCGGATGATTTTCGCAGTTTCTCGAACTCCTCGGGCGTGTGGACGAAGAGGTGTATCTCGCCGAAGCACTCGTACGCTGATGCGTCGAATCCTCGTTTCACATCGCTGATGATAAACAGGTCAAGGTCACTGCGCTCGTGGTTCTCGCCGCGTGCGTACGATCCGAAGAGGATGATCGTCGGATAGCTGAAGGCGTCGTTGAGCGCATCGATGAGACCCGAGCGGTGGAGCGATTCGATCGTGTACGCGGTCTTTCTGATCGCGAAGTAGCGTCCCGGGCGGACGAGGATGCGCTGCGTACGTTCATCAGGGATGCGCACGATGAGCTCTTCTGATTCGAGCTCGTCGAGAGCGGCTATGACTGTGTTCGGATGCAGGCTGGTGATACGCGCGAGGAGTCTGATGTGCACGTCACCGAACGTCGTGAAGAGCGCTTCGAGGACCCTTCGCTTAGTGTCTGACATAGTATACAGTTGTATAGAATACGAGACATTAAAGGGTTTCGGTGCAGCTTAGACGATTCCATCCATAGAGACTCACGCCGCTACCGATATGCTGTGCTTCGAGGCCTGATGTCGATGACCAATATTAGGAGCTTGGACGTATCGATATCGAGAATCACCCGATACGAACCAACTCTCAGACGCCAAGATGCTGTGCCTACGAGTCGCTTGCAATGTCTGATCGGTTCCGTTTCGATCGAGCGTAATTTGGTTCTGATACGCTCGTTCACCTGCGGTTCGAGTTTGTCAAGGATACGCTCAACACGCTCGGGGATGATGATCGTATACGTCACAGATTGCGCGTATGTTCGTACTCATCGAGCGTCACCGTCTGGCCACGACGAGCTTGAGCTCTCGCCTGCTCGATCGCTCGAAGCGTCTCTTCAGAAGGCTCGCGTTCGAGCAGATCCCAGATCACATCCTCGAAGGAGTCATCATCCCCTTTGAGATGCTCAAGAGCCGCTAGGAGCTCATCCGATACCGGTAGCTGAGACATGACACTCACGATACGCGTCTTCACCTAAATACGTTATGGTGGAGACGTTCAAAAGCGGTTCTTGTGAGTGTCCGGTAGTTCTTCCGGTTGCGAGAACAGTCTACAGGTACGCCGTGCTCCGATGCACGACTTCGATGACGAGCACGATGAGTTCGCCTTCGTCGATATCGAGAATCACCCGATAGTCACCAACCCGCAACCGATAGTACGGCGATCCGACGAGTCGCGTGCAGAACCGGGGCGGACACGTATCCTCTCGAGCGCGTCAGCGATCCTCGATGCGGTATCCTTCTCGAGTGTGCCGAGCTGCGTATGTGCGGTGTTCGTGAACGCGATGCGATACATCAGATCCCCAGATCGCGGCGTACATCCTCAAGGCTGATCGTTCTGCCCGCTTTGACATCCTCTTCTGATGCTCGGATCGCAGCGAGCGTCGCTTCCGAGAGCTCGAGGCGGTCTTCGACGAGATCCCAGATGACGTCTTCGTACGTCTCGGACGTGACGAGTTTGAGCGAGTCGAGGCGCTTTTTGAGCTCCTCAGATACCTGGATGGTCGTAGCCATGTGCTGTAGCATACTATAGCGGGTGATAAAGGTAGTGAAGAAGGGTACTGGGTGATGGCCATCGGATGCCCCAGAGCCACTGTCTTCGCCACAGGATCAGGCGCACCACCAATGATCGATCTCTCAAGAAGGCTTCTGATGAACGCTTCTATGAAGATAGCCAAGACCTACGATCCCGATCAGGGCGGCGAAGACAACCAAGTAGCCGAAGGTTAGGATCGTCAGAAATATCCATCGGTGCGGCAGATTCGGCATGATCGTAAAGAGCGAGACGGAGAGGATGATGAACGGTATGGCGAGTAACCCCATGATCCAAGCGATGAGCCGACGCGGCACCGAAAGCGGCGTGTCGAAGTACGTGAGGTAGCTCGTTACGGCGAATATGCCTATACTTGCTGGAACGAGGAGCCGATCGATAGAAGCAGTAATCGAAAACACCGCTAGCAGGAGTGCGTGGGCCTGTTGGATGAGAGGCAACGAGAGCAGAACGACACCTGCGGCGATCACGAAGGACGAGCTTATGACGAGCGCGGTCGCAAGCAAGGTGGTCGCAAACGAATTCAACGCAAAGAGTGCAATGCCGCGGAACGCTCGCACAGGAATCGCTTTCTGAAGAGAAGGATACTCGATAGTGGATACGGGCCCCGTCTTCTTACCGTGGAGCGAACGTTCGAGCGCATCGACGAAGGGGAATCTGCGGGCGAGCTGATCGAGCGTGCGCAGGCGCGTGCCGAACGCAACGTGTACATGAGATCCGATGAGAACGATACGATCAATCCCTTCTGGGATCTCTGCGAGAAACGCTCGAGCCTGTGCAGGAAGCTCTTCTAAGTCTTCCGTCGTTCGAGAGATGATCGTACGCGGAACATCGAGTTGTGGCACTTCAAACGACACCACCCATGACCGCAGCACGTCATCCGAAAACCGACGCAAGCCAAGCAGATGACGTATGTCGGTGCGGTACACGATGCGATTATCCCCTACGTACGCTCGAGAAATCCGATCATCCCGATACTCGAAGCCGAGTGGAAGCTCATACGGCGACTCTGGTTCGAAACCGAGCTGACGAGCATATGCGCGCTCCCGACCGATGAAAACGAGCCAGAGGATCGCCAAGGTGGCGAAGAACACTCCGAGCCCGCCGAGGATCCACGAAAACATCCGGTATCGAACGCTCGAACGTTCAAATGGTTTGCCTTTCGCAGCGGTACGATGCACCGAACGCGTCTGGTATGAATCGCGCCCGCCATGATCACCTGAGAGAACCATATACGCTTTCGACCGTTCGTGCGTTTCAGTTCTGCTGAGCGAGCAGTTCGTTCGTCGAAATCACTGGGACCTGTTGTTTGAGGCGTGCATCATCAGACCAGAGCACGCTGCCAGGGTGAGCGAGGACGCAGACGGGCGTTTCGAAACCATCTCAAGCGAGCGATATACATATAACGGCGGTGTACGGGTGAGCCCTATGTCTTCGCTCAGGGAAGCGCACATGCTCGAGTTGTACGGTCATGAGCTCAAAAGGAGGTATGAGCTGCTCGAGAGAGCGCTCAGGGAATCCCACCACGAGAGGGGTCATGGGGCGTACCACGCGGATTCCCACACCGAGGAAAACCTAGTCGCGAAGCTTGAGGAACTGCGGCCGAGCGTGAACTGGTGTTCTCATGCCCTTGAATCCTTGGGGCGAACGCTCATCCACCACCTTCAGGTACACAGCAGGAGAACGAAAGCCCGAAAGATGAGGTCGCGAACGATCAGCGACGTTGGAGAGAAAATGATCCTAGCAGGAGAAAACCACGGCGACTTGGTGATCTCTGCGGAATCTGACCTCAAGGAAATACAGCGGCACTTGAGAGCGATCTTTCGAAAGGTTTCGTGGATGACGCACACCTCTGATGTTCGCGATCGCAAACACATCCACGAATTCCATAGTTTCGTCACAGCCGCCTACAACTATGTGCAGCGATTTTCTCAGAGGAACGAAGCGGGTTCTGAGCACACCCTTGATCGTGATGCGCGGGAGTTTGGGATAGAGAGGAATCCTGGCCAGAGAATCTATCCGAGAAGAACACATTCGCTGAGGACCCGCGCGTTCATCAATACCCGGAAGCGAGCGATCATCAACGTGAGGTCCCCCTCGGTGTTCTCACGGGGGCATATCGAATACGAGGGCGCAAGAAAGACGTATGATCA
>JBLKOL010000032.1:0-8421 GCA_047602765.1 Candidatus Woesearchaeota archaeon
TCGAAGGCCGCGGTGTGTACGACGACGCAGTTCATCAAGCAGCTCGAGCCGATGCTCGCCCAGCTCGAATCCGCTGGTATCACTACGGTCGTCTTTCAGGGTCGTCATACGCGTAAGCCTGGTCAGGTGCTCGGTTGTGATGCTCCGATCATCAAGAACGATGATGCTGATTGTTTCATCTACGTCGGTGACGGGTTCTTCCATCCGAACGAGATGCTCTTGCATAACGAGAAGCCGGTCATCGCGTTCGATCCGTTCACTGAGAAGCTCGAGATTCTCGATCCGTCCGATGTTGAGCGTATCAAACGCCTCAAGAAAGGCGCTCTGCTCAAGTTCTACTCTTCGGACTCGATCGGTGTGATCATCTCTCTTAAGCCCGGTCAGTTGTTCTTCCGCCAATCCCTCAAGCTCGAGGAGGTCTTTCCGGATAAGACCTTCCACTACATCGTCTTCAATACGATCGAGTTCTATCAGATGGATAATTTCAACTTCGTCGATTGCTGGGTGAATACGGCGTGTTCTCGGATCGGAGTCGATGATCTCGACAAGTTCAGCAAGCCCGTCGTGAATCTTGAGGATGTCTTGCACGATTTCAAGTAGCGTATCCGGTGTTTTTCCGGTCGTACGACCACAACAGTTATGAATCAATTGATATACACTCCGATCATGGTCACTGAGCATGCTCGTTCTCCAACGCTCGATACGATCCTCATGGTAGAGGAGACGATCGAAAAGCACAGCGGCGAGTTCTCGAAACGCGGGATTTGGCAACGCCTCCCGAAAAAGGTCATGTGGCAAACCTTCTGTATCGTCATCGAATATCTCGAGAGCATCGATAAGATCGCTATCGACGATTCGGGCACGATTGCCTACATCTGGAATCCGAAGCTCGCCGAGAAGCTTCGGAGGCGACCTGCGATACTCGTATGAAAGCTTCGACGGTCGTGTTCATCGAGGAATCCCTCGAAGAACGCTTCGAGTCGTTACCCGACAACGCGTTGCGCAGAGCGATCATTCGAACGATCAGAGCTCTCGAACAGAACGCGTTCAGTGGAGCGCAGATATCCAAGCGACTCATCCCGAAACAGTATACGACGACGTACGGTATCACGAATCTGTGGAAGCGCAATCTTCCGAGAGGATGTCGACTTCTCTACACCGTCGCATCCGACGAACACGGCATCATCTGCGCGATCATCGACTGGTTCGATCACAAAGAGTACGAACGAACGATGGGATATTGATTCAGAACTCGAAGAGCGATTGAGCAGCATGACGCGCTCTATACCATCAGCATCATCCTTGTTCGTCTTCGTCTATTCGTTCTGGGAAGAAGATTCCGTTCCAGCCGCAGTCTTCGCATTCGTAGCTGTTGAAGATGGTTCCTGCTCCGAGCGCTGCGATGGAGAGGTCTGGTGTGACGTTCGTGCTCTTGCACCTCGGGCAGAATCGGGTTCCCATACGCTCATGATTGTTTCGGAGGGTTTAAGCGTTATGGGAGTGCGTTCAGCGTGTCTTGTGCTTCTCTTCTCAGGCGTACGTATTCGTCTACCATCATATCCGTATCGTCGAGCGCTTGACCGTAATAGTCGTTGAGTCCGCAGTTGAATGCGATGTACTCTTCAAGGCTCACTCGTCCTCCTACGGCTCGGTCGAGCCCTTCTGAGATGAAGTCAGGTACGGGTGTGAGCCAGTCGATGGCTCGTGCTCCTGAGTCTTTGGCGAACGCTGCTGCTCCGGCTACGAGTCCTGCTTGTCGGGTCGCCATCTCTACGATGAGGATCGCTGTAGCATCTGAGAGTCCTCGCATGCAGTTTCGGTGCGCTTCGTCTTTGGCTGCGATGACGTCCCTTCTCACGCCGCTCAGTTCAGCGTATTCTTCGCGCAGGCGGTCGATCTGTGCTTCGAGTTCGCGCTTGGTTGCTCGGATCGCCTGCTCGTCGCGTACGCACTCACCCCGAGAGCATCGTTTGGCGAACTCGAACTCGCCGAAGACCTCGACCTGTTCGTCACAGTCGTAGTCGAACGTCTTGAAACACTCTCCGATGCGCGGATTGCAGCCTTGCTTCCATGCGACGGTGCCTTCACAGATGGATTCGCAGTCCGAGTCGTACTGACAGTCCTCCCAGTCGTCCGATCCTCCGATGATGAAGCCGGTGACTTCGATGTTCGACGGGTCGATCATGAAATCGCATGATGCGAGCACGAGGAGAACACCGAGGAGGATGCCGAGCTGTACCACCCGCATACACCGCGGATGCTTCCTGCATATTTAGGCCTTTACCCAGATGCTTAAAAGCGCCACCTCTGTCTCGTTTGTATGGAGCGCGTTCAGAAGATCATCGCCCGGCGCGGGTACACATCCCGTCGGAAGGCCGAGGAGCTCATCAGCGAAGGACGTGTCGCGGTGAACGGACGCATCGTATCGCTCGGTGATCAGGCCGAGGACTCCGACGAGATCACGGTAGACGGAGCACCGATCACCCCACAGAAACTGTGCTACCTCGCCTACCACAAACCCGTCGGTCTCGTCACGGCACTCACCGATGCGCATGAGAAGACGATCTTCGACGATCTTACTATCCCCGAGCGCGTTGTTCCGGTCGGCCGTCTCGATAAGTGGACGAGCGGTTTGCTCATCCTCACGAACGACGGTGATTTTGCGAATCGCATCGCTCATCCGCGCTACGAGCTCGAGAAGGAGTATGTACTCTCGGCTCCGCATCCTCTCTCCGATTCTCAGCTCGATCGCATCCGCAATGGCCTCGTTCTCGATGATGGACCCGCCAAGCCTGTAGCGGTACGACGCCTCGATGAGCACCGCGCCGCAGTCGTGCTCCATGAAGGCCGTAACCGTATCGTGCGTCGCATGGCCGAGGCCGTCGGAATCAAGCTGAACGGGCTCGTACGGGTGCGTATCGGCTCGCTCGTGCTCGGAGACCTCGAGGTCGGAGCGTACCGCGAGTTGAGCATACAAGAGCGCGATGCGCTCACCTCGGGATAAGGAGCGCTTCGCTGATGCGCATCGCCTGGCGATACCTAGTGAGAGAGTATCCGGATTCTGCGGGCTTCGAAGTGGGGGCCTCACGATAAGGACCTCGAAGCGTCCGGACACCTACGCCCAAGCTTCTTAAACACTTCATCGTTCGGAAGGGTATGGATGAGCGTGTGGTCCTCGAGGCGATCGATGAGCTTCCGTTCGGTGCGGGTAAGAAGCTGCTCATCGCGTTCTTGCAGGGCGGCGACCATGATTCGATCGCGCGTCATCGGCTCGATCAACTCCCTCAGTACGGTTCGCTCGCGTATTCCGATCGTGAGCTCGGAGCGCTCATCGACCGGCTCCGCTACAACCGGCTCATCGAGCTCGTCAAGCCTGATCCGAGAAAACAGTTCCGCGTTCTTTCCTTGACGGATCTGGGCCGTGCGCATCTCGATGCGAAGCACTCGGGCGACCTCACGTTCGAAGCTGATGAGATCGGTGATGAGGATCGCAGGCGTTTCGAGGCGTACGGTTCGCTCCTCGAAGGCCTCACCATTGAGCAGAAGGCTGCGGTGACCGCTCCTGAGCATCGGATCGTGTGCATCGCTGGTGCGGGTTCGGGCAAAACGACGGTGCTCACCCGTCGTATCGAGGCGCTCGTGCGTATGCGTGGCGTAGGTGAGGAACGCATCCTTGCGGTTACGTTCACGCGGAAGGCTCGTGATTCGATGCTCGAAAAACTCGCCGATCTAGGGATCCGCAGCGTGCGTGTTGAGACGTTCAATTCGTTCTGCGAAGGCGTACTGCGTGCGAACGGTCGCAGTGCCAAGGTTCTCGAGCTGCGCGATCTGCTCGGTATCGTACGCGAGGGAATCGAACGGCTCGAGCTCAAGGGGATCGTCGATTCGTTCTTCGGCGAACGCCAGTCGAAGCTCACCTCGCAGCAGCGTTTCGTATCGTTCGCCAATGATATTCTGGCGATCCGGGAGCGGTTCCGTCTCGAACGCGAACGCTTCTGCGAAGACGTCTTTGCGGCTACGCCTCTCGAGCCGATCGCACGAGATCTCTATGCGCTCGTATCCTATCTTGAAGCTCGTCTGCGCAAGGACGGGTTGCGTACGTTCACCGATCAGCTCATCGAGGTGCTCGAAGACGACGTCACACTCCCTTCCTTCGAACATGTGCTCGTCGATGAGTATCAGGATGTAAACCGCGCTCAGGTCGAACTCCTCGAGAAACTCGCGCCCGAAAACGTGTTTGCGGTCGGCGATCCGAGACAGGCGATCTACGGATGGCGTGGTGCGTCGGTCGAGTGTATCCTCGATTTGGCCCGAGACCCTCATACACGTGTGATCGCGCTCACGCGTTCGTTCCGCTCTCCCAAGCCGATCGCTGATCTCGCTGGTGAGGTCATCGCTCCGATGGGTCTTGAAGGTTTGGTCGGGACTGATGCTTCGGGAACCGTCGAGTTGCGTTCGTTCTCTCACGAGTCTCACGAGCATGCGTTCGTCGCTGATATGATCGCTTCGCTCTGCATCCCTGCTGAAGAGGTGTTCGTGCTCGCTCGTACGCGCAAACAGCTCGAGTCCTTCTCTGAGGTGCTCGCTGATCGTCGTATCGCTCATACGTTCGAAGATGGCATGGGAGTGCGTCTTGCGACGATTCATGCGATCAAGGGTCTTGAGGCTGAAGCGGTCTTCGTCATCTCAGCACATAAGGCGAGTTTCCCGTGTAAGACTCCTGATGATCCGCTCGAGGAGGTCTTCGGCAAACGCTATGATCGCGAGTCTGAGGAACGCCGGTTGCTCTACGTTGCGCTCACACGTGCCGAGCGGTTCTTGTGCGTCTCGCATACGTCTGATCCGTCGTACTTCTTCTCTGAGAAGGCGCTTCGTATGATGCGCTCTGAGCCTGCGCGAAGCGACGAGTCCGAGGTGCTCGCATCACTGCGGTCGTTGCGTTCCGAACTTTCGGAGTCGTATGGTATTCCGGCGTATATGGTCTTTGCGAACCGTACGCTCGAAGCGCTCGCGCGCGAGCAGCCTACGACGATCGGAGCCCTCTATGCGATTCCCGGTCTCGGTGATGCGAAGGTCGCTCGTTTCGGCGAGCGGATCGTAGCGCAGATCCTCCGGAGTTCGAGCGCGTGATTCGGAGCGTTTCTGAGAACCGGTAGTCTTCCGTTCCCGTTCGGATTCGTCTCTTGAATCAGAGCGGTACGTCTTGGTGTATGGTGCTCAAGTATCTGGCGGTCGCTGCGCTCGCAGCTGGTGCTACGTACGGATTGATGCGCTCCGATGGGAGTGAGATCATCCCTCCGGTCAGGATCGAACGTTGTTCGTTCGCGGATGCTGAGGGGAACGATCTTGCGATCACTCAGGGTCCGCTCGGTCCGCGTATCGGTGATCTCGACTACATCGCAGGCAACCTCTCACACGAGGAGAAGGTGAGGTTCATCACGTCGGACGGCTTCGATGGCTTGGGTGTTGTCGAACGCATGGCGCTCGACTTGTATGAGAATCGTGATCGGGTCTTCGATGACATCTACCGCAGCATCGAACGTGCGATCAGAGGTGGTTTGTGATGGGATTGGTACGAAGGCTCTTCAGGCTCGTTCCCACGGTCGCTGCGTTCTCGATCGGCTATTACATCGGTACGATCGATTCTGGGAACTATGAGTGCGTATTCGAGAACTCGAACCCGCCGGCTGTCTACGAACAGGTGAGCGGTTTAGAATCAGAGGTGGTATCATATGACGAATTCAAGAACAGTGAACACTGAGGCTCAGAGCGCTCAGGCGAACAGCCGCACCCAGACGCGTACGAAGACGCGTGAGCGTACGATCACGCTCGAAGACGATGTTGATGAACTCATCGGCGCATACCAGCATCGTGGACAACCGCTCGTTGCGATCACCTACAAGACGCCGAGTTTCGGCTCTGCCAAACAGGTGTATCGGTCGGTCGATAAGGTTCGTGAGAGCGAATCCACGCTCGCGGATCAGCTCGGTGCACATAAGCGTACGGAGCGTGAGATGCTGCGTGAGTACGGATATGAGAACGTTCCGGTGCTGCTCCGACCGATCGAAGCGATGCGCCGTAGGTTCATGATCTCTGAGGAGGATACGCTCGAGCACATCGCTCGCATCGGCACGTTCTACGCCGACTCGCTCGAAGAGCTCAATGGAACGCTCAATACGGTTCTCAAAGAGTACGAGCGGGCGAGCAGTAAGGTCGAAGCATACGTCCTCCACCTCGAGGATCAGAGGGTTTCGCTCGCCGATCGGAAGGACTCGGTCGATCGTCAGCTCGAAGCGATCGAGCATGTGAGAGAAGAGTACATGGCTTCGGCTCCTCATGAGGGTACGTATGCTGAGAAGGTGCTCTGGAAGCGGGGGTTGCGTGCGATCGAGAAGGATGAGCGTTCGTTGCGTTCGCTCAAACTCAGGGTTACCCAGGATCTCAATCAGGCAACCGAACACCACACGATCGCCCTCCAGCTCGCTGAGGGTCTGGAAGTGAGTTATACGATGAATGCGATGGCGGTTTCGACGAGCGAGATGCTCACCGATCATCTTCGCATGAACATCGACGCATACGTGACGAGCTCGAAGGCGTCTGATCATGCGATCAGGATACATACCTACCTCGAGAAGGCTGCGGGATTCTCATCGCTCATGAGCCGAGCGACGAGCGAACGTATGAGTACCGTCGGGCGTATGTTCGAACGTTTCACACTGCCAGGGGGTACAGGCGCTCAAGACATCGCTCGTGGAGGATTGCTCGATGGACTCCGCGTACACCTCGGCCATATGCAAGAGGCGCATGATGCGGTGAGCGAGACCTATGAGCGGGACCTGCTGCCTTAGAAGTCGTCGCTGTCGGTGAGTTCGTCGAGGTGGTTGTTGCGCTTGAGCCATTCGACCTGGCTGTTGCGGTACTTGTAGATGCAGTCCCCTTTCTCATCGGAGCTGTACTCCCAGGGTTCGATGAGAACGATGTCGTTCTCGCGGACCCACAGGTAGCGTTTCATCCGTCCGGGGATGCGGCATACCCGTACGTGTCCGTCGAGGCAGCGTACGCGCAGCCGTCCGGCTCCGAGGCGTTGGTCGACGATACCGAGCGTTTCGGCTCCGCGCGGGAGTCGGATGCGTTTGATCTCTCGCTCGATGATCTCTTCGCGCGTGAGTTCGCGTCCGGTCTTGTCGCGTACCGGCCGACGAGGCTTAGGTGGCATACCCCTCTGGCTCGAGGGTCTGTTTATAATACTTCGGGTCGATATGCTCTTAAACAGGGACGGTGCTCGGATGGGCATGGGGAGCGAGGGATTCGGATCGATGCTTGCACGCTATCGGTGGCGCAGGCTCTTCGCCTGGTTCATCGATGTATTCATCGTATCGCTCATCGTTGCGCTCGCCTTAGGAGAGGCTCTTCTCGCAGCTGATGTGATGATGTCGCTCGCGATCGCTGCGGCATCCGGACTCGCTGGCGCCGTGTACTTCTTCGCCTTCGCGGGAGTGCGTACGACGCCAGGCCTTGCGCTCATGCGCGGTTCGGTCTCGACGAGCACGTCGGGTCGTTTCGCTGCGGCAGCGCTCTTCGGAGCTATGCTCCTGCCCCTCGGCATGGTGCTCCTCTTGCTCGAACCGTTGTTCGATGTGTTCGGATCGTTCGGTGCACAGGTGATCGTATGACGCGCAGTTCAGATACCAAGGCTTCCGAACAGAAGGACACTGCACGAAACGATACTCCTCGTTCGTCGCTCGCGCTCGGACGCATCATCGGCATCGTGTTCATCGTGTATTTCATCGCTTCGATGCTCGCCTTGCTCGTCGTTCAAGGACCGGCGTGGGGTGCGGGTAATGTGGCCGTGATCGATATGCGCGGTCCGATCTTCGCTGAGGGAGCGTCAGCTACGCTCTTCTCCGCAGGGTATCCTGGTGCGCGTGACTACGTCGCTCGTATCGAGGCTGCCGCTGCCGATGAGCGTTTCGATGCGATCGTGCTGCGCATCAACTCGGGCGGCGGGAGTCCGGTCGGTTCGCGTGAGATCGTCGAGGCGGTATCCGAGGTCGAAAAACCCGTTGTCGTGTTCATACGCGAGATCGGAGCCTCAGGAGCGTACTGGGTCGCAGCTGCATCCGATCATATCATCGCTGATCCGCTCGCCATCACCGGTTCGGTGGGTGTGCGCGCGTCATACCTCGAGTTCTCAGAGCTCTTCGAAGAGTACGGCATCACATACGTCAATCTCGACGGTGGAGCATACAAGAGTACGGGTTCTCCGTTCACCAACCTCTCCGATGAGGAGCGTGCGCTGCTCATGGAACGCATCGACTACATGCATGGGTACTTCTTCGACTCTGTCATCGAGTTCCGGGGCCTCTCCGAGCGTGATACTCGAGACCTCGAACTCATCGGTTCGGGCATCTACTTCATCGG
>JBLKOL010000033.1:0-8294 GCA_047602765.1 Candidatus Woesearchaeota archaeon
AACTCTGATGATTGGTTCGTTGAGGATTCTCACATCAATAGCGCTTCTTCTTTTGATGTTGAGATGCGGTTGGGTAATGCTGATCGTAGGCTTCGCTTGGTGAATACGAGTTTCGATCCTTCGAGCGTTACTTATCCTCTGGCGACTTCCGGGTGGATCGATCGGGGTTGGTGGGTTGATGCGTACGTGAATGACACCGAGGGTAATCCTGTTGATGATGCGAACGTTTCTTGGGTTGATAGTGGTTCACTCGCTTCGAATCCGAGCGCTTCGGGAGTCTCGAGTACGAACGCTTCTGGTCTGACGCCGAGATTCGCGATCTACGAGTATTCTGAGGATATTTTCGGTCGGACGTACCATTCGAACTATACGTTCAATGCTACCCCGAGCGGTCCGATCGACTCGGCGTTCGTGAACATCACGGATAATACGCGATTGTACTTCACCGTTGTCCTCGACACGTGCACGCCACCAGGATCGGGTGATTGGATCGTTGAGATCAGCGACAACTGCGTCGTAAGCACAACGGTAGACATCCATCCGAACGCATTAAGACTTACAGGATCAGGGGGAACGTTCACCATCACTTCTTCCGGAGAGCTTATTATCTCAGACCTCCATTACGAGCCATCAGTGCTCGATGGAACGTCGACGTTCATCGTAGAAACCGGAGGAAACCTCAATGTACGACCGTAGGCTCATCGTCCTCTTTGTCTTGTTCGTTCCTTCGGTTACGGCGTTGACGTGTATCGTAAGTGATAGTGTTCCTGAGAACCACACGCTCATCATGAGCCTTTCAAGCACGACGAACGCGCACGGAGAGCTCCCGGCCGAATCCTTCTACTCGTACGGGGTGTACTGTACGAACGATACCTTCACGGTCGAGACGAACTGTGAGACGGGAGCGAACATCCTCAACCTCTCAAGCGCTACGAACGCTCATGGAACGCTCATACCATCACCATCATACCTTGAGGAAGTGTGTATCAGTATCAACGAGACGGGAATCTCGTGCGCATACACGAACGAGACCGTCCCTGAACAATCGACGTGCATCGTCACTTTGTCCGGTGAGAACAACGCTCACTTCGCCGAATGTGACGACCCGTACGATTGGAACGTCTACTGCGGCTTTGAAGACATCGAGTTTCCGCGTTGGCGTGATAACATGACGAACGAGACCAACTCGACGCCTCGGATCAATGAATTCATACAGCTCAACGTCACCCTCACCGACGACCTCGATTTGAACAGCTACATCTTCAGCTGGAACGACAGCGGAGAATTCGTCAACGAAAGCCCTGTAGCGATCAGCGGACAAGAACACCTCGTCAGTCTCAACCGGCAAGTCACAAGGATCAGAGACGAGATCATCGGATGGAGAGTGTACTTCAACGACAGCGCAGGAAACCACAACATCACCGACACCTTTACCTTTACTGTCAAAAACACCCTGCCCGAACCCCCGATCCTCGACCAGCTCGAAGACGGAGCCGATACGTTCAACCGCACACCGTTCTTCAACTGGACGTCGTTCGACGCAGACAACGACACGATGACCTATAACCTGTCGATCGAATGCCACGGAGGATGCAGCGTCGACAACCGCAACTACACAGCCATCGCCGATACGAACTTCACACCACCGACCAAACTCGAATTCCTCTGGGACGACGGATACCACTATACGTGGCGCGTACAAGCCTGCGACCCGTTCGGATGCGGAAACTACAGCGAAGAGAGAAACTTCACCATCTCAGGACTCGTAAGCATCTTCTTCTCGATCAACGCAACCGACTTCGGAGACATAGGCCTTGGAAACTCGAGCAACACGACAGACGATGACCCGACGCCGCTCGAAGTGACCAACGCTGGGAACGTGCCGGTAAACCTCTCGGTGTACGCATCACCGGATCTCTTCATCCGGGCAGGTCTTCCGAGCGTGTTCTTTATGATCGCAGCACGCAACGAAACGAACAACAGCTACGTATCGGCGAACACCACGTTCTTCCCAGTGCCCGCATCAGGATCGGAACTGCAGATCGTAGAAGGACTCAGCTTCTACGAAGAGAACAGAACCGTACTCTACGACCTGTACGTATCAGTACCTCTCGATGAGCCCCCGGGAGCGCGCCAGACGATACTCACAACGATCGCGTCAAGAAGCTAACGTTTATAATGCACCACTGCGTTCATACCGGTATGAAATGGGGGTTTCTCGTCGTACTCGTACTCGTCTTAGCATCGTGCCAATCAGAAGTACTCACTGTATCTGACGTAGCGGATTACTCGCCACGCCACATCGACTATTCCGACCCACAAGCAGTCGTAGCTGTTGTGAATGGAGAGGAACTACGCGTCGCAGACGTGTCATCGAGCGCGATCCGGTTCGGCATACAACCGACGATAGAAACGTTCGATGAACTCCTCGAAGGACTCGTGCTTGCACGGCTCGCAACACAGAACGCTGATCCGGTTCCTGATAGTGAACTTGAAGAACGTATCGATGAGATCAGAGGAGAACTACCACGAGAAGAACTTGAAGCGATACTCGCAGCCGACGGACTCTCGATAGACCTGATTAAAGAGCGCATCCGAGAAGAGATCGTACTCCAACGGATGATCGGAAGAGACGTCATAGAGCCCAACGAAGCACAGATACGCGAATTTTACGCCGAGAACGCAGCAGCGTTCGTAACACCTGAACGCGTCGTCATACGGCACTTCTTCGTCGCAAACGATACGAGAAGCGAAGAAGAACAACTCGCGATCCTCCAAGGATACCTTGAAACAGAGGACCCGTGCGCGTACATAGCACAGTTCAGTGATGACGAGAGCAGCGCGGATCCGGACGTATGCGGATTGCTCGCTATCAGCAGAGGTACCGTCATCCCTGAGATCGAATTCGTCGCCTACGGAACGCCCCCTGGCGTCACACAAGTCACTACGAGCAGGTTCGGAACGCATATCATCACCGGAGAAGGCATCATACCTGCCTCGAGCATGAACCTCACCGAAGCGGAACCGATCATACGCGACGTCCTCCGAGAACAGGAACGCCTGCGCGTAGCCGATCGGGCCCTCTCAGACCTCTTGCGCACTGCGCGGATCACCATCTACTTCAGCAGGTAGGCCGCAAAGCTCTATCAACGGAGAAGAACCAGCAGGCTTCGACAATATTTATAAAGCATCTTCGGCTGGAACACATGCATGAGGGGTCGTCCACTGCTCATCATACTGCTCGTAGCGAGTTTGCTCGCTCCAGCAGCGTGGGCAGAGGTATCGCACCCCGCTGATGAGATCCGCGGAGGAGTATTCGGAGGCGACTTCGGAATCGAAAACTACACCTTCCCCGGAACCGTGAACTTCACCAACATCTCATTCGTCGGACAGAACATCGTCATCACAGGATTCTCCGCCGATGAACTCCTCGGAGGCTTCGGAGCTAACAACGTCACACTTCCGACCCAGTGGGCGATCAAACGATACGTCGACAGTCAGATCTTCGGAGGATCAACCGGGTGGCTCACCTCAGAAGGACTCGTACGCCTCGCCAACGCAACCGACACGGTGAACGCAACAACGCTCTACGTCGATAACGTCGCTGAACGAGTTGGTATCGGAACCGACGATCCAACGCGCACGCTCGACGTCAGCGGAACCGCACGTATCAGCGGAGCACTCTACAGCGGCATGATCGCACAGTTCGGAGTACAACCCACCCGACAAGTAGCCGTCGGACTCCAAAACGAACTCGCATACTGGAACGAACGCGGAGGAACCTTGACCGTCGAGAACACGTCGAACATCAGCGTGAGCGGAGCTGCCAATGCGCTCAGACCGCATCTGGACGGTGGAACGAGCGGAGAAGTCACTGTCATCGTCGACGAACCAGGAGTGGTCAGCTTCGAATTCTCAAGCCTCCCGTTCCCCACACGCTCAGAGAACACACAATCAGCATACCTGCAGATGCGCGCAGGACTCTCACCCTCTAACATCCTCGTCGAAGTCTACAACGGAACCGAATGGACGATCGTCTGGGATGAAGCGTTCTCCACAACGAACGGACTGTGGCTCAGCAGCGAAGCTGACTGGATCGCATGGGGAGGAGTTGAACCAGAAGCCGTACGCTACAACCTCACCTACACTTCGACCGGAACGAGTAGGATCTCAACGATCGGACTCCACAAGCGATCGATACCCCTCGGACTCAACATCTACCCCTTCCTCGGAGCATCAAACGTCTTCACGGCCCAGAACGCCTTCCTCGGCGATGTGGGTGTGGGAACCACCAGCCCGGACGGCCGACTCACCGTCCGCGGAGGACTCACCCGTATCGGAGCAGGAGGAACACCTGACGTCGCATCAGGAGAGGGAGACCTCTACGTCGACAACACGATTGAAGTGAACGGGTCGCTCGTCGTGAGAGGAGAAATCATCACAGCCGGAAACAGTCACCTCGCACTGATGCCCCATGGTTCGGGAAACGTGGGGATCGGCACGACGACACCGAGCGCAGAACTCGAAGTGGTTGGAGACATCGAACTCTCGGGTAAGATCGAGCATACGAGCAGCGGAGTCGTCCAAGAGTTCGAGAACGGCTGCACGATGACCGCGAACTCCACCGGACTGTACTGGAACTGCTGAGCGTATCGAGCCTTTTCTGACGTTCAAGAACTATGCTCTGAGAGGATTCTCGTACGCGTGGGCGCACGCGTTCGGTATGTTTAAATAGGCTCTTGGGGTGGATGACGTGGGTATGAGGGGAATGTCGTGTACCTGCGGATAGTGGTGAGTCTTGTGCTCACCCTCCTCGTTGCAGCTCCTGCTCTGGGCTTCGGGATCAGCCCTGCGCGAAAAGCTCATGACTACCAGCCCTCGATCAGCGGAGACATCTCCATCGTGAACAGCCAAAAGCGGAGTCTTGACCTCTACCTCGTACCGAGAGGAGAACTCGCCGAATACGTCACGATCAGCCCCTCGTCGGTCGTGAGTCCTGATGATATCGATCGCAGAGTGCGCTACACCGTCGAGATACCTCCGGGAACACTCGACCCGGGAGCACATCGCATCGATATCGTAGCGCTCGCATTCCAAGCGAGCGCAACCGAAACCGTCAGTGCCGCTGCAGGTGTGAGCAGCCAGGTCATCATCGAAGTACCCTATGATGGAGCATTCATAGAAACACGGCTCGACTATACGCGTGCCAACCAGCGAGTCGTATTCCCGCTCTTCAACAAAGGAACCGCACCGACGACGGTCGACATCACCCTCACGATCCTCGGGCCCACGAATGAAGTGTTACATGCGATCAGAAGAACCGGAAACGACGTAGACGCTCAGAGCTTCACCGAAGTCACCATCGACCTTCCCGCTCTCAACCCTGGTTCCTACCTGCTCAGAGCACGCGTCGAACACGATTCACGCATGATCCCGCTCGAACGCCTCATCGAGGTGGGCGTACCCCGACTCACCATCTTCGATTATGAACTCACACTCTCAGGCAGCATCGTACGCATCGACCTACCGGTGCAGAGCCAGTGGAACGAGAGGATACGCGAAGCATATGCGATCCACGACATCAGCACGGCTGGAGGAACGTTCATCGAACGCGTCAGAACACCCACGATCGAGATCGAAGCCTTCGGCAACGCGCAGTTCAGCACGTTCTGGGAGAGCCCCGGAGAAGGAGACTACACGATTTCGACCGTCATCTCCTACGACGGAGAAACACAGACGGCCGAACGCACGTTCACCGTAACACCCACCGGCATCTCACTTATGAGAACCGGACAGGTAACCGCGGGCGGAACCTCGGGGTGGCTCATCTTCGGCGTCATCATGCTCGTTATCATCAACATCGTGCTCATAACGCTCGTCTTACGGAGGAGACGATGAACAACAATGTCATCGCCGTAGCGTTCATACTCCTCGCCTTCGTATCGCTCGGCGTTAACACGTGGTTCTACCATGCGAGCGTGTCGGACCCGACCGGACACGCAGCTGCATCAGCACGAGCCTGCGTCAACAAGCCTCCGATCCCAAGCTTCCCTGGCTGTGGATACGGGCAAGAACTTACCCTCTACCACTGTACTGTTGAGACGTATGAAGCGGACGTGCCGAAGAACCGCACGTTCATCGACAATTCCACGTTATTCAACATCACCCAGAGCGGCGTGATGACGTTCTTCCCGAGCCTCGGACAAGCAGGAAACTACTCGATTGAAATCACTGTCATAGACGACGTAGGATGCCCCAATTCGATACAGTCGCGCAGCTTCACGCTCCACATACTCCCCTACCCCTCGAACGACTCGCTCATCATACTCGACACCACCGACCTGAACGTAACCTACAAGTACGAACCCGTAACCTTCTACGCCAACTACACCGATACGAACACGAACGAGTCCATCGAAGACGCAACGTGCATCATCACCTACGACTACCACAACGCATCGACAGTACCGATGACCTACAACGAAACGAGCGAGCTCTACGAACGCCACGAGCCCTCAGGATTCCTCCAAGGAACATTCGACTACGACGTGCACTGTGACGGGGGACTCGCACAAGGATATGTCGGACAAACACGGAACGACACGTTCACCATCACCAACAGACCTCCCTATCTGTTCGCTTACTTCCCGAACCTGACCATCCAAGCAGGACGCTCCGTATCGGGCTTCGATCTCAACGACTACTTCAAAGACCCCGACTTCGACTTCCTTACGTTCACAGATACATCACCGACGGTCATAGACGTATCCATCACAGCGCTCGGAGTCGTCACCATCACACCGAACCCCACTATCCAAGGCAACTATACGATGCGGTTCACCGCAGACGACAGCTTCGACACCGCACAATCGAACATCGTCACGATCACCTTACTGCCGATCACCTTCCCACCACCAGGTGGAGGAGGAGGAGGTGGGGGAGGGCCGAGCGGATCCGCACCACCGCCAGAACCATGCATCCCTGAATGGGAGTGCACGGAGTGGGACGCGTGCCTTCCGACGGGCATCCAAACACGCACCTGCACCGATCTCAACCAATGTGGAACCGCAGACGGAAGGCCTGATCTGCTCCGAGACTGCGAATACATCGGAACCTGCTACGACAACATCAAGAACTGTCACAGTGGACTCTGCGAGATCGGAGTCGACTGTGGAGGACCATGTGAACCATGCCCGTTCGAACGCGTAGAAGATGAAGAAGACGAAGTACCCCCTGAAATCGACCGGCCCTCGCCGATCGAACAGATACCAGAACCGGTGAGACGGGCGAGCCTGATCGGACTCGTCATCGCACTTGTTGCAGCCATCACAACCGTACTCCTCTCGCTCTACCTCCATGAGAACCTCTTCAGGATCGTCGGACAATGGGCTGCTCGGCTCATCATACCGCCAGAGCGACAACTCTCAGAACACGCACAATACGTGATCGCCGTCGAAGTGCTCTACCAGCGTCACAAAGACGGAATGCCACGAAAAGAGTTCATCGATGGTATCGCCCAACGCACGAGCGAATTCCTCGCATGGGTTCTCAAAGCCAACACAGCACTCACTTTCGAAGAGATCAACGAACGCACAACATCCCTCTCGAAGAACCAGCGCAAGACCATCGAATCGTACACGAGCATGCTCGAACGAGCACAATACCGCAACGATACGAAGGTCGCTAACCACGCGCTCCTCAGAGGAGCGAGAAAGCTCGCAGAACGCCTGCACGCGACCGAACGCTACGCTCAGGTCATCGCTGAGGTCCCTGGACTCAAACGATCGGTCAAGGAAAGGCTTTTATCCCATCTGAGCGAGGCACTCGACATCCTGATCGAACACGATAGGATACACGCAGCCAAACTCCTCATCGAAGAAGCCGACGCATACGCAGGCGGAATCGGAAAAGGAGACGTCGTAGAACGATACGAAATGCTCAAACGGAGGGTGAACGGATGAGAATACCAACACAGACAGCCGTCCTATACCTCGCAGTTGCGCTCCTCATGTTCCCCCTCTTCGTACCGATCGCAGCAGGATACGCTGAATTCGACAACAAGCCGTTCGCAGAATTCCAACTCACCCAGAACGAGACGTTCGTATTCGACTTCAACGCTACGAACACGACGGACTCGAGCCAGATCGTCGAAGACGGAACCATCGTACGATACGACTTCAGCAACGACGACGCATCGATCATCAGTCCGGACAGCGCATTCTCGTTCAACACCGTTACCGGAGTACTCACCTACACGCCGTCGAACGCAGATGCGACGAAGAACTTCACCATAC
>JBLKOL010000004.1:0-48449 GCA_047602765.1 Candidatus Woesearchaeota archaeon
GATGCTGGTTCGTATGTGGCTCGTTGTTCGGTTACTGATTCGAGGGGTGTTTCTGCTTCTCGTTCTCGTACGGTTACCGTCTCTGAGCCTGTGGTTCCTAAGGATCCGCTCGGGGTTTCTTTGAGTGTTTCTCCTGTGTCCGGATACGCTCCTCTTACGGTGAGTTATTCGTGCAGTGTATCAGGTGGTCGTGACCCCATCGACGCTCGTGTTCGTGTCGGTTCGAGTACTTCGTCTGCGCTTTCGGGTGATATCACGTTTGAGAGTTCTGGTGTGTATACGATCGTGTGTGAGGCGACTGATGCTGATGGTGATTCTGCTTCTGATTCGAAGACGGTATCGGTGAGTGCTGCTCCGAAACTCTCGGCGAGCCTCTCAGCGGATCCATCGGAAGGGTTCGCTCCGCTCACGACGAACTACGCGTGTTCCGCCTCTGGTGGTATCGCTCCGTATTCGTATTCTGTTTCGTTCGGTGATGGTTCTTCTTCGACTGATCGCCAGGGTTCGTATACGTACCATGATTCGGGTTCGTACACGATGACGTGCACGGTCCGTGATGCGATCGGTCAGAAAGCCACGCGTTCGAGGACGATCACGGTTGACGAGCAGCCCGCTCCTCTGAAGGTTTCGTATTCGGTGTCTCCTTCTTCTGGTGATGCTCCTCTTTCGACGCAGCATTCGTGTTCTGTGTCTGGTGGTGTTCCTCCGTACTCGTACAGGATCACGACCGGTGATGGTCGTACGATCGGTGCTTCGTCTGCTTCGCACGTCTACTATGATGCTGGTTCGTATGTGGCTCGTTGTTCGGTTACTGATTCGAGGGGTGTTTCTGCTTCTCGTTCTCGTACGGTTACGGTGTTTGAGCCTGAGCCTCCTGTTGATCCACTCGGGGTTTCTTTGAGTGTTTCTCCGGTGTCGGGTTATGCTCCTCTTACGGTGAGTTATTCGTGCAGTGTCTCTGGCGGTCGTGATCCTGTTGATGCTCGTGTCCGTGTCGGTTCGAGTGCCACGTCTGCTCTCTCTGGTGATATCACGTTTGAGAGTCCTGGTGTGTACACGGTTGTCTGTGACGCTACCGACGCTGAAAATAATCACGCATCTGATTCGGTGACGATCACCGTCGAGAAGCCGGCTCCCGAGCCCTTCTCGCTCTCGTTGAGCGCAACGCCCCAACGAGGAGTCGAGCCGTTCACCACGCGCATCGCCTGTGAAGCCCACGGAGGATACGGCACGGTTTCGTACATGCTTGACCCTGCTGTTGGGGACGTGATCGAGGCGAACGCACCGATCGATGAACAGGTACACTACTCGTCGTACGGAGTCTATGACGTGACGTGCACGGCCACGGATTCGCTCGACCGCTCGGTGAGCGATACGGTTCCGGTCATCGTCATCCCCGATAGTGCGGTTTCGATCACGCCTCAAGGCCCGACGTCCGATGACGATCTCTCTTGCCAGGTCGATGCGTATCCGCACGGATCCTTCGATTTCAACTGGTACCGCAACGGTGAACTCGTAAGGTCCGACAGCGGCGTTTCGTCATCGGTCGTGAAGAGTGATGAGACTGCTCCCGGTGACGTCTACACCTGTGTGGCGAAGATGCCCATCGTCGGTGACGAGATCGGTCGTGATTCGGTCTCGATCGATGATCCAGCACCCGAACCGTTGTCGATGAGCTTCTCGGTTCACCCCGCGAGCGGTGAAGCTCCGCTCGACGTATTGTACGTGTGCGAGGCGTTCGGAGGTAAGGCTCCGTTCGAGTACGTCGTTGACATCGAGCACACGTGGTTCTCAACGTCGATCCACGAGTCCGAGGCATCGATCCGGCTCCATCAACCGGGCACGTACGTCTTCACGTGCACCGCTACGGATGATGCGGGTTCTTCGATCTCTGAGGAGCGCACGGTCGTCGTAACACCGCGCGACTACGAGGGCGACTGGTCGATCAGTGCTGATCCGCTCTCGGGTCCTGCTCCGCTGCCGGTCTCGTTCACATCGGACACCTCGCAGATCCCGATCGTCGGAGGCGTCGAATGGGACTTCGGTGACGGCCACCGGTTCTCCGGTTCGTCGCGCGTTCACACGTTCGCCCGTAAGGGCACGTACGAGGTCACCGCTACGGTGCGCCTCGAGGACGGTCAGGTGCTCACGCGTTCGGTTACGATTCACGTGGCCGCGCGTGAGGATCCGATCATCGAGGTCGATGCGAGCCGTGTGCGTATCACGCGCGCCTTCGCTGAGGTCGTCGGTGATCGCGTCTATGCGACGCTCACCGTGCGTAACGATGCGGGCTTCACCGTTCGTGGTATGACGGCGACGATGCAGGTGCCCGAACACGGCGTCTGGCGTTCGCAGCCCATGCCGGAGATCCCGCACGGTTCGTCGAGGACCATTTCGTTCTTCGTGCCGATCGACGACGTCTCGTTCGAGACGTTTGCGGTCTTCAAGGCTGAGAACCGCGACGTGGATCTCGCCCGGACGGTGATTGTGCTCCGATGAAACCGTTTACCTTCATCACCCATAAGTCACGAAATGTGACTACTCGAGAAGAACAAAAAAAGAAACACTTATATATGAACGGGGTATATTCACACAAGAATAGTAACGACATTACGCTCGTACCAACAAACAAACTAGGAGGCTTGAAACAATGAGAAACCTTGTAACAATCATCGCGGCCGTATTCGCACTGCTCCTCGCAGCGAGCACGGTCACGGCTCTTCCGACCGTCGAACAGATCCGTATCAACGGAAACGTCTTCGAAGCGGGAGACCAGCTCGTCGTCGAGCGCGGAGAGGACATCGACATCCGTGTCCGCCTCTATGCGGACGATGACGTCGATAACATCGAACTCGTAGCTGAGATCCTCGGCTACGAATATAACGACCGCAGAGGAGACCTCTACGACCGTACGCGCCTCTTCGATATGAGAGCTGGCGATGTGCAGTTCGAGGACCTCTCCCTCTCGATGCCCACTGATGCTGACCGCGACCACTACGATCTTCGCGTCCGCGTCGCTGAGCGCACAGGCCCCTCGGAAGAACACCTCTTCCGCATCCGCCTCACCGGTCAGCGCACCAAGCTCGTCATCACTGACGTTACGTTCAACCCGAGCGACCAGGTTCTCTCGGGCCGCGCGTTCCTCGGCCAGGTCCGTGTCGAGAACATCGGAGATCGCGACTTGCGCGATGTCAAGGTTTCGCTGAGCATGCCCAAGGTTGGTGTGACGGCTACCGATTACATCGACCGTGTCCGTGCTGATGAGTCTGAGCGCAGCTCAGACCTCTTCTTGCGTGTACCCGAATGCCTCGAGACCGGAACGTACGAAGTCAGAGCGACGATCGAATACGACCGTGGATACGAGACGGACAGCTTCACGACCCAGGTCCGCGTCACAACGGATGCTGAACTGTGCAAGAAGCCCGATGCTGAAGACCGCGTCCTCATCGAAGTCCAGCCGCCCAAGTCCGTCGAAGCGGGAAAGACCACGGTCTTCCCCGTTATGGTGACGAACACCGGTTCGCGAAGCCAGACGCTCGTGCTCTCAGTTCAGGGAGCTGATGCGTTCGGATCCGCCCGTGTGACGCCGTCAGCATTCCTCGTCGTCCCTGCAGGTGGCAGGAGCACTGCGTACGTTGAAGTTGCGGCTGATGCAGATGCATCTGAGGGGACCAAGGTTCTCTCGCTCACGCTCGCCACTGCAGATGGTCAGCAGCTCGGAACCTCCTCGGTCCCGGTCACGGTCAAGGAAGCTGAGCGGATCGGATTCACCGCTGACTGGCAGCGTGTGCTCGAGATAAGCCTGCTCGTCCTCGTGGTCGTACTCATCGTCCTCGGCATCATCGTTGCGGTGAGCCGGATGCGCGATGACGACCGCAACGGCGGCGAAGGATCCCAAGCCTACTACTAGGTGATCCGATAAAACCGTTTCCAACCATTTTCCCCCTGATCCACCATGAAACACGCATTCCTCGCCATCTTGCTCATCATCCTCATTCCCTCTGTGGCTGCTGAATGCGACCTCTTCGAACGCTTCGAATACTCGTATACGAACAACGATGAGATCACGCACCGCGTGACGTTCGTACTGCTCAATAAGTCGTCTGAAGATATGCGCGTCGTTTTCGAACCGTCGACGCTCATCGTTCTCCCTGGAGAGTCGGGAACGTTCGCTGCCACAGCGCGTTCTGATGAACCGCTCGAAGGCATCCAATCAGCCGGATTCGCGATCAGGCGTGGAGTCGATGTCGTAGCACGAGCGAATGCATACTTCGACCTCTCATGTCCTGAGGAGCCGGTGGTTGAACGTCCGCTCTGGCGCGACGTGCTCTTCTACGCTTCGATCGTGCTCATCGTCGTCATCCTCATACTCGCTCTCGTCCTCTGGCTGCTCGAACGACGCGCTCCGAAGAGCGCGCCTTCACAGAAGACCTTGCCTGAATCGGTGAGCGAGAGAGAGGCTCGTGCGCCGATCAACGTCGATGCCATGATCCGGGCTGAACGCGAAGAGAAACCCTCGCTTTGGTGGCTCTGGGTTCTTGCAGCGATCATCATCCTCGTCGTTATCGGAGTGTTCATCTACCTGGCCGTCACCGGAGCGGGTGTTGAAGGGTTCAGCTTCGGTTCGATGGTCAACGTCACCGAGTGATACGTTTTTCAAGGATAACCCTCTCGGATGCGTATGCACTGGACAGATCCTCGCATCGCATTCGCCGCAGCGATCGTCTTCGGACTCGCGCTTCCCTCGGTAGCGTCGTTGTTCGAACCGCTCATCGTGCCGATACTCATCGTGATGATGGCGGTCAGCCTCGCCAAGGTCTCCGCACGACATCCGCACAAACACCACGAGCGACGTACCGTTGTAGGACTCGTCCTCGCCAACTACCTAGGTGCGTCAGTGCTCTACCTCTTCCTCACGTTCGTCTTCGTACCGGTCGAATACCAGCCGGCGCTCTTCATATTCGCCCTCGCTCCTCCAGCGATCGGCATCATTCCCCTCGCCCGCATGTTCAAGGGTGATCTTGACGTCGGGTTTCTCGCCGAGATCGTAGGATACCTCGCTGCGCTCGTCATTATCCCGCTCGGAACTTTCCTGCTCTTCGGATCAGCAGCCTCACCTGCGAAGGTCCTCGAAGTCGTCGCTCTGATCATCGTCGTTCCCTTCGCCCTCTCTCGTATCATACGTCGTCTCCCCTTCTATGAGATGATCACACATGACCGTGTGAGCAGGCCTCTCATCAGCATGTCGTATGCGATCACGTTCGCAGCGGTCATAGGGCTCAACCGTGATGCCATTCTCGACCCGCTCCTTGTCGTCGTGATCCTCGTTCTGCTCGTCGTGAAACTCGTCCTCACGCTCTCGTCGTGGCTCTCAACCGTGCACCGCACACCACATTCGATCAGCGTCCTCTACATGCTCTTCGGTTCGATGAAGAACGGTGGTATCGCGATCGCGATCACCGTCCTCCTCTTCGGACCTGCTTCGACCGTTGCGCTTGCCGTCAATGCGATCACGCTTCCCTTCCACCTCGTCCTCATGGAACGGCTTGCACGTTCGTGAGCGAGTCCTTGAAAAAGAGGTGCCGTACCCGTATACTATGTGGCTCGAAGAGTTCTCACGTACGCCCGACATCAGCTTCCTCAGTGATGAGACGATCAGGATCGGGAACGTACGCGACTTCACATGGTCAGGGGAGTCTTATACGAAGCGGTGGATCACACGTACCATCACACGCGGAGATGTCGAACGGGCACACGTCCTCTGCGAACACCTGCGCTCATCAGGCACGCACGTGTTCATCTGTTTCGAGACGACACTCGACCCGCTCTGTATCTCGATCGAAGCACGACGCACGAGCGGCCAACGATACTCTTCGATAAAGGGCCTTTTCGGAGCCTACGAACTCATCTATCTGTATGGGAGCGCGCGTGACATCATCGGTAAACGGCTCGAGCGCATGAGCGAATTCGACTCCTGTGAGCTCATCCTCGACGATGACGAACGATGGCAGCTCTTCGCCTCACTCGCCCGTGGCGCTGAGCGCACCGTCCGAACTCCGCACAAGTACCACACGCTGCGTCGCAACTGCGTGACCGAACTCTTCACACACCTCCCGGTGGATAAGACACCGCTCCTCCCACAACGCGCAGGCCCCTTCTTGGTTTCCGTCGGACGAGCGCATCCATGCGATATCTACGATGCTGAGCATCCCCCTCCGTTCTACTGAACACTGTCGAACCGAGACCTACGAACGAGTCAGCACGTTCATCGGTGGATGAGGTCTCCACAACGCTTAAAGCGCATCGAACCCCCTCTGTTCGTATGGGAACGATCGAAGATCTCAACACGCTGCTCGCCGATGAATACGTCCACCTCGTACGCACGCTCTCGTTCCACTGGAACGTGACCGGACCGCGCTTCCTCGACCTACACGCGCATTTCGAGGAGATCTACAACGAGACGAAAGACGCGATCGACGAACACGCCGAACGCATCCGCATGCTCGGAGGAACCCCGCTCTCTTCGATGGCACGGTTCATAAAAGACGCACACCTCTCAGAACTCGAAGACGCTCGCCTCGACCCGGATCGCATGGTGAGCGCTCTCATCGCTGATCGCGAACACCTCCTCGAGGACCTCAAGCGCTTCGCCTCCGCAGCCGCACAACGCGGTGAGCCGACGGATGAGGATTACTTCATCGGACGCGCGCGGGATATCGAACTTAGCCTCTACAAACTGCGTTCGATCGCCAAGAAGGTGTGAGTTAGCTGCGTTCGGAGAACAACCACGATACGGATGTGAGTGCGGATACGATCGCTACGAGCACGACTACGAATACGATGACGTCCTCGACGATCCAGCTCGCAAGGATGACTCCGATAAGAGCGCACGAGAAAATCATCCACCCCTGCCACGTCGTAGGCTGCCATCCCCACCGGTAGGGGTGTTTTCTGAACCATGCACTCATACGCCTGGTGTGATACGCCACACTTAAGAGCCGAACGGTCCTCCGATCATCCATGGAACACGATCTCGAACAGGCGCGCGAGCGCATCCTCAAACCCTCGGTTACCTTAGATGGTTGGCCGGAGGTGAAAGGCTACGACTTCAACGACGAGTGGGATTTCGACACGTTCGTCGAATCGTTCGGCACGACAGGATTTCAAGCACACGCGCTTCACCGTGCGATCATGATCGCACGCGAGATGCAGGATGCCAAGGCGCACATCTTCCTCGGCTACACGTCGAACATGGTCTCATCCGGATTGCGCGAGCCGATCCGTTGGCTCGTCGAACACGACAAGGTCGCGCTGCTCACCACGACGGCCGGCGGGATCGAAGAGGACGTCATCAAATGCCTCAAACCGTTCGTGCTCGGAAGCTACGAGGCGAAGGGAGCCGTGCTCAGAAGCGAAGGCATCAACCGGACGGGCAACCTGCTCATCCCCAACGACCGCTACCTCTACCTCGAACGCTTCCTCACACCGTTCTTCGAGAAACTCCTCGAACGCCAGAAGAAGACGGGCGAAGTGCTCTCCGAATCCGAATTCATCTACTACCTCGGACTCGAGCTCAACGACGAGAGGAGCATCCTCACCTGGGCGTCACGCAACAACATCCCCTACTTCTGCCCGGGGTTCTACGACGGTGCGATCGGAGACATGCTCTACTTCTTCAAGAAGAAACACCCCGAATTCATGATCGATGCAGCAAAGGACGTCGTGCGCGCCTACGATTTCTCGAACAACTGCGAACATGTCGGCATCATCGCTCTGGGAGGATCCGTGCCCAAACACTTCATCGCCAATCTGAACATCTTGCGCGACGGTGCTGATTACGCGGTGTACATCACGACGGCACTCGAGTATGAAGGTTCGAACGCCGGTGCGAACACCGAAGAAGCGATCAGTTGGGGTAAGATATCCGAGGATGCCAAGCATCAGAAGGTCGTCTGCGAGGCGACGCTCGTCTTCCCGCTCTTCGTAAAAGCAGCATTCGTCGATCACGTCAGAATTGCGAAGGATTAAAACCTCGAACGTTCCAAAGACGCTTATCATCGGCTTTGAGGCGGAGGTGAACATCATGACGACGAAGACGACCCGCAAGTCAACGGCGAAGAAGCCCGCGCGTAAACCAGCGAAGAAGGCTCCGGCCCGAAAGACCGCTGCGAAGACCGCGAAGAAACCTGCGGCGAGAAAGACCGCCGCCAAAAAGCCGGTCCGCAAGACGGTCAAGTCAGCTGCTCGCAAGACGACCAAGGCGGTGAAGAAGCCTGCTCGCGCTGTCAAGAAGGCAGTGAAGAAGACGGTTCGATCCGTGAAGAAAGTCGTGCGCAAGCCTGTCAAGAAGGCTGCTGCAAAGAAGCCAGCTCGCAAGACGGCTAAGACTGCGCGCAAGCCCGCGGCTAAGAAGCCTGTCAAGAAGACAGTACGCAAGGCTGCTGCAAAGAAGCCTGTTAAGAAGGCTGCTGCTAAGAAGCCTGCGCGTAAGACGGCTAAGAAGCCTGCGAAGAAGTGAACCGCTTCTCACACGGGCCCCCGGACAGTTGCTTATTCCAAGACTCGTTCTGCTCCCCGTCCATCGAGGTCATCTTTACGAAAGGTTATAACCTCGAACAACACTGGAACGGTATCTTCGCATGTGAAGCGGAGGTGAGTGAGTTGCCCAAGAAGGCTGCTAAGAAGGCCCCGAAGAAGAAGTGACTGTGCTTCCCTTCACCTCGACGGACAGTTTGATTCTACTCGATTTTGATCGTGACCGGACAGTGGTCCGAACCCATCTGCTCGGTATCGTAGTGCACGTCCCGTATTCGTTCTACGTCCTTCGCGTCGATGAAGAACGAGTCGATGCGCCAGCCGACGTTCCGCTCGCGTGCTCGACTGATGAGGTGCCAATAGCTGTAGACGACGCTATCCGGATGCTTCGCACGGAAGGCATCAGCCCATCCCGCTTCGAGTACTCGATCGACCCAGGCTCGTTCCTTCGGGTGGAATCCGATCTTGCCATCGTTCTCTTTGGGTCGTGCGATATCGATCTCGCGATGGGCTACGTTGAGATCGCCGCACATGATGACGCGCCGCCCCGAGGCTCGCAGTTCGTTCATATAGGTGAGTATCTGCTCGTAGAAGACGAGTTTGTACTCCCACGCCTCAGGTGATTTTCCGCCGTTGGGGAAATATATGTTGAGCAGCGACCACTCGTCGATGTCGGTTCTGATGACGCGTCCTTCAGGATCCCCGGCTTCAAGTCCCCGAAGCGTCGTGGTCTCAACGTTCTTTGTCCACGTAGCAACACCTGCATAGCCTGCTTTCTCGCCGGTGTGGTACTCTTTCTCGTAGTAGGGGTATTCGTTGTCGAGGAATGTGAGTTGTTCGGCACTCGCTTTCGTCTCTTGCATGCAGAGGACGTCAGCCTTTTGCGTGTCGATCCATTCTTTGAGCGCTCCTTTGCGTGCCACAGCGCGCAGCCCGTTCACGTTCCACGATGAGATGATCATACTGCTCGTTCGAGCCGTTCACTGATAAGTGTACCGATGATGGTTCGGTGACGGTTATGAGAGTGAGTGGAGGGGTAACAACGTGCTCCGAAAGCTGGGTTCGAGAGCTCCAGCACGAAAGGGGAGTGTATGGTGATGAGTATCGGCGTAATACACTGGTGTAAGGGAGCGGTTGTCTGGGCTCTGTCCGTATAAGAAACGGTATGCGTTAATTGAGTATTCGCTCCTGCGGTGTTCGCGGTTTCTTGTGTATGCCATAGCGGCGCGCGAGTTCTCCTGCTTGTACGTGGAGCATGAGCTCGTATTCTCGCCGTTCGGCAGGGTCTTCGGAGTGTTCGATCGCCTTTACGAGTGCGCGGTACGTCGACTCGTGGGTCTCGCGTTCGTCCGTTACTCCTTGTCCATGTGTGACTTCGTGTGCGTTGATCCACTTGTGGACGATGTCGGTTGTGACGCCGTGCAGAGCCGCGAGCGATTCGAGTTTTTGTTGGTAGTGTGTCGCATCCCGAGTATAGTACCCTTGACCATTGCCGAGGAAGGTTGTTGTCTGTGCGGCTCCCGGCCACTCGTATTCGAGTTCGTCTACTCCGCTCGCGATCGTCTCGAGCGCCGTGTACGATTTGGTCTCTTCTCGGATCATCTCTCCGAGGATGCTCTCTTCGACCGATTTGACATCGCGCCAGTATGCTTCAGCGAGTCGGATGGCCTTCTCTTCTTCTGCTCGGCTACGACCTTCAACGTAGATGGGTCTCCCTGTTTCGTGGTCGACGTAGGCTGCGAGCGGGGTGGTCACTGAACTATGAGCATACGGGTCGGGAAGCGTGGCTGATGATGGGTCGTTGATGATGGATTCGAGCGGGCCGAAGCCGATCATGATAGAGTCGGAACCGATCCGCATCTCGATCCAATACGCTTCGACGCTCCATCCACTGGTTTGGATGTGTGAGGGTCGATCCGTAGCTACGTGAGAATCCAAATGCATCAACCAGTGCTACGTGGAGGATGATAAAAAGGTTATGGGGGTACTGGGATTCGAACCCAGATCGACCGGTTGCTTCAGGTCATCGGCACGAGGCCTCTGCGCTCCACTACTGGAGCCGGTTGTACTAGCCAGGTTATACTATACCCCCGTACGGAGCGGTGCGCCGCGTTCGGTTTTAATGGCTTTCGTCTTACGGGTTCGTGTAGTGCACGGTGAGCTGGAATACGTAGTCTTGCCGTTCGTCTCGGAATACGTCGAGGGGTTTCTCCCCGGTGACCGGCTGGCGACCTTCGAAGGCGAGCGGCACGTGTCTGAACCCCATCTCAGAGAGCTCGCGTCTGAGATCTTCTTGGAATCGCTGCGGGACGGTTGTCTCGTATTCTGCTTTGATACCGTCTTCGAGCGACTTGTATCCTGCGAACTTTGGATTCGTGATCGGGGTTTCGATGTGGTTCATGAGCGTCTTCGAGCGCATGCCTGCGAGGTCGAGCAGTTCGCTCAGCTGTGTTTCTGTGATTCCCATCTGTCGCGAGCTGAAGCATCTGTTTATAAGGTCGTCGAGGATACACTCGTTATGTACGAGGTCCGTGATTCGGCAGGCGTCTTCTTGCGCCACACTGAGTCAGGTGATTTCCTCTTCCACCTGCGCGATGCGAAGCCTGACATCGCCGATCCGGGTCGGTGGTCGCTCATCGGCGGGAGCATCGATGACGGTGAGTCTCCTGAACAGGCTGCCAAGCGCGAGGTCTTCGAGGAGATCGGTATCCGGATCGAGAAGCTGCGCTACCTTGCGACGATCGATGCTGTTGATGTGGTGAAGGGCGTGCGTCATCCGCTCAGGATCGCGCTCTTCCTCTCCGAGATAGATGGTGATGCGAGCGATATCGCTCTGACCGAGGGTCAAGAGGTCCGCTACTTCTCGCTCGACGCGATCATGGAGCGCGACCTCAAACCCGAGTTCAAACGGTTCATATTCATGAGGCGTGAGGATCTTGAACGCTAAAGGGTTCGGAGCGGTGCTCGTCGTCGTGTGGATCCTCTCAAGCATCCAGCTCGTGTTCGCACAGGTTCCGCATGTCATCTTCGCCTTCTGCTATATCGGCATCCTCATCGCAGGACTTGGATTCGTGTATGTTCGTCCGTCGCTCGTCTATGCGTACGTCTCGGTAGCGCTCTTAGCTCAGATACCGTTCTCAGTCGATCTCGTGCGCGTGTATCTGGGCCTCGAACAGTTCATCGGGCTCGTTATGTATGATCCCGCGTATCATACGCTTGCCGGGCGCATCGTCGATCTTGCGGTGCACCTGCTTGTGCTTCCGTTCGTCATTGTCGGCATGAGGTCGATCGGGGTTCCGACCTACCGTTCCTTCGTGAAGTGGTATCTCATCCTGCTCGTAGCCGTCATCGCGGTATCGGTTCCTTTGGAGAACAACTGTGTGCTCGTAGGATGCTTCGAACCCCTCGCATATGGGGATACGATCATAGGACACCTCGTCTACTTCTCGATCGTCGCACTCTTCGGTCCACTCGTCATAGCGCGCATCGTGATGAAGATACACTCCCGGCTGCGTCAGCGTTGACGTTTCGTGCTTCGCGCCGATGATCGCTTCGCAGATTGAGATTTGGAGGGTTTCTTCGTAGGGGTTTTTCGGGTTGATTTCTTGGTGGTGGTCTTTGTGGGAGCCTTCCTCGTTGGTTTGCGTGCGGGCTTCGACACCTTCTTCGTGGTTTTAGGAGGTGTTTTTCGGGTTGTTTTCGTGGTGGGTTTCGCTGGTTTTTTCGCAGGCGTGCGCTTCTTCGGTTTCGAGCGCACAGGCTTCTCAGATAGAATGTGCGGTGTCGAAGGCTCATCGCTCTGCGATGCGGGTTTCGTCTTCGCCGTGCGGGTTGCTCCGAGGCTCGTGGTGTGCAGCATCCGTCCGTGGGGTGCATATCTTCGCTTGCTCGGAGGACTTCGCGTGTCCAAAGAGGGCTTTCCGTGTTCTACGGTGAGTTCGTCTCCGATGCTGATCCCGTGTTCTTTGATGAAGCCATGGTATGCTTCGAGTACGGTGCTCGAGCACGCCTTCGAATAGTAGAAGGTGAAAGGTCTGAAGCGTTCTTTGAGGTCGACGACGCGCATCTGCTTGTCCATGAAGATGATGTCGATCGGATAGAACACGAAGACCATGTGGAATTTGAGCTTCTCCTCCTCGCCGAATTCGAAGAGCACGTCGTGAGGGCGGGAGAACATCAGGCCGCGGGCCTTCTCCCACTGCGTGCGTGCGAGTCGTGGCTGCGAGACAGGGTTCGATCCCTTGTAGACGGTGAGCTCCATAGCGGTCCAGGGCGGGGTGGGTTTATAATCCTTTTTCGTCATCCGCATGCGCTACGACGAGTGTTCGGGTTCGTTCGAAGTACTGTCCTGTGTTCTCGAACACGATCCGAGTGCCCGAGCGAACGTTCTCGGAATACTCGGCTTTCGGCGTTCGTACCGGTCTCCGCACATCGTAAAGGGCATAGAGCCCGCTCTCAGCCGCTCTCCAGCGCCAGACCTAAGCCAAATGTTTATAAAGCGAATCCTTGCCCATCGTCCTATGTCAGTCAAGTTCGCCTCGCCAACGTCGCTCAAGAAGGGCAGCTACGTCATGATCGATGGAGCGGCCTGCCGCACGCTCTCGATCGCTACGTCTAAGCCCGGGAAGCACGGTTCTGCGAAGACGAAAGTCGAAGGCATGGGTTTGCTCGACAATAAACGCCGTTCGATGATCGTCGCCGGTGGCGATGATGTCGAGGTTCCGATCGTCGAGAAGCGAAACGCCCAGGTCCTGAGCAAGACGGACGTCGGGATCAACGTCATGGATTCGGAGACGTACGAGACGTTCGATCTCAAAGTCGAAGATGACTTCGAAGGCGACGTGAAGGAGGGCGACACCGTCGTCTATTGGATCATCACCGGCGTGAAGGTCCTCAAACAGGTCAAGAGTGAATAATCATGGGAAAGATCGAAGCAGCCGACCACCGGATGTTCTCAGGCGTATTCGTCTGCAAGAGTTGCAAGAGCAAGATCCGCAGCACGATGATGAAGGTTCTGCGCGGCAAGGTATCATGCCGCAAGTGCAGCGGCAAAGCCCTGCGCGTCAAGCGTAAGAAGTAGTACCTTTATATCCGAGATCCGCTCGGGGTCATACATGCGATTCGCGTTCCTCGTTGTTATAGTTCTGTTGGCATCGTCGGTCGTGAGCGGTGCGCCTGCGCCCCCGGACGAGGCGTACGTTCTGCTCTTCGATAGTGGATTGCTCGTATATCAGGCGAACCATACTCTTTAATTGCATGCGAATGAATTTGATACACGCGTAGAGAATATGTCGGACAAGACACAGGCGTGGTTTAGGGATTACGCTGTTCGCCCCATCGACAGCTCCGAGGAGATACACTGTTATATCGCGGAGAATTTATCATACCAGAAACAGCTCATAGTGCTTTCGTGTACCGTGGTTCGAGCGATGAGCGGTTTGGAGAGGTAGTCGAGGAAGAGCGGGAGTCGATTCCTCCCGGTACGGTTGATCCGACCCTACGAGGTCTCGCCGTTCGGGAACATCACCAGTCTCACCATCGTCTACACATACAACAGTAGGTTCCCGGCGCGAATCGCCGAAAGGTGGGCGCCACTCTACATCGCGGACCTTGCTGGTGCGGTGAGATTTTCGGATCGGATCGAAGCAGACGTTCCGTCTTTAGAACCTTCAGACGTGCTTTCGGGGCGTGGGATTCCAACATTCGGGTACTACGATGGACGCGTTCGAACGCTCGGATCCTATCCTGAAACGTCTGTTGGGCTCGAACATTCTTCATCTCGGTGGTCTCTCATCGATTCGGGTGAGTATGCGCGCGTTGCGATCCGCGTCGTCGTCCTTCTGCTCATCGTCCTATCCGCTCCGATTACGACGCTTCTCGTGCCGAATCGTGCCTCTTGGATCGGGGTCTAGCAGGTGTTTAGGGTATTGTAGTGCTCGTTGGAGGTCTCTTCTTCTCTCGATCCGGACCGCTCCAGAACCTGTTCGGCGTACCGATCATACTCGAGGTACTCGTATCGCTCGCCATGTGGCTCCTCTCGATTCTCGCAACGGTGTACCTTATCGGCTCGAGAAGTCCGAAGAGTTGAACGTGCTCAGTTCTTCCGTTCGACTGCTCCAGCGTCCCATCCGGATCCTTGGGGTCTTCTCGTGCCGAAGAAGTCCGTTGCGACGCTCGGTATCTGCACCCCTGCATTGATCGTAGGCGAGCCTGATACGACGCTGAAGTCGAGTTTGTATGGGTTGCGGTACATCGTTTGCGATGTTTCGACGTTTCCTTCGAATTGGGTAGTGCTGGCTCGGTCATCGAGGTCCCTGCTGTTGTCCATGAATGCGTTGTTCGCGACGTATGCTCCGTCTCTTCTCGTACTTAACGCGCTATTGCTCGAAGACATGCCGTTCGCGATGAACGTGTTGTGTACGACGACACCGTCGGGCGTCTGTATCCTGACGCCGTTCCCGTTGTAGAGGAAGATGTTGTTGCGAACTGCGTTGTTTCCTGCTGATCCGTCGATAGAGACCATGACGATTGCAGGACCTTTCCGTGAACTTGAACTATAATGGTGCCATGTGAATCTGCCGTTGCGGTAGAACAGGTTGTTCTCGGCAACCATGTTCTCAGGGAAGGGTCCGCCGCTCGTTCGTGATTGTATGGCTCGAACCACGTCATGGACGATGTTCCCATCCCATACCACTCCGTCTCCTGAGGTGTACCATCCGTATGACGTGCCAGGGTATCCGTTATCGTGGATGTGGTTGTTGCGGAACACGAGGTGGTTCGCGTTTCCGCTGAACGCGGTTTCATACATTCCGTGTACCTCCATGTTCTGGAACGTGAGGTGGCTCGAATACTCTCGTGAATCGGTGCTCAGCATGCGAATGGCGCGCATGGAATCGCTCTTGAGCGTTTCGTCCATGTTCTGCCATTGCTCGTATTCATCGTCATCTCGGATGTCGAGTGCTCGTGCGTCTAGGATCTGAGGGTTGCTGTCGGTAATCTCGAATCCATCGAATATCCAGTGCTGTGATGGGTTGCTGATGTAGATCACCGCTGCGTCATGGTCGGTGAGCTGCGCATCGAGCACGACACGCTCTCCAGGATACGCCTGTACGGTGATCGGGTTGGTAGGTTCTCCGCTCTTCTGCAAGATGCGGAATCCACCGTACCGTCCTTCTCGTACGAGTATCGTATCGCCTGGGCCTGCTGTATCAACGGCTTTCTGGATCGTCCTGAACGGATCGGTGCTCGAGCCCGACGCGCTATCGCTCCCGCTCATCGACACGTAGTAGCGGGCTTCAGGTATCGGACCGGGGAGGGGAAGGTCGAGCAGCGTATCGAAGCCGCTCGGATCTCGGGATTCTGAGATCACGACCACATCGACACTGCTCCGTGGACCGAGGGGTGTGAGTGATGCCTGTGTTCCTTCGATCGTGCCTCGGTACGCTTCAACCCACTCGTATTCTTCGTTCGTATCGGGGAGTACGGTTCGTGTGGTGCCTCCGGGAAGTTCGAGGCGCCACCCTGCGCTCGTGTGGTGGTGTGTGTATATGCGTATCCATACCGAGACGTCGGTATCGGATTCTTCCAAAGAGAAGGAGAGCGAATCTTGCGAAGGGTATGTGCCTCCGAACGTCTCGTACTTCCACGGCGCGTTCACCGCGAGGCCTCCTGATGCTCTCCGATCGTGGACGAGTTGGAACGGCCCATCGTGGACCGTCGCATGCTGTGATAGTTCGATCAGCTGTACTTCTTGAGGAGTCTGAGCAGGGGATTCTTCCTCTACCGTTACGCTTCTACAGTCGCTGCTGCAGTACGTGCAGCTTCCCTCATCAGGTTCGCAGGGGACTCCGTTGAGCTCGCCATCATCGCATTCCTCTCCTGCTTCTACGATGCCATTTCCGCAGAAGGGTGGTGTTTCGGATTCAAGCATCACGTCGCTGAACCGAGCTGTGGTGGTTGCTTCGACATCGTGGCTTGTCGCTGCAAGTCCTACGAGCACGTTATCTTCAGTTGCGAGTGCGAGTGTTTCCACATGCGTCCATTCTGATCCGTCGGTCGATACGAATCCGCTGATGGTGTTACCGCTTCGATCGAGTCGTAGGTAGAGGGGGAACTCGTACCCGGTAACGCGTATGCCGTTAACGGTTGACCCTTCATATTCTGACCGGTACTGGAATCCGACTCTTACTCCGTCGCTGCGTGGGGGGTTTACTCTCAGATGAGCGTGTCTGCTGCCTGCGTCGAGCGATTCTCGGATCATGAGTGATGCTTTCGCTGATCCATGCGTTTCGAGGATGCTATTGATCCGTGCTCTGATCGAGAAGTCTCCCGATACCTCTTGGTATGCATAGTGGAATTCGTCTTGTGTGCCGAAGATGTCTGATCCTGAGGCGTTGATCGTGAATATGCCCTGATCGTACGTAGCTGATCCTTCCAGTGATGGTCCCCCTACGTCTGTGTTGGTCCATGGGGTTGGGAGCGGAACTCCGGTGGGAGCGGATGATTCGTCTTCTCCCAGGGGTGTGATGTAGATACATGCGGAGAGGAGTATGATACAGGATACGAGTACTATGCCGGCTTTCATACTCTCTCCCATCTCAGCAGCCTTTTAACCGTTATCGTACACTACCTTTTTATACGCCTGCTTCGGGCGGTGACTGATGGATATCGCCTCGGTGCTCTTCGCGAACCTCGACCTCACACTGTTCTTGGTATTCGCGGTTCTCCTCGGTGCCTTCCTGTACTGGGAGTACCGTAGGGGTGAGAAGCTCGAGATACAGCATCTCATCCCCTTCGTGCTCTATGCGATCATGTACCGTACGAAGTGGGGGCTCAAGCGTATGGACTCGTTCGCCAAGCGGTGTTCGACGCTCATACGCTTCTCGGTGCCGGTAATCATCTTCGTAGGGATCGCTGGCATGGTCCTCTTCGCTGGTATGACGCTCTACTTGATGATCGAGTACCTTCAGAGTCCTGCTACTCAGATGGCTCCGCTTCAGCTCGTGCTTCCCTTTGAGAGCGCAGTCACGTTCTACCTTCCCTTCCTTTACTGGGTGCTCGGCATCTTCTTCATCGCGACGATCCATGAATTCGCGCATGGGGTGATCGCACGCTACTACAAGATGAAGGTGAAGAGCACGGGGTTCGCCTTCTTCGGCATCGTCCTTCCTGTGATCCCTGCTGCGTTCGTCGAACCTGACGAGAAGGATATGCTCAAGCGTTCGTGGAAGGAGCAGACGGCGATGTACGCTGCAGGTCCGTTCATCAATATCGTATCGTTCTTCGCATTGCTCGCGGTCCTCGCTGTCGTCTTCAGCCCGATCGCGGATTCGATCGTCTCAAGCGAATGGCAGGAGGGACTTGTCATCACCTCGATCGCAGAGGATTCTGCACTGACCGGACTCGGATTCGTCGAGAACGAGACGCGTATCCTCGCGATCAATGACGAGCCGCTCGGACGCCAAGAAGCGTTCATACAACTCACCGGAATATTGCATGAGACGAGGCCTGGTGATGTGATGACGATCACCACTCAGACCGATACGTACGAGATCACGCTCATCGAGACGCCGGATGATCGCGAGCACGGTATGATCGGAGCGAACTTCGCAGCTGACCTTACTGGGAGTCTGAGGGCGAGTCCGTACCGCGTCGCGCAAGGAGCCCTCGTCGCGAGCGGTATGCGTCAGTTCTACGCTCCGCCCGAGTCGATCCCTGAGCCGCTCCAACACGTCTCGCTCTGGGTCATGGGTCTCATCTTCTGGACGGCGATCATCAGCTTGGGTATCGGAGCGTTCAATCTGCTTCCGATCTTCATCGCTGATGGAGGGCGTATTCTGCTCGTAACGCTCGAGAAGATCTTCAAGCTGAGTCCTGAGCGCTCAGCGTCCGTGGTGATGGCGGTGAGCTGGACGTTCGTGATTCTCATCGTCGTAACACTCATCGCAGGGATGCCCTTCGTACAAGGATTGTTCGTATGATCACTCGTAGTATTCGATCTCGCTTCCGAACACGAAGCTTTTTTCGATCCCTACATGGTCTCGGTCGCCTACTCTCCAAAGAAAGCTCAAGCGTAAACGAGTCGTAGAGGAGCGGACCATAAGATGTCAATCTATTCGTCTGTACGGGTTGCGATCGCGTATTCCCTGCCATGTGGTTGAGGTGCGCAGCGATGGTGTGCCGCACATGCAACGTCACGCAGGTCAAAGGAGGCTGATCCGCATCACGGTTGCCGTTCCTCTTCATATACTGAGATGAACCGGAACGCATTGAGCGGTAGTCTCCTCGTTCTGCTCGATGCCGTAACGTAGGCGCCTTCGGTGACCTCTTCGATGCGTCCCGTCTCGTCCCAGAGTGCGTAGAGGCCGAACGTGCTGATCGCATAGCGGTTCGCGTTGTTGCGTCCCCGATAGGCGGTCCCTTGCATGCCTTCTACTGTTTTCGCTCCGTCACCATCACCTCCGATCACATCGGCTGCGAGCATGAGTGTCGTAGAACCGTAGGGTGGGTCGGTATCGAGGATGAAGTATGCCACGGTGCGCGAGAGCTTCTCCATGACGTGCGGGTCTTCGAAGCGGTATGCTCCGTCGAAGTGGAGTTCGGCTACCATGGCGAGGAAGTAGCGCGCATATACGCTCGGCGCTGCCGATACGGAGTTGATACCTCGGTTGTACGGGGTTCCGAACGCCCATATGTATGCGGGTCCGATCGGCGTCTGTGTCGTGACGAATCCTCCTGCTTGTTCGTGGCTTCCGGAAGGGACGTGCGGTTCTTCGAAAATCTGATCCGTCATTTTCCGTGCTTCTGTGAGGTAGACCTGAGCATCCGGGTCGCCGAGGTCCTCGAGCATACGCCCGACATAGTAATGGGTTTTGAGATGCGCCATATTCGTATGTGTGAAGTACCGCTGGAAGTAGGGCATCTCGGGCCATGGGTGATCGTAGCGTTCACGCCACTTCGCTTCGAAATCGTTGCGCAGGTAGTCGAGCCAGGCATCGGCCATCTCGCCGTAATCGTACCCTTTCGGACTCTCGAGGTCACGGTTCACGTGGAGCGCGTACATGACACCAGCAGCCATACCGTGTGAGAGCGCTTCTTCGAGCCGGTGGTTGTCCCGTCCGCAGTAGATAGTGTCGGCGCTCGAACCCGTTCCGCAATAATTGCGATAGCGCCAGTTCCGATAGCCGTCTTGAGCATGGAGCGTCTTGCGCAGGTGCGTATCATAGTATGATGCGCCGCCTTCAGGATCCCAGCGGTCCTCGAGTTGGTCATACGTGTTCTTCGAGAGTTCGTATATCTCGTCGAGGAGTTCGAGATCGCCGGTCTGTCGGAATACCGTCGAAATCATGCTCAGTCCGATGTAGAGTCCTCGCCCGTAGTTGTACATGTTCGGGCTCGTGGATTGCTCTACGAGGCTCGGATACGCATCGTTGAGTGAGACGAGGAAGGCATCGTAGCGTTCACGGGCACGCGGCGAGAGGTCGCCCCGGGAAAAGGACGGGTCTGCGCGCAGGCTCATATCACGATTCGATGTGGGAGGAGGCGTCGGAGGGGTGGGTTCGGGAGGCTGCTCGTATTCGAGGACACGTGTATTCGCGTCTCTGTCTTTTCATCTGATGGTTACGGTGGTGATCGAGTTCCATGTGTTCTGATCGTTTCCGTATCCGATGATGCGTACGTATCGTGCTGCTGCGTTGGTGGGATCGTGTGTTTCAGCTTCGAGTGTTGTGCCGCTTGATGTTCCTTCGTATGCTCGTGCCCAGGTCTCGCCGTCTTCCGAGTATGAGACTTCGAAGGAAGCTCTGCGCGTATCACCACGGTACCATGAGATATGGACTTCTTGGACTTCGAATACGCCGTCGAGTTCGAACGTGATCCACTCGCCTGCTCCTTGGCTCGACCATCGGGTTTCGAGATCGCTATCGAGTGTGTTGTGTGGGATATTCCCATCGTCGCCGCTCGCTGTCACGCTGGTGATCGGAAGCACGAACGTTGGATCGCTTCTGAGCGGAGGCGTATCGATAATACATGATGAGAGGAGCAGAGCGATACCGACCAGAATCACGAGGCGCATAGAGTTTTGGATCGTTCAACACTTATAATGATGCCTTCTCAACCGACTGTTGGTTCGTATGTACTGCTTCCGCTCGCGGTGATAGGCGTTCTTTCCCACGCTCATCGATCAGGAGGCGACTACGACCTGTTCGGCTGTTCGAGGCGAGAGTCCGGCGAATGCCTTGTTCTATGACGCCCTGCAAACATCGGAGTTGCGCATCTGTATAGGCCGCCCCTTCAAGACGCATGACCGAGCCGAATACGTTCGCACGGCGTTAGGGCTCGTAGTATTCGATCTCGCTTCCGAGCATGATGCCCTTCTTGAGTTCTACGGGACGCCAGTCGTCTTCGACGAGCTGCGCTTCGAGCCATGAGGCGAGTTGGTCGGGATTGCCGATCGTCGCTGATAGCCCGAGGATCTGAGGATTCACCGCTTGGCGCAGCCGTGTGATGACGATCTCGAGTGTCGGGCCGCGGGATACGTCGTTGAGCAGGTGGATCTCGTCGACCACGACGACTTTGACCTGGGCGAGCCATTCGACCTCGTGGCGCATGAGCGCATCGAGCTTTTCAGATGTGAGTACGATGATGTCGTAATCAGCGAGCTGTCGGTCCACGGCATCGACGTCTGAAGATGAGAGCGCGACTGTTACGAGGTCCGAATAGCGCTGCGTGAACTGGCGGAACTTCTCGGATGCGAGCGCGCGTAGCGGCACGATATAGAGTGCTTTTCCACCTTCGTAGAGGAGTGTGTTGAGCATGGCCATCTCTGCGATGAGCGTCTTTCCCGATGCGGTCGGCGTACAGACGAGTACGTTCTCACGGGCGAGCAATCCGGCATCGAGCGCTTTTCGTTGTGCAGGTCTGAGCGTTGCGAATCCGTATGACTCGACGCGTTCTTTGAGCGTCGGGTGGAGGAGTTTCTCTGATGAGCCGAACATCAATCGGGTGTTCCGGGATCGTTTAAGATGGTTTGCGGCTCGATCCGCACAACGTTTATATACCTACTCGGGGACGAAACGTAGGGTGTTTCCGTGGAGAACTATCTGAAGATACAATCGATCAAAGGCCGCACGGTCCTCGATAGCCGTGGCTATCCGACCGTTGAAGCCGTCCTCAAGACCAAGCACTACACCGTATCAGCATCGGTTCCATCCGGCGCTTCGACCGGTACGCACGAGGCGCACGAGTTGCGCGATGGCGGTAAGAAGTGGGATGGCAAGGGTGTTACCAAGGCGATCGCTTCGGTCGAATACATCGGCAAGGCGCTTGCGGGAGAGCTCGTCGTGCACCAGGAGCGCATCGATTCGGTGATGTGTAAGCTCGACGGTACGCCGAACAAGTCCAAGCTCGGGGCGAACGCGATGCTCGCCGTGTCGATCGCTGCTGCCAAGGCTGCGGCGCTCCACTCGCACACGCCGCTCTACCGGTGGATCGACCTCCTTTCCGAGAAGCACGATCAGCCTCGCCTTCCGGTTCCGTTCGCGAACGTGATCAACGGTGGCGAGCACGCTTCGAACACGCTCGCATTCCAAGAGTTCATGATCGCACCGGTGGGTGCGAAGAGTTTCATCGAGGCGAGCCGTATCGTATCAGAAACGTATCATGCCTTGCGCCGCGTGATCCTCGAAGAGGGAGGGCTCGTAGGCCTCGGTGATGAGGGAGGGTTCGCTCCGCAGATCGCAACGCCCGAGGAAGCCCTCGAACTCCTTGAAAAAGCGATCCGAAGGGCGGGTCATTCGAAGACGCTCAAGATCGCGATCGATGCTGCGGCGAGCGAGTTCTACGACGAACACACGAACCGCTACAACCTCGCTCCCGGCATCATGAAGCCCAAGACGAACAAACAGATGGTCGATTACTATGCGGACTTGTGCGCTCACTATCCGATCATCAGCATCGAAGACCCGTTCCACGAGGACGACTTCGGGAGCTTCGCACAACTCGTCGACCGGCTCGAAGGCGTGCAGGTCGTCGCTGATGATCTTACGGTGACGGCTCCTGATCGTATCCGTACGGCGATCACCAAGGGTTCTGCGAACACGCTCCTGCTCAAGGTCAACCAGATCGGAACGCTCACCGAAGCCATCGAATCATACAAGCTCGCGCGCGACGCTGGATGGGACGTGATGATCTCGCACCGTTCGGGCGAAACCGAGGATCACTTCATGTCGGATTTGTGCGTCGGACTCGGTACGGGTCAGATCAAGCTCGGTGCTCCTGCTCGTGGCGAGCGTACGGCGAAGTACAACCAGCTCTTGCGTATCGAGGAGAGCCGACGCCTGCCGTATGGACTCCTCTGAACGTTCGGAGACGTGGCTCGTCGTCCGCCTTATCGGACTCCTACTGTTCACGCCGATCGTACTTGTACTCATCCTCTTCGGGAGGCGTTCGTTCTCAGACGTGTTCGAGCCGTTCCGACTCGTATTCCGATGGCTCTTCGAAGCGCCGCTCACGCTCGCCGTCGCGGTTCTCCTCGGATCCGTCTTCGTACTCCAACTGTTCGTGATCGACACCACTGCCTTCGTAGCCGGTCCGCATTCTCTGAGCGCTCCGTGGACGCTTCTCACCTCGGGATTCGTCCATGGGAGCGTACCGCACCTGCTCTGGAACCTCTTCGCTCTCCTCGTGTTCGGGCGCGTCGTAGAATCGAGTTACGGCGCGGCGCGCTGGCTCGTGGTGTTCTGCACGGCGATCATCGCAGGATCGCTCCTGCACATCGGAGTCGGCCTGCTCACCGCGGATCCTGTCGGTGTGCTCGGAGCGAGCGGAGGCATCTCAGGACTCATCGCGGCTGCGATGCTCGCCAATCCGCTTCGTATCACGTTCGCTCAGATCATTCCGATGCCGATCGCCGCCGCTGCAAGCTTCTATATAATCACCGATACGCTCAGTCTGATCGGAGGCGTGTCTGACGGTGTGAGTTATGCTGCGCACGTCGGAGGACTCCTCGCAGGCGCTCTCGTTTCGATGGGTGCTGCACAGAACCGCACGCTCGGATGGGTGTGTGTTGGCATTTTCATAGTGCTCATTCTCGCCCTTGGACTCGTCTGAAGAACACTACGCCTGAGAGGATGTACTGTTGTTATCCGAGGGCTTTGCGGCTTAGGATCGTCCACTCTTTGATCGACGCGGCGGTGAGAGGTCCTTTGGTATCCCACAGTTCGAGCCGTTTGAACGAGATGGTGAGTGGGAAGGTGAACGATTGTTCGATGAGTTCTTTGACAGGCGTGGGGTTCTGAGGAAGGTAGACGAGCGAGAGGTGGATGCGATCAGGGATGCGTCCGCCGAACGATCCGCATGCTTCGTGTGCGATCTTCGAGTACGCTTCGGAAGGATCGGCTTCGAGCACGACCGCAGGATCATCCGTGATGGCGACGCGCTCGAACGTGAGTTCGAACGGTGCGTGTGAGAGCTGCGAGAACCGCGGGTCTGATGCGTGGCTCTCGAACCCTTCGAGTATCGTTACGTGCGCAGGGAAATGAGGTGTCTTGAAGCGCTCGGCGAGTTGTGCGATGATCGTATCGTACACCGGGTCGAGCGGTGTGGCCCAGAGTGAGTGGTGCATAAGCGAGGGGTGGGATTCGAACCCACGAATAAGAGGGTTGCAGCCTCTCGCCTTAGACCACTTGGCTACCCCCGCATACACGCAAGCACCCGAATTGGCTTTATAAATGCTCCGTGCTTCGGGGATGTGCGAATGCGATGATTCCAAGAAAGATGAGTCTCACGATGACACCGAACCCGATGAGGGCCGGTATGAGGGTCTCGAACACGAAGGCTTCGCTACGAGGTACTGAGAACAGGTAGTATGATATCAGAACGAGGATGACGGGAAGGATGAATGCGAGCGGAGTAGCGAGCAATCCGAAGAACGTGGAATAGTTGTACTCGCGTGCGACACGAATCGTCCAGTTCGTGAGTATGCTTGTTGTGATGACGAGTGCGATAATGAAGAGCACAGATGCGACTGCTACTCCGTACACCACCACTGGTGGAGCCTCAACGCGCGCACCCCACGCTGCTAATCCAATAGCGACCATATAGAAGAGCGCTCCTATCAGGAAAAGGATTGAGAGTACGGTGGTCAGAGTCGAAACGATCGCACCGATGAGTGTCCATCTAGGAGCGTGTGCGCTCCGGTACGGAACGATGAAACCGACGAGGGGTATGAATGCGAGCCATGCGCTGCGTACTCTTGAACCGCGCCCTATGAAGAACCATGTGGTGGCAGTGGTGATCCAAGAGAGGAGTGCGAACGTGAGAATCAGACCATGTGGTAGTAAGAGTACGTTTTGTACGATGAAGAGCGATTCCACGAACGACATGATATGCTCCTTCGTCGGGGGTTGATAAACATGACGATGCACTAGGTGTGTTCAGATCGGTTCCTTCTTGAAAGCGAGCAATCCGACGAACACGAGGCGTACGATGAACCCGAGGCTTGGTATGAGGCTGGTGAGCGGCGAGGCGAGCAGTCCGACCCAGAGTCCGAAACCCATCTCTTGTGCGGCGCGCGCATTCCACCACCCGGTCACGATCATCTGCACTGCCCATGCGGCGATGGTCAGAAGCGTGCTCACCGTGGCGATGCCGATGACCGCAGACATCGATAGTCCTTCGATCACAAGGGGTTCTTCAGCGTACGGTCCGAGTATGAGTACGATGCTTACGATCATTGTGACGATGCCGATGGGTATGACTACGACGGCGATCATCGCGGCTATGAGTGTCCACAACGGCATCTTCGCCACGCGCCAAGGCACGATCATCCCTATGACTGGTATGAATGCGAGCCATGCTCCCTTCGTGTCTGTCCTGCGTGCGATAAAATACCAGCACGTCGCGATGAAGATGAATCCGAGCAATACGAAGATGATCCGCAACGCTGCAATGATTGAGTTCGTAGCGGCGGCTCCTGTGGCGAGTCCGGTGAGCAGTTCTGCACTCACGGTTGATCACGCCAGGCGAGGATGCCGATGCCTACGAGCGGTATGATTCCGAATACGAATCCGATGTAGGGAATCATGCCGAGGAGCAGCGGGAGGGTGAGGAGCAATCCGAACGCCCCGTGATATCTTCGTTGTGCAGCGATTCGCCACCACCACCATGAGAATCCAAGGTATACGAGTGCGATTGTGAGCATAAATATGTTTAGAGTTATCGTCAGCAATAAAGGTGCATAGATCAGCATCAAAAAGAGTGCACCAATCACGTTGAGTTCGCCGGCGAACCAGATAAACACACTGAATACGAACGTGGGGAGTGTGAGAAGAAAGAACACTACGGTGAGTGTCCAGAGGGGAGTATTGCTCATGCGCCATGTGAGGTATATGTTCGCTACGGGTATGAAGGCGAGCCATGCGTTCGGTGTTCCGATCTTGCGTGCGATCGTCATGAGCGCGACAGCATAATATGCGTAGATAGCGATCAATACGATGAGTAAGAAGGGTGGGTTGGTAGCAGCGGCTCCTGTGGCGAGTCCGGTGAGCAGTTCTGCACTCACGGTTGATCACGCCAGGCGAGGATACCGATTCCTACGAGCGGTATGATTCCGAATACGAATCCGATGTAGGGAATCATGCCGAGGAGCAGCGGGAGGGTGAGGAGCAATCCGAAGGCGCCGTGATAGTTTCTTCGCTCTGCGACGCGCCACCACCACCATGATGAGAATCCGACATATGTGATTCTGACGAGTATCATCACGAGTGCGAAGAGCATCAGCATGAGAAAGGCAGCGTTAGAGTCGAGCCCTTCACCGAATACGAGGAGTCCACCGATCCCGAGTATGGGTGTTGCCGAAACGGCGAACACGATAATGAGCGTCCAGAGCGGAGTATTGCTCATGCGCCATATGAGGTATATGTTTGCTACGGGTATGAAGGCGAGCCATGCGTTCGGTGTTCCGATCTTGCGTGCGATCGTCATGAGCGCGATCGCATAGTAGACGTAGAGCGCGAGCCCAAAGAAGAGCACGACGAGCATTACGGCGAGGGGTAGTGCATTAGGCATCGGTTGTAACGACTCCGTTGCGAGCCCACTGAGGAGTTCCATACGGTTCTAGGTATGCTCGCGAATATAAGAACATCGAAAAGGGTTTTCGAAATCGTCTTACTTACGGTCGACCCACGCGAGCACTCCGGGAAGCGCTAGGCTTACGAAGCCACCGACGACCGGTATGAGCACGAGGAGCACGATCCAACCCGGATACCTGCGCTGTTCTGCGATCCTCCACAACCAGTAGAGCGAAATCGCCCCTACTGCAAGCATGAGCACAAAGTTGAGGAAAGGTACCCAGACGAGCAGCATCGATACTGCCGCGACGATAATCGTCCACACTGGTGTGCGCGACATCTTCCAGATCAAGTAGAAGTTCGCAATCGGGATCCACGCGAGCCAAGCCGGTTCGGTGTTCAGTTTTCGTGCGATGGTCATGTAGGCAAGCGAATAGTACACGTAGAGGGCGAGCCCTATGACGATACCGACCACAGCGAACGCTGCCATGGCTGCGAGTACCGCTCCGAGTCCGCCATCCATCATTATCAAGTCTTCTATAGTTACCACCTCTGGTATTTTTTAGGGGAAATACTACAGGCCCTCTATAAAGCTTTGTATGGGCGTACGGACCAGGGGGGATTCGAACCCCCGACCTACGGCTTAGAAGGCCGTCGCCATATCCAGACTAGGCCACTGGTCCATGCAGTGAGAATATGTGGAGCGGTTTAAAAGGTCGTTGTTATCAGCGCTGCGGCTCTCGCCATGCTATGATGCCAAAAATCACCATGCCTGTAGACCAGAATAAGAGCGGCATGATGATCAGTCCCGGGAGCACTGAGTTCGGCGTGATCGAGAACGACACGAACGCGTTGCTGAACGCAGAGTAGGCGAGGTAGAGGAGGACGGGTACGGACGAGCCGGTTACAGCATGGTATCCTCTTCGTTCGGCTAGGTCCGCGAACCAGATGCTCACGAGTATCGCAAGGATGAGTGGGATGGAAGGGAACGCGAGTGGGAATGCGAGCGGGGAGAGGAGGTAGACGGTGAAGGTTATGATCGTGATAAGCATCCACACCGGTTTTCGGGCGAGTGTGTGGATAAGGTAGAGGTTTGCGAACGGGACGAATGCGAGCCAGGGGTAGGGTTTCTTGGCGGCTTTTGCGATTGAGTAGAGCGCGAACGCCGTGTAGATGAATGTGACTAGAGTGATGAGTGCGAACACCTGAGTGGTGAGTATGAACGCTCGCATGTCGAACCCTGTGCTGCCGACACCCTGCGCGACCGCACTCATGAAACCGGTAGGTGAAGCGTCCATAGCGCAGTTCTGTACGGCACTCAACTTAAACCTTACTGGCTACCGAACGGTTTATAGGAAGCGGTTGTACCCGCGTTCTGTGCAATACGATTCCACGCTCGTCGTCTTCCGACGTGACCTACGCCTCGAAGATAATACGGCGCTCAACGAAGCGCTCGAGCACTCCGAGCGGGTCTCGTGCGTGTTCATCCTCGACCCGCGCCAAGCGGACCCTCAAAGAAATCCGTACTTCTCGGCGAACGCCTTCGCCTTCATGGTCGAGTCTCTCATCGAAATCGATGAAGAGCTTCAATCGAGAGGTGCGCGTTTCGCGGTGTTCGAAGGACGCGCTGATGAGGTGATCGCTCAGCTCCTCGAAGCGCACTGCTTCGATGCGCTCTTCGTGAACCGTGATGTGACGCCGTTCTCCGAAGCGCGCGATGGTGCGATCGCTGCGGTGTGCGAAGGTGCGGGCTGCGCGTTTCACTCATGCGATGATGTCATGCTCAATCCTCCTGGTTCGATCCTCACCAGTGGTGATCCGTACCGTGTCTTCACGCCGTACTGGAAGCGGGCACGCGAGATTCCGATCCGCGAGCCGAGGACTTCCGTCGGCGCGTTCTTCTCGCTCGAAGCATTGAGACCTAGAGCGATTCCCGTCCCCACAGCAGGTCCTGATCGTTCGATCAGAGGAGGACGCAGAAACGCACTGCGCATCCTCGAAACGCTCGACTCACTCGCAGAGTACGCGAAGCAACGCGACATACCATCGGAACATTCTACGAGCAGGCTCTCAGCACACCTCAAGTTCGGAACGATCAGCATCCGCGAAGCGATAACCGCCAGCCGGCGAAGCTTTGGCGAAGACCACGAGCTCGAACGACAGCTCTACTGGCGCGACTTCTACCATCAGATCCTCTTCCACAATCCGGGTGTACTCGGTCGTGAATTCGATCCTTCATACTCTGGGGGTATTGCGTGGAGCGAACCGGGTGAGCGTTTCGAAGCATGGAAGCACGGACGAACAGGGTTCCCGATCGTCGATGCGGGTATGCGCGAACTCCTCGCGACGGGGTGGATGCACAACCGTGTGCGGATGATCACAGCCTCATTTCTCACGAAGGACTTGCACATCGACTGGCGTGAGGGCGAACGGTACTTCGCACAGCACCTTGTCGACTATGATCCGGCCAACAACAATGGGGGGTGGCAGTGGGCGTCTTCGACCGGTGCTGATGCGGCTCCGTACTTCCGTATCTTCAATCCGTGGCTCCAGCAGAAGAAGTTCGATCCCGACGCCGTCTATATCAAGCGTTGGGTGCCTGAACTCTCGGATCTCGATGCGAACACCATCCATGCGCTCGAAACCCGACGCCCTGATGGGCTCGCATATCCTGAGCCGATCGTCGATCACGGTGTTGAACGCGCAGAAGCATTGGCGCGTTACCGGGCGGCGAAGCACAACGGATAAAAGGAGACAGCGTGGTCATCACCGTATGAATATCGTCATCCTCGGACCGCAGGGTTCGGGTAAAGGCACCCAAGCGAAACTTATCGCCGAATACTTCGGACTCACGCACGTAGATATGGGCGCACAGTTGCGTCAGGTCGCTGCCGAAGACTCCGATAGGGGAAAGCGCATCCGCGAGATCATGGACGTCGGAGACCTCGTACCGATCGAACTTACCGTCGAGATCTTCTCCGAAGCGCTCAGTAAGCCCGATAAGGGATTCGTCATCGAGGGATTCCCTCGCACCCAAGAACAGCTTGCGGCGATCAAGGATCGTATCTCCTTCGATCTCGCGGTCTTCATAGACGTCTCGGACGAGGAGTCGATGAAGCGCATCATCAAACGCGTCGAACTCGAAGGCCGGAGCGACGATACGCCTGAGGCGATCGCACGTCGTCTTGAGATCTACCATACGCAAACCGAACTCCTCTTACGCGACTATACCGATCAGGGTATTCTCGTCCGCATCGACGGCGAGCAGACGCCCGAAGAGGTCTTCGCTGATATCAGGGATGCGATCGAAGACGTGCAGTGAGCGCTTCGAGCACGACCGTCGCATAGCTTCCTTTCGGTAGTGTGAACGAAACGACGAGCTCGTCGTCGAGTTCGAAGCGTTCGAATACGACCCGTACGAGCGAGGCGCGTTCTACGGGTTCGAACATGAGATCAGGCATCTGCCGTATCGCGAACGAGCGCGGCGAGATGTCGAGCATCTGTAAGAGCCGCTCTTGAGTTTCGTTGGGTTCTGCTCCGAGCGATACGATCGGGATGGTATCGGGAAGGTCATAGCGGCTCGCATAGACGCGTTCGTCAGCGAGTCGCGCGAGCGCTCCGATTCGCTCGTCGTTCGGGGCTGCTTCAAGTCGTCCGATTACTCCGGGTTCGATGTGTTCGATGAGTTCGACGTTGTAAAGAGCTGACTGGAAGGCTGAGATGTAGAACATGCGCTTTCGACGCGAGATCCTCCGCACGAACGAGAGCGGATCCTCATCGGAGTTCGAGAGGAGCGTGTCGCGTACGAACTCGTAGTCTCCTCTGAGCAGTGCGTATCCGATCGAGGGGTTCTCGCGGTTTCGTCCGAAGCGTTGCGATCCGAAATAGTTTGGTACGAGAGCCTCCCCTTCTTCGCGATACCGACTGAGAACGGCTCTCTCATCATCCGTGATCGTTGCGCGTATCACGAACCGGTTCGCGTAGAGCGTTCCGATCGTCATTCTCCGCGGAGTCGAGCCGAGGAGTTCGAGCGTCGCTTCGCCTGTCATGGTAGGGAGTGCGATGATCAGGGGTTCGCTCTCTGCGTCGCTCTTCGCGGCGTCACGAACGGTGGTTCGAGCACTGTGTTTCGGCTGGCTCGGAGAATCACTGTTCTGATCCTCCGATGGTCCTACGAACGAGTCGCGGATGCGAACGGCGTTTGGGAGTGTGAGCAGTTGTGTCGTGATGGCTCGGCGGTCTTTGATGCCTCCGATGCCTACGTCTGATTCGGGAAGAACGAAGCGTTTGGTGATCGCTCGTACGAGGTCGAAGTGAGCGCAGTCGCGTTTGCATGCGCGGACGACGAGGTAGCGTTCTGAGAAGTCTCTCTTCATCGAGCGTTCGAATCCTTCGGTGGGGATCTCTTCGACGACGAAATCTTCAGGCTGCGCTTTAAGGTTCATCTACGTACGCTCGTGTGTAGGCAGTATCCTGTTCGATCTGATTGATGGTCCGTATAGCGGAAGCTATCTCGCTCTGAGCATACTTTAAGCCGAAGCCGCTAGCTACTGCAGACCCTAACGCTGCTGTGATCATTACCGCTTCGAGCCATCCTTCGAGAGGAGAGAATCCGAACGCACCGAGTACGCCGGCGCCAGTAGAGACGCTTGCCCCGAAAACCCAGTTCGCTCGAACTTCACGCATGTAGTTGAGGTCCTCATAGAGCGAATCGAGGTTCAAATCATGAGTATCGCCTCTACTCTCATACGTTCCTGATGCGGTCATACGAGCGAGGAATCCGAGTAGCTTAAAAACCACGTGTTCGGTCACCCGAACATGACCCCGTGGCCCAGTCTGGATACGGCGAGAGCCTCCTAAGCTCTAGATCCCGGGTTCGAATCCCGGCGGGGTCGTTACAGTTCGCGTACGAGTCGTATGATGAGTGTTCCTATGACGAGCAGGAGCGTCCAGGCTCCGAGTATGATCCAGTCGTTCCCCGGTATGGTTCCGCCGTAGAAGATCGCGCGGTCGAAGGCGTTGAGTCCGATCGAGATGGGGTTGATCTGTGAGAGCGATGCAGCCCATTCGCTCATGCGTTCGATCGGCAGTATGAATCCCGATGAGAACAGCGTCGCTATGAGCGCGAACATGGCTACGATCACCGACATGGATTCCGACCAGACGACGTGCACGATGAGTATGCCTATGAGTGAGAGCACGACGAGTATCATGAAGAGCAATCCTGCGAAGGTCGTCATGTTCTCGATGGGTATGTGGAAGAGGTAGATGCCGATTCCGAGTACGATTCCGATCATCACGCTTGAGACGAGTACGGTTGCGATGATCATAGCGAAGAAATCCTTATACCATGATCCGTCTACGAGTCTGAGACGTAGGTGTGCGGGTGTGGTGATGTGGGTGAGCATCATGAACGAAGAGAGCAGGATTCCGAAGAAGAGTACGACGAGCATGAGCAGTGATGGGAACATCGTTTGGAGCATGAGAACGCTCAATCCGTCGAAGTGTTCGTATTCGGCTCGTACGTCTACGTCGGGAACGTATGAGGGGATGTTCGAGAGTCGGACCGAGTCGACGAGGATGGTGCCTTCAAGTACCGTTTCGAGTTCCATGCTCATCTGATGAGCCGTGCGTGCCATCGAATCGAGGTCCGAACCGAATCCTCCGAGTTCGATGTTGAACGCTGCAAGGCCTTGTTCGTGTTCCGAGATCCGAGCGATCATATGGTTCGCCTGATGGGACCGCAAATCGTACTGGTCGATCTGGTTGTCGAGCGTATTGAGTCGTCTCACCGTTCTCCGATCGTAGTCTGTGAGATCGGTGTGTGCCTGGTTGACGAACGCCTGCACATGGTGCGTACTGACGTTCATCGACTCGAGCAGGGCGAGTTGGTGTCCGATCTGTGTGAGCGTCGATCGTATCTCATTCACGTTACGGTGGTGTTCCGATCTCATTTCGCTCGTTTCGCTGCGCGCACGTGCGACGTCCTGATCGATCTGTGCGATCATCGTCGTGAGTTCTCTTCGTGATGCTGAGAGCTCGTCGCGGAGCGCTGAGATGTCTTCTTGGTATGACTCGATCTGTCCCTTATGTTGTTCGGATTCCTCTGATAAAGATAGGAGGTAGTCGTCGACGCTTCCGAGCGATTCGAACAAGTGACTCGCCGCCTCGCTCGTACGTGCCCGTTCGACGCTTCTGAGTGTTTGTTCGACGCGTGTGACGATCTCCCAGATCACCGGTTCTCGTGTGTTATCGAAGAATACTTCGAAGATTACTTGGTCGTCTCCATACACGTTCATGCAGACATATTCGTTGCCGGTCCGCATACGCATAAGACATGCTTCGACATCATCGTATGAGGTGAGTTCGAGCCATTCGAAGAGTTCGTTCGCTTCGTCCTGTGTGATCCCTGAGTCGATCGCGATTCCTCCAGGGACTTGTTTGAGGCCTTCAGGGTTGAAGCTGAGGAATATGAAGAATATGAGGATGATCGGAAGTACGAAGAGGATGAGCAGCGTCCGTCTGGATCTGAGAAACGATTTGAGGGTTGCGAGGACGACGGGAAGGATCATCGCTTCTCGCCTCTAAACACCGCGCGTAGCTCGTCTTTCTCGATCCGGTGAACCGTCTGGTTCGCTACGAGTGCGAAGTGTGTTGCGTACCGTTCGAGATCTTCGATGAGGTGTGATGAGATCATGATCGAAGACCCTGCTTGTGCGATCTCGTTGAGGAACTCCCAGAGGAACGAGCGCAGTTGCGGGTCGAGTCCGGTGAACGGTTCGTCGAGCACGAGCACGCGCGGCATGTGGATGAGTCCCACGGCGAGATCCGCACGGCGACGCATGCCTCCTGAGAGTTGGTTGATGCGTTTGTGTTCGTGTCCTTCGAGTTCGAGCCTGCCGAGGATGACCTTCGTCCGTCGTTTGATCTCGCTTCTGCGTACACCGTAGATGCGCCCGAATACCGTGAGGTTCTCAACCACCGAGAGGTACTCCCACAGAGCGCTCGACTGGGGCACGAATCCGAGTTCTGACATGTGGTTGTGTACGGGTGAGCCGTCGATGAGCACACGACCCTTACGCGGATGGTGGAGTCCGACGATCGTCTCGATCATCGTGGTCTTTCCTGATCCTGAGCGTCCGAGCACGCCGAGGATCGATCGCTCCTCGACGAAAAGGTCGTTACAGTCGACGGTGAACGTTCCTTTTCCCGCGACCAACCCATCCGTTTCGAGGACCGTCATACCATGATTTCCCGGAACCGGTTTTAAGAAGGTATGTCTGACTTTGACCATACACTTTTGAAGAGATGCCGTCTCGAACGCTCCATGAATCGAGCGAACCGTCAAGCGATCATCCTCGGCTTTGTCATCGTAGCCATCATAGCTCTCGCCATGTACGGCCTGCCCCAGTACCGCGTGTACTCGCAAGAGCTCGCCGGCAAGGCGCAGCTGCGCGAAGCCGATTGGAACCGTCAGATCCAGATCCGAGAAGCCGAAGCGGCTCGTGAGAGTGCGAGGCTCCTCGCTGAGGCAGAAGTCGAACGCGCGCGCGGTGTTGCTGAGGCGAACCTGATCATCGGGGATTCTCTCAAGGACAACGAAGCGTACCTGCGCTACTTGTTCATCCAGAGCCTGAAGACGAGCGATAGCGACGTCATCTACATTCCGACTGAGGCGGGTCTGCCGATCCTCGAAGCAGGGCGACTCGGATGAGCGAGCGCATACTCGAGCTCGCGCTCAAAACGCTTCGTGCATGTGAAGGATCCGATTCGGTCGTTGCCGGCCGGCGTCACTTCGCACAGTACTGGCTGCGTGATGCGTGCTTTGCGCACTGGGGTCATCTGGCGCTCTCAGAACACGATGTCGTCGAACGTGCTTTGACGCTCTTCACTTCCGGTGTCAACGGAGGACACCTTCCGCTCCGCTATGGGAGTTGGAGCATGTTCGTTGCGCTCTCACGAGACGTGCTCTCAGGGTTCACCGCATACCGCGATAAGGACCCGGTACTCATCGCACGATACCAGGATGACAAGGGGTGGGCTGAGGTGATCGATTCGACGCCGCTGCTCGTCATACTCGCTGGCTTGTGCGCGTTGAGCGGGGGTCGCACGATCGATTATGAAGCGCTCCACCGCGCGATGGACACGATCGCGAAACGGGAACGCTTCGGACTGCTCTCGCAACGCCCGTACGCCGACTGGTGTGACAGCGTCAAACGGCGCGGGTACGTCACGTATACGAACGCCCTCTACTATGCGGCTCTACGGGTGATGAGCCTGCTCGCTCCTGATGACCGGCGCGACTCGTACGCTCAGAAGGCTGTCGAGGTACGTGCGTTGATCAACGAACGGCTCTGGATCCGATCACACTACGCAGAGTACTATGAGGATGAGCGTTTCGACCAGTTCTCGGTGGAATCGAACTTCTTGTGCGTGCTCTTCGGGATCGCCGATGAGCGTCAGACGCGGCTCATCTTCGCATCGTTCGACCGCCATCCCGAACTGCTCGAATACATCGGACGCCGCGTTGCGCAGCGTTATCCTCCTTCGGAAGTGTCGTTGCGATTGCGGCTTGTGGGCATGCGAGACTACCATGATCGGATGCAGTGGATCTGGACGACCGGACTCGTGCTCCTCGCCGACCGTCAATGCAACGGTTCGTCTCGTACGCCTGCTATCATCGAACGCCTCGAGAGGCTCCTTGAAGGATCCGAATGGGTGAGTGAGGTGTATGCCGATAACAAGCCGTTCAAGACGTTGCTCTACAAGAGCGAAGAACCCTTCGCCTGGAGCGCGGGCATGCTCATCGCCGGTCTCACTGAGAACCGCGACTTGGACGCTGCCTTCGCGAAGATCAGGGGCGTGTGAATCGCCTGCACTGCTCGATGTCGAGCCATTGTGATGACAAGGCCTTTTAACGAAGATTCGTACCTATGAGCATGGAACACAAGGTGCTCGCAGGCTCGGTTCGGATTCCGGTCATCGGACTGGGAACCTGGGGCGTCGGGGGCTTTTGGGATTCTGATGGTTCGAGGGATGACCAAGCGGTATACACTATCAGAACCGCTCTCGACCTCGGCTATTCGCATATCGATACGGCAGAGGTGTACGCCTCAGGGCACGCAGAAGAACTCGTCGGCGAAGCGATCCGTGGATACGAACGATCGCGCCTTCTTATCACGAGCAAAGTCGGCAAGAAGAACCTCGCACATGACGATGTCATCGCATCCTGTACGAAGAGCCTTACACGACTCGCAACACCTTACATCGACGTGTATCTCATCCACGCTCCGAATCCTGACGTGCCGCTCGAAGAGACGATGCGTGCGATGGATGTTCTCGTTGAGCACGGTATGGTTCGGTACATCGGCGTGAGCAACTTCTCGGTCGGACAGATGCGAGAAGCTCAGCGGTATTCGAAGAACCGTATCGTTGTGAACTAGATACCCTACAACCTCGCGACGAGAAAAACCGATCTGCATCGCACGAGCAAGAAGCTCGGGAGCCTGACCGGTATGGAATCTGAGATCATTCCGTACTGCCAGGAGAACGACATCATCGTGATGGCATACCGTCCGATCGAACGCGGATTCTTGCTCCAGCCACATAGTACACTCGATCGGATCTGTGAGAAGTACGGCAAGACGAAGGCTCAGATCGCGCTCAACTGGCTCATCGCAAAAAAGAACGTCATCGCTATTCCCAAGTCCCTCGATGCAGATCACCTCGAAGAGAATCTGGGTGCTGTCGGATGGCGCTTGGATGATGAGGATATCGCTGTCTTGGACGCGCTCAGGTTCGAATAGGAAGGCGCTTTGGTAATCTGGAACTCAGAACCTCATACGCCTTCCCACTTGCGGTGGATGAGTTGGTCTTGTCCGAATACGGATCCGTGCGAGTCGAGGTATGATTTTGCGAGGTCGTGCACTTCTTTGGCCTTGCTGTAGCAGTAGGCGCTGATCTGTTCGTTGACTTCGCTCGTGTAGCGTCCGAAGAACGGCCGTTTGATGCGTCTGAGGAAGGGACTCTCATCGAAGGCTTTACTCTTAAGGAGTTCTACAGAGGGTCTGATGAACATGTTGAACTCGCCCGATTCTCCTTTGACTTTCCTATCTCCGATGCGTCGCTCTTCGATCTTGCCACCGAGCAGTACGAATTCGACTTGCATCTTCATGCGGAAGTTCGTGTTCCAATACGGCTTGTACCACTCCCAGAGGATCGTGATGTCGTAGAATCCTCCTCCGGTTTCGCGGTGGATGTAGTAGATCTCGAAGAACTGCGCTCCGGTAGGGCCGGTTCCGCTCTTCCCGTACTGGTCTTGCCAGTTGTTCTCGCAGTACCATTTGTGCAGGACGCGGTAGAGCGGCTTGAACACGAAGAGGTCTTTGTACGTCAGGCGGAACTCTTCGAGTTTGAGCTTGACGTTCTCCGGCTTGGCCATACGCCGCCTACGCGCTCCGGCGTTTATATTCGTTTGGAGTGTACGAGCGATGAGAGCACGCTTCGTGCGGATCCGATGAAGGCGTCTTCATGCGCTCGGGGTACGAGCGCTCCTGCTGCGTTCGTGTGGCCTCCTGCTCCCCCGATGTCTTCGACGATGCGCATCATCACAGCATGCAGGTCGTGTCCGGTGTCTCCGTGTGCTCTGAGCGATGCTTTGAGGTCTCCGTTCTCGAGGTACGCGTACGAGCAGATGAGCGCTGGGCCTTCGACTTCGTCCATCCGCGAGGCGATGGATGCGAGCGTTCCGATGATCGGTGCTTCGATCTGACCACGACCATCGACCAGGTAGTATCCTGGTCCGCGTTCGATGTTCTCTTCGAGGACGAGTTGTTCTTTGAACCATCCGATCGCGCGTCCGATCGCGCGTTTGTACGTTTTTTCGACGAGGAGCGCTTCTCGTTTGAGCTCTGCGATTCCCATCGCTGCTCCTACGCCGACCGATGCTTTGTCCATCCGGCCGCATGCGTTGAGCAGCGTTGAGAATTCGCGTGCGTCACGGAAGGGTGTTCCTTCGTCTTCGTCGATGAGCGTGTAGTTGTATCCGATGATCGATTCGGGTTCGGGCAGGTGGCTGCGTCTGATGAGGATGCCCGAGAGGAGTTTCATGCGTTCGTCGGGTTCGAGGTCGATGTATCGTCTCTCTCCGCGCGAGTGGTATATGCGTATGCCCAGCGAGTCGACGAATCGGTATGCTGCGTCAGGGTCTCCGGTGATGCCTTCGAGTTGGAGGTCGTGGTTGTATGCGAGCAGCCTAGTGAGTGGCCGAGTCTGTGCTCCGAAGAGCCTGATGCCTCGTTCAACCTTGATCGAGCCGTTCTTCATCGCGTCTTCGAGTATGATCTGGTTCAATCCTGTGAATCCGTTGTTCTCCTGGATGTCTCCGATGGCTCCTATGATGGCGAGGCGTGCGAGGTCGTCGTATCCGAGCCTGCGTGCGAGCAGGTAGACGACTCCGGCTCCGCTGATACCGCTGTTCCCATCTTCTCCGTAGAGGAGCGGGTTGATGTGTACGTAGCCTTCGGGTGCCTCTGCATCGCTCTCGTGATGGTCGAGTATGAGTGTCGGCTTCGTGATATGGCGTGCGATCGATGAGAGCTGTCCCGATCCTATGTCGACGAATATGTAGCGCGGCGCGTCGAGGCGTGCGATCGTATGTGCGTGCTCGTCGTCGATCGTGTGTACGACGCTCAAATCGTATTCGATACCGCGTCGTCGCAGAATCTCGAGCATGATCGCGGCGCTCGTCAGTCCATCTGCATCGAGGTGGCTTACGACTCTGACGCGTTCGCCTGCTGCGTCGGTGATGAAGCGTTCTGCGCGCTCGTAGGCTGCGAGGAATGCGTGAGCGTCGTTGGTGGTTCCGCTGGTGGGCATCTGTGCTCGCTCGTCTCACCCTCCTTAAGAAGGGTTCGGAGGAAAGAAACGGTTTGGGGATCCTACTACTGGATGAGCAGTTTGATCTTCGCAGGGTCGTACGTCCAGTCGGCTGCGAGCCGTCCGTTCTCCTTGTAGTATGATACGAGTCTTCGGATTTTGCTCTCTGTCAGGCTAAGCGCTCGTTTGGAGACGCGGTCCTGTCCGTTCTCTTCGATGTGCGCTTTGATCTTCACCGACTTCTTGATGAGGTCCATCAGGTCCTCAGGTACGTCTGGTGCTGCGCGCTTCTCGGTGAGGATGGCGAGCATCGTCTTTCCGGTGAGCGAACGTACGTCTGGGATGCCGTACTGGTCGCGCAGTACGAGTCCGATGCGGCTCGCGCTCATCCCTTCGCGTGCGAGTTTGTGTATGATGTTCTCTACTTCACCTGGGCGGTAGCGTACCCATTCAGGGTTGCTTCGCTCTGCGGGTCGTTTCGAAGCCGAACGACCGCCTCTTCGTGTGTGCATGCGTGCCATTGGTAACCTTCCGATCCAAGAATGAGCTGGTGGTCCGCCAGCGTGGAACCGCAGCGCGGCGCCACCTCTTGGAATGCCTGGTGGTCAGAAGAGGACTTTTTAAGCGTAGCGGCTCGCTCATTCTCATGGTTTCGAGGGTGCGATACGTCTGTGAAGGGGTGAGTATCATCACAGGCCTTGGAGCGCTCGCGGTGGGGGCGTACCTCTCGTACGAGTCTCCGATCACCGGCTCGTGGGTCGCACTCACCGGCTCTGCAAGTGCGGTTTGCGGGGCCGTTTCGCGCTCGTGGCGCATCCGTGCGTATGATGGGCTTGATGCGATCGTTGAGAGTGATCTCGAAGACGCTCTTGAAGGTGACGCTACGCAGTATTCGGATCGATGAAAGGTACGCAACGGTTAAAAGTGGACGCTCCGCTCATAGGCTATGGCGAACCGTACCGCTGTTGAGATTGTCGAGTCGTTCGGCTGGAGCGTTCCTGAAGCGCTCCAAGTCGTGGTCTTGGGTAATTCGGTGCTCAACTACCTCTTCGCCATCGGTATCTTCGCTGTGATGACGCTCGTCCTCTGGTTCTTCAGGACGGTCGCGCTCAAGAGGCTCAAGGCCTTCAGTCTGCGTACGCGTACGGACATCGATAATGCGATTGTCGCGGCGATCGAGAAGCTCGGCGTTCCGTTCTACTTCGTGTGGAGTCTGCTTGCAGCCCTCACGTATCTCGACTTGGCGGCGTGGCTCGAGGCCGCGGTGTCGCTCGCATGGTGGATCATCGGAGGGTTCTACCTGATTAGGGTAGCGCTCACGATCGTGGATTATGTGCTTGGCAAAGCGACTCATAAGGCGCGCGAATCCGAGGAGATGGATGATGCGATCGTCGAACTGCTCGGTAAGCTCATCAAGGGCGTCGTGTGGATCCTCGCACTGCTTTTCGTGCTCTCGAACTACGGTGTGAACATCACCGGGCTCCTCGCCGGTGCGGGTATCGCCGGTCTTGCGCTCGCCTTCGCCTTGCAGCAGGTGCTCAGCGACATCTTCGCGAGCTTCTCGATCTACCTCGATAAGCCCTTCCGTCGCGGTGATTTCATCATCGTCGGCACGGACATGGGTGTCGTAGAGCACATCGGTGTGAAATCGACGCGTATGCGCACGCTCCAAGGTCAAGAGCTCGTCATCTCGAACCGGGAGCTCACATCGGTACGCGTGAACAATTTCAAGAACCTCGAGCGCCGTCGTGTCGTCAAGGAGATCGGGGTGACGTACGATACGCCTGCGAGAAAGCTCGAGAAGATACCCAAGATCATCGAGACGATCATCGATGAGGTTGACGACGTCGATTTCGACCGTGCGCATTTCAAGGATTTCGGAGCCTCATCGCTCGACTTCGAATACGTGTTCTTCGTCAAGACGGGTGACTTCACGCTCTTCATGGATGCCCAAGAGAAGATCAATCTCGGATTGGTCAAGGCGTTCAAGAAGGAGAAGATCGAGTTCGCCTATCCGACACAGACGCTCTACGTGCACAACGAGTGACGGCATCCATACTCTGAGACCTGTTCATTGTTGCGCGGTGCTCGTCTTCGGATGGTACGGCCTCGAAGCCTTGATAGGCTCGAGATAGGATGAATCTCACGTCTGCAGGGTCTATATACGATTGCGAGGAGCGATGATCGTCTGGGTGGAACGCCTATTTCGTCGTCCACAAGCCTTCGACTTTCATGCACGTCTGGCAGACGGGCTCATCGTAGAACATGAACCGTGATACGGGCAGGGTGAGCCTGTTGCACACCGAGCACCGGAATGGATGCATGGAACCTCACCGAACGGGCACTATTTTTAACCGTTTCGGCGGTTCTGTGTCTTTTCGACGCGTATTCTCGTCGGCGAGGGGGTTTGGAGGTTTCATCCGCTCACGTTACCGCAACACTTTATGCAGGCAAAATATGCTACTGGTTAGTGATTACTATGAATTCAAGGAAGTCGATTGGTGGATATTTGAAAGCCGCAGCTCTTACAACGATTGGTGCACTAGCAGGTTACGTAACCTTCGGGGGGCAACACGCCTCGCCCTCAGCCGGGCAACCCGCTCCTGTTCAACCAGCCTCATGCCACGTCTTCTATATTGAGGATAGTGCGCAGATGAGTGATGGTGGGAACGGAGTACTCGCCTATCCCGTCCATGGTGGCGAGGTTGGTGGTGTGCGCCATTTGGGTATCGAGAACTTTGTCGATGACAACGGGAATAGGCTCCAGTTTTCTCCTGTTGGTACGGTGGTCGTTGCAACCGTTGGGGTTGGTGCTAATGGTAAGCCCACGATAACGAGCTTGGACCAACTTACGAGCGAACAAGTTGAGGGCATCGGTCAAAGAGTTCGTGAAGGCTGGGGACAATAGCGCTGATCGTGCTCATCGATTGTACGCTGAACGCCATCTGAGAAGGGTTGGTAGGCGAACGCATAACGTTTAAGAGCACCACAGGATTCTCTGCGGTTCTATGCAGTTCGTCGACCACCTCAAAGAGTACGAGACCGCGTTCTCGGGCATCATCGGCCAATCTGAGGCGAAGCGTCAGATCGCCTCAGCGCTCATCGCCCGGCGCAACATCATCATATCGGGACCTCCGGGTATCGGGAAGACGTCGATCGCTAAGAGCGTCGCTCGGCTCCTCGCCGCTGACGGTTCGGCTCCGTTCGTACGCGTCCAGGGTTCGCCTGATCTTACGGCTGAGGATCTTATCGGCGACCTCGACCCACAGATAGCCCTTGAGAAGGGTGCTTCGGCGATCGAAGCCTTCGTTCCGGGCAAGATCTTCAAGGCCTCAGGAGGGGTTCTCTTCTTCGATGAGATCAACCGTGCTCCTGAACGCTTGCAGAACGCACTGCTCCAAGTCCTCGAGGAGCGCGTCGTCACGGTCGGTACGTACGAGATGGATTTCGACGTCGACTTCGTGCTGATCGGTACGATGAACCCGAAGGATACGTCTACCGAGAAGTTGAGCGAGGTATTCTTGGATCGCTTCGACATCATCACCATGGATTATCCGGGTTCGGTCGATGAGGAGCAGCGCATCGTCGATGCCGTAGCCCTCTCAGAGCACGCGCAGCTCTCGGATCAGATGACCGGTTCGATCGTGGGGTTCGTGCACGAATTGCGCAGGCGTCCCGAGGTTCTTTTCGGTCCGTCGGTTCGTGGTACGATCGGCGTCGCTGAGCGTTCTCGTACGCATGCGATGCTCGCCGGGCGCTCAGACGTCACGTGGGAGGACGTGCGCGCTGTTGTCGGCTCGGTTCTGGGCCACCGCCTCGTGCTCAAGCCGAGCGCTGGATTCGAGACCGCTGCATCAGAGTTCGTCGAACAACGGTTCGACGTGTTCAGTGAGGAAGGGTTCGAAGCCGGTGAAGGTGTTCAAGGCTTTCGAGTCTGAAGACACGGTTGAATCACACTCGGGTTCTGAGAAGGGCGCGTACCGTCCGAGCGAGTCTGAGCGTTCCGAACGCGAGGAGGGTATGCTCGTCGAGGAGCTCGCAGCTCAGGGCCTTGGCCATTTCAATCCTGATCTCTTCTTCGAGAATCTGACGAGCGATTATCGAAGCGCGAAAGAACTCTATGGTGAGCGCCTCATCAGCTTGGCTACCGGTGAGTCGGCCGAATACGTCCAGCGTAACATCAGAATCCCCGAATTCGAGAAGGCCTTGCGTGAGAAGCTGAAAAAGCAGAAGCGCGAGCTCGAGAAGCGCGGTCTCGTCAAGGGTGATTCGCTCACCGAAGCGGCGTATACGATGGCGGCTCAGAACTTCCTCTCCGATGCCCTCGAACAACTGTACCGTTCGAGCTTCAACGAGTCGCACGGAGCGTCATCCTCTATCCTTGGTATGCGTGCCGATGCGAAGCCCTACCGCGGCGAGGCCTACCGTGATATCGACGTGCGCAAGACGCTGCGCAACGCTGCGCGCCGCGGCCATGCGAAGGTCGAGTGGGGTGATCTGCGCGCCTCTGAACGCACGTCCCGGCCTAAGCGCGAGATCGTATTCTGCGTTGACGCTTCGGGTTCGATGAAGGGTGAGAAGATCGCTCAGGCGCGCAGAGCCTTCTTCAGTCTCGCCGCCCGGGCGATGCGCGATCGCGACCGCGTCGGACTGCTCACGTTCAGCTCCGAAGGCGAGGTGGCTCATGCTACGTCGACGCCGCTTCCGACGATGCTCGTATCCATGGTCGAGGCTGCACCGCGTGGTAAGACGTCGCTCTCCCGTGCGATCAATGATGCGCAAGAGCTCTTCACTGAGCGCGATGCCGACCGCCATATCATTCTCATCACTGATATCAATCCGACCGAGGGGCTCAAGCCCGAGCAGGATGCGCTCGATGCTGCGGGGCGTGCGCGTGAGCGTTCGATCACCATTAGTGTTGTCTCGATCCGTGCCGAGCCGCAAGCTGTTGAGCTCGGTCAGCGTATCGCTGCGATCGCTCGCGGCCGCTACTATGCTGCTGAGGCGAGCGCGCTCGGAGCTATCGTCCTCCACGACTATGACGTGTCTCGTAAAGGTTAAGAGCTCGTGAGGCGGACGTACGCGTATGCGCCTGCTCGCTCTTACCGATCTGCACAACGACTTCAAGGCTCTCGAGCGCTCCATCACACGAGCGGGGGCGTTCGATGCGATCCTCGTACTCGGAGATGTCGGTGTGACGCGCTCGTCCATCTCACGCGCCTACCGTCGGCTCGCCCGTGAGCAGCGTCCCGTTTATGTGATCCACGGCAACCATGAGGATGAGGACGATGCGCGCGAGCTCGCCGGTGTCCACGGATTGCTCTTCGCCCACCGCGCCGTCGTGCCCCTCGAGGACGTGTTCGTCGTGGGGTATGGTGATGACGGATTCTCGCAGGAGCGCCCTGACCTTGATGCCTTCACTGAGCAGCTTCCTGATCTTGCGCATCGTTCGATCGTACTGACCCATGCGCCTCCGCTCGGCACACCCCTCGATGATCTCGATGGTGATCATGTCGGTGATATGAGTGTGCGTCGGCTCATCGAGCGCGTAAAGCCCCTCGTAGCCCTCTCAGGACACATCCATGAGAACTTCCATGCGGGTGGTACGCTCGGTGATTCGATCATCGCCAATCCCGGTCTTGGCACGATTGTGGTGATCACCAAGACGGCTCAGGGCTATGCGGTGAGCCTCAAACGCCTCTGAACGGGAATCTCGGTGGGTGTGCGGGTTCTGTGTCGTGCGGTTCTGTTCAAAGCGTTCTACGGTGTATTCGCGGAGCGTTCATACAACGTATCAGAACTTTTATATACGCCATATCTATATCTGTATATGTGAACTCATGTGGTACAAGCGATGATCGCTATCGGAGAGCGGACGAACCGCGTCCTCAACATCGTGAAGGCCAAGTACGGCCTTAAGGATAAGTCACAGGCGATCGAACTCGTCGTCTCTGACTACGAGGCGCAGTTCCTCGAGCGCGAACTCCGTCCCGAATTCGTCGAGAAGATCGAGCGGGTCGAGAAGGATGGGTTTCGCCATCAGAGCCTTGACGCCTTGAGAGACGAGACTGAGAATGCGTGAATCCGCGTTCTCCGATCACCTTACCAAGCTCCTCGCGAAGCTCTCCAAGAAGGACCGAACGCGCTATCATGCGACGCTCAAGAAGATCGAGGAGATACTTACCTGTGAGAACATCGACCACTACAAGAATCTGCGTGCACCGCTCCAACACCTCAAACGCGTCCATATCGACTCGAGCTTCGTTCTGACGTTCCGGTTCGATAAGAACGATGATACGGTCTATTTCTACGACCTCGACCATCACGACCGCATCTACCGTGCACCGTAGCGAGAGATCGTTCTCGCTTCGCTGACGCAGCTATCTTCGGTTTCGCTCAGCTGCTTCGGAAACATCTGCTCTTTATCCGCTCGCACAGCCGAGCTACGCTTCAGCGCTCAGGTTTGGGCGCTGTATGGCTTCGAACGATCCGTACAGGGTCTCACTATCGTATTGAGATTGTCTCTGAGACGCCTCGGGACTGGATCGGGACCGTTCCATACGACAGAGACTGCATAGGTGAATAGATATATAAATAACTTAAGAATAAAAGGGGTTAATGAGGGGTTTATCGTGGTCAAAACGAGTTCCATCGGAAATGAAGGGGTGGCGTGCGAACGTCTTGAGACTGTCTCAGAAACGTCTCACATTTCCGAAAGATTCTTATATGAGTGTTCCACAGATGTTCCATGGAAGGGTTCGGGGATGACGCTGATGCGTCACCATCAGACTTACTACGAGAAATAACCGAACTGAAGAGGAGCAACCAGAGGCTCGAAAGGGCCTTTGTTGCTCTCTCTCAGATCCTCGAGAACCAGCAGAGCATCCTCAATTCCATCGCCCCGCAGGGCGTTCAGACTCACCCCCACGATACGTTGCGAAAAGAGTTCGAGCGGAAACTCAAGCGGGGAAGGGCTTCGATCGTCAAAGAGAAGATCCTCGCGCACCTCGAGCGCGCGGGAACCGTAGAGCTCTCAGAGCTCAAATTCCTCTTCGTCGACCAACTCTCATACACCTCCAAAGCGTCCTTCTACCGCTATGTTTCCGATCTCTCCAAGAGCGGTGCGATCGCCGAATCGGATGTGAACGGCCAAACCTACTTGAGCCTTGGTCGGATCGAGCGGACGCACTAGTGGTTCTTGAGGTAGCGTCCGATCTCTGCATCGATCGCTTCGTAGTCTTCGAAGAGCCGCTCCATGCGCCTGAACCGTGACGTATGGTGGTGGTTTCGTTGTCCTTTCTCCTCGTACTTGAGCAGTTTGTGCAGGCTCTCATGGTAGACGAGAAACGCCAAGATGCGCCTCGGAGCGCCTCTAAACACTTCTGAGACGCGGATCGTATCGTCGTGGTAGTTGTAGGTTGCGAGCGTGCGCCTCCCCTGCCCTTTGAAGATGAGGTTCGGAGCGTCAAGAGTTCCTTCGAAGTAGCGCGCGTTCACCTCGTCGAAGATCGATTTGAGCAGCGGATCATGCTCCTTATCCCCTCCGGTACGGTCGAGGCGTTTGATGAAGTTGTTGTAGAGGTCGATGTTGATCGTCGAGCGGTGATGATCGCCTTCGAGTTTGAGGAGCAGGTGTTGTAAGAGTCCGATGACGATCTCAGGACTCACGGTGCGCCATGAGTGGCTCAGCGAGAAGATGACGTTGCGTCCTCGTTTGCGCACGTTCGCGTTGTAGGGTCTGAATCGTCGGCTGTAGGTGACGTCGAGGATGTAGTCTTTGCCGATCTCATCGTAGAGGAGCGAGTAGGCGAGCTGTGCGATCTCGCGTTCGCGACCCATACCCGCTCCAAGCGCTTCGGGCATATAAGCGTTCAGGACAGGTTTATGAACGGGACCTTCCGAGCATGCGGTATGAAGGACTTCGCCATCTCGCTCGCCCGTGAAGCGGGTACGATCATGCGCTCGAGCTTCCGCTCAGGAGTCGACCGCAGGGTCAAGGATGACGGTTCGTTCGTCACTGAAGTGGATGATCGTATCAATGCGCTCGTCATCGAACGCGTCAGAGAACGGTTTTCGGATCATGACGTGTATGGTGAGGAGTCGAGTTCGCGCTCAGGGTCCGAGTACGTGTGGGTCTGTGATCCGATCGACGGTACGAATCCCTTCGCGCATAACGTTCCGACCTTCGTATTCTCGCTTGCGCTCACGCATCGAGGTGTTCCTCTGCTCGGCGTCATCTACGATCCGATGCTCGAACGCCTCTACGTCGCTGAACGCGACGGTCCGGCCCTGCTCAACGACGAGCGGATCAGCGTATCTCAGGCACCTTCACTGAACGGGACTTTGGTGGGAGCGTGCATGTTCCACAATGCACACCGAGAACTCTCGGGTGTGATCCCGCGTCTGATCGATGCACGCGGTCACGTGCAGAATTACGGTTCGATCGCCTACATGGCGATGCTCGTAGCATCCGGTGAACTCAGTTGCGCGATCTACCCGGGTACGAAAGGACACGACATCGCCGCAGCCAAGATCATCGTCGAGCGAGCAGGTGGCACCGTTACCTCGTTCGAGAACGCCGACCAACGCTACGACGGGCGCATCGACGGAGCGATCCTCTCGAACGGACGCGTGCACGATGAAGTGCTATCGCTGACCAACAAAATGTGATGGCGAACGGCAGAATCACTCCTGCATCTCGTACCGTAGGATCGCGGCTACCTTGCCGATCTGATCGAGCTGGTGTCCTTCGCGCGTCTCGGGACTTGTGAGCATGATCGTCGATCCGTACTGTTCTGCGAGAGCGCTGAGCTCTTCGATGACTTCGTCCGGGGTTGATTCTGAGAGTACGAGTGTGTCGACGGCTCCCATCTCGAGTTTCGCCTTCACATCAGCGGTTCCGTACGCGACCATCCCTGGCTGGGTGTTGAGGTAGGTGAAGAATCGGTTGAGCATGTCTTTTTCAGCGGCGATCTCTTCTTCTGCGAGGAGGTCTTGGCTCTTGTCGACGAGCTCTTGCAGGCCGAACTCATCTGTGTACGAGAGGTCTTTGATGCCGATGATCTTCTGTTTGACTTGGTCGGTGATGTAGTTCCCGTCGACGAACTCGTACTTGGTGGGTCCTGGTCCTCCGACGATGATGCCTTTGAGTCCTTCGCGGTTGAGGAATTGTTCTTTGACGTACTCGGCGACTTTCTTGTAGTGGTCTTTGGCTGCTCCTTCGCGAAGCCGAGCGAACCGTTGTGCTGAGTTGTGGACGACGAGTCCTTGCGCGATGAAGCTCTCGCTCGTCGTCGAGATGTCGATGAGGCGTTCTGTTGTTCCTCGTTCGATCGTTGCGATGCGCACCGGCAGGTAGTCGAATCGCAGGATGGGTTCGAGGGCTCGTTTGACGCTCTCGCTGCTCTCCGAGTAGATGCTCCGCTCGAACGTGTCGATGCTCATGCGTCGCTCTGAGTTGAAGAAGTTCGAGACGCGAGGATACTCGGATACGCGTCCTCCTGCGGCTTCGATGATGCTCCGGACGGCTCGTCCTTCGAATGCGATCCGTCTCGAAAGGCTCTTCGTACGGCATTTGCTGATCTTCTCGAGGAGTTCGTGTTTGTCGCATGCGGTGAATCCGATCGTGTTCGAGAACGTTCGCAGCGAGGTTTGGTCGCTGATCTCGATCGTCCACCGAGTGTTCGAGCTGTACGGGTTCTTCCGGTTGTCGTATGATCGTCTTGATGCGACGATGCCGAGCCTGAGAAGCGCGGTTTGGATCTGTGCGCTGAGGATCTCGTTGTTGATCCCCAACCCGATGCGATTCGAACGTACGTATCCTTCGGCGTCGAAGAATCCGCGTAGGTATCCTGCGAGCACTTCGTTTGAACTCGTGAGTACGAGTTCGGGGATTCGGCTTTCGAGTGCGGTGGTGATTTCTCGGAACCGGTCGCGTATGAGCCTGACGAGGGGTCGTGACGTTGCTCT
>JBLKOL010000034.1:0-7336 GCA_047602765.1 Candidatus Woesearchaeota archaeon
GTCATCGAGTTCCGGGGCCTCTCCGAGCGTGATACTCGAGACCTCGAACTCATCGGTTCGGGCATCTACTTCATCGGCGAAGAAGCCGTCTCGCTCGGATTGATCGACGAGCTCGGTTCGTGGAGCCGTGTCGAGGACGTCCTGGGCGATTTCGGCGTCGAGAAGGTCGAATATGCGTATCTGCGCATCGATCGTTCTCCGCTCGCTGATCTTGCGGGCTTCGCGCGTTCGTTCGGCTATGCGATCGGAACGGGTATCGGTTCGATGCTCGAGCGCGATCCCTACCCGTCGCTCGGCTGAAGCCTATACGTACGGGAGTGCTCGTCGATGTCAACAGAATCTTTATATACGGCTTTGCGAAGGATTCCGTATGCTCGGTGAGTTCCATAAGCCGCGTCGTAAGGCGACGGCGTTTGAGATTATGCTCCTGGTGCTCGGGGTCGTCGTGCTCGTCGCTGGCTTCATCCTCATCCGTAATACGTTCATCACCGAGGGTAAGACGCTCAGCTGGTTCATGATCGGAGCGATCTTCTCGTGGCTCACGCTTCTCATCCTCTTCGTCGTCTCAGAGCTCAATGCCGATGTGAAAGAGGAACTCTCGCTCGTCATGCGCGAGCATGTCGATCAGACGAAGATCCTCAAGGAGATCAACCACGCGTTGCTCTCTGAGATCAAGGGTATGCGTGAGGACATCACGCCTGCCAAGCCGAAGTCGAAGAAGAAGTCGAAGTAACGGTTTTCGAAGTCCTGCTTTAGGGGTTGCACACGCGGCACGGTTTGTATCCGGCTTTGAGCGCTTCTTCGCGCGTGGCGAAGTAGACGCGTTCGTTCTGCGCGATGCGTCGTGCGATGGAGCAGTTGATCGTATGGAAGCTTCCTCCTTCGCGTTTCTTCGAGGCGACGAACTGCGTTACGCGCTTCGCGGGTGCCTGAGTCTTCCGCGGGGCTTTTCGTGTCGCGCTCTTACGTGCCGGTGCCTTGGACGGAGCCTTCTGTGCGGGCTGAGCGGACGCCTTCGCTGCGGGTGCGGCTTTCGCTCTCGCGGGTTCACGTACAGGACGGGGCGTTCTGCGTGATCGGCGGTCGAACCGGTCGATCTCTCCGAAGAGCACGAAGAGCACGATGACGTCGAATATGACGAGTGCGAAGAGCAACAGGTCGAGCGTCGTAGAGAATACGTCTCTGACGGCTACGAAGAGCGCGATGATAGCTGCAGCGCTCGCCAAGATGGTTCCTGCGGTCGGCCGGCTCATGATCGCGATGATGAATGCGATGAAACCGAACGCTCCGAGGAGAACGGCGAATGCGAGTTGGAGGGCGAGCGGAGCTGCGAGGTAGTCGAGTCCGACGACGCCGAGCGTGAGCAGTCCGAGGATGAGGACGAATCCTACGAGTGTCTTGAGCGATCTCATACAAGAGTGGATGCGAGACGAGTTTATATGCTTTTTGCTACTATCAAGTAACTACATGTGTCTGTTCCGCTGGCAGCCACCTCCGCGAACGCTTATAAGCGCAAGGAGTGCTCGCATCGTACGCCGGGATCGCATAATCTGGTAGTGCGGCGGTCTTGAAAGCTCACAACCGACGGTTCACCGTACGGGTTCAAGCAAACCGCTCCCTTTGGGATTGGGGGTTCAAATCCCTCTCCCGGCGTCAAAAACTCTCACGCGAGAATACGCGCTTCTTCCACAACCTTCTAAAAGACACCCTCACCAAATCAGATGATGCGCATCCGTATCTACGATCTCGAAGAACACTACCACGATGCATTCCGAGCCGCTTTCGCAGATGACGAGGTGCTCATCTCCACCGAGCCGCTCTCGAACCCCGAGGATTGCGAGGTGCTCGTCGTCTTCATATCTTCGCACGTCACTCGCGAGGTGCTCGATGCGATGCCGTCGCTCACGCACGTCGCGACAATGTCGACCGGGTTCGATCACATCGACACCGCAGCGTGTGCTGAGCGCTCGATCAGCGTGATGAACGTTCCCACCTACGGTTCGAACACCGTTGCGGAGCATACGTTCACGCTGATCCTCGCCCTCGCCCGCAAGCTGCCCGAGTCGATCCACCGCGTGCGTTATGAACTCTCGTTCTCGACGGATCCGGGACTGCGTGGTTTCGATCTGGAAGGCAAGCGCCTCGGGCTCATCGGCCTCGGCCAGATCGGCTCTCACGTCGCACGCATGGCCAAGGGTTTTGGCATGGACGTCGTCGTCTTCGATGTGTTTCCCAATGAAGCGCTCGCAGCCTCGGTCGGCTGCCGGTTCGTATCGTTCGGAGAACTCGTCTCGACGAGCGATGTCGTCTCGATCCATGTTCCGCTCAATGAGCATACGAGGCGTATGTTCGACGACGACGTGTTCTCCAAGATGAAACGCGGCTCGCTCATCATCAACACGTCTCGCGGCGGGATCATCGATACCGAGGCGCTCGTGCGCGCATTGCGTAACGGGACGCTCTCAGGTGCTGGCCTTGACGTCCTCGAGTTCGAATCAGAGCTCGAGGATGATATCGCGGTACTCGCCCGCGACGAGCAGGTCGAACGCGCGATCCTCGCCGAACTCGCTTTGCTCAGAACGCCGAACGTGCTCATCACGCCACACAATGCGTTCAATAGCCACGAGGCGGTCGAGCGTATCGTGACGACTTCGATCGAGAACGTCCGCAGTGCGCTTCGCGGTGACCATGTGAATACGGTTCACGGGTCGTGAGCGATGAACGTGAACTTCTGTGATCCGTAGGAGTGTGTTCCGCTGAGCATCTCGCGTACGTCTCCGTACCAGTGCGGGTCGATGCGTGCGAGCAGGTATGCTCGTTTGCGTCCGATGTGGCTGCTCGCTTCGCAGTCGAGTGAACAGGGGAGGTGGCTGAGCAGGACGTGTTCGCTGCGTCTGAGCGTGTTCATCCAGAACGGGGCGGTCTTGAAGGGTGTTGCGGCGAGCGCGAGGTGTTCTGCGTGGCTCGTTACGTGCGATCGCAGCGTAGCTCCTTGTGCTTCGCTCTCGGCGAAGTGGTCGATGCAACACTGAGGATATCCGAGGAGCGCTCCGAGGGCTCGGTGGTTGTCTTCGAGTTCTAAGACATGTGCGGGGTCGTCTCGTCCCATGACGATGATCGTGTAGTCTCCATCGCCGCGTTCGAGGTAGTCGTGGTGTTCTGATCCTCTCGATGTGAGCGTGTAGGGTGCTCTGCGTGCGATGAGTCCGAGCGAGTGTGCTGCTTCGTAGTGTTCTGCTACTTCATCGACGTGTACGACGAATCGCGCGGCCTGCTTGTATCCATGCGCTACTTCGAGCATCTCGAGCGTTCTGAGCGTTCCGAATCGGTTGAGGGGTATCATGAGCGGTGCACCGGTATGAAGCTGCGGTGGCTCACGTGTTCGCGCGATGCGATGAGCAGTGTTACGAGCCCCCAGAGTGCGATGATGATGGATGTCGGTGTACCGATCAGAGCCCCGATAGCGATGATGAGTGCTGCGCTCACGATCCGATAGACACGGGCGCGTTCGTAGTCGGCGCTCATCCTGATGATGAGGCTGTAGCTCGCTGCTACGAGCAAGAAGGTTACGAGGGAGAGTATCAGAACGCTGCGCATCGGCGTTATGAGCACGGCGACGAATACGACGCCGGTGAAGACGAGGTATTCTGAGAGTTCGAACCTCATAGCCTTCTGAAGTGTTCGGTGCTTTTGAATCTTGCCACCGATCGCTCTCCTCGAACCTGATGGTGCAAGGCGTGTTTGGAAGGATGAGTTCTGGTGAATGCCCGAGGGCTCGCGTGGTGTGCGAACACTCGCCATCGGTTCGGTCTTGGCATAATTCCACGACAGTTCCGATACGACATGAAGGGTCGTGAGCGTTCAGATGTAGGGTATCGATCCCATACCTGATACGCCGTAGATGACGAGGCGGTCGTGGAGGGTTCCTTGTTCGACGCGTACGCGGATGGAGAATCCGTGGTTCTTGAAGCGTCGTTCGAGTTCGGGGAGGTTCGAGAGCAGGTCGGGGTCTGGTATGAGGTGGAACTGGTGTATGTAGTCGATGAAGATGACTTTTCCTCCCTTGGCGAGTTTGCTCGCCGCGTCTGAGAGGAACCGGTCGAAGTCTTGGATGTAGCTGAGGAATCCTGAGCTGATGATGGCATCGACCTCAGGTACCTCTGGCGGTACGCGGTTGAAGTGTTCGGTATCGTGTATGAGCGTGACCTTTCCAGCGTTCGGGTGCAGATGGTAGAATCTACTGAGCCTTCCGCGCAGGTAGTCGAGTTCGACGTTGCTGAAGGATGATGCGATGACCTTTCCTTGTGTGCCGACTCCGATGAGCAGTTCTTCAGTGAGCCGTCCTGATGCTGATCCTATCTCGAGGATGCGTTTTCCTTCGAGTTCTTCGAGGAATATGAATATGTCGTCTCGTGCGCGTTTGTCATAGCGGTTCTTCGGGAGGATGGTGAAGAGCGCGTTATTCATCCTCGTGATGAATGCCGGGTCGTAGTATGATTCTACGAGCAGGTATAAGGGTACGCCGAGCAGCACGAGGCTTACGACGAAGAGGAGTTTGTCACCTGCTGCGGGTACGCTGAGTACCCAGTTGACGATGAGGTATACGAAGAGTCCTGAAAGTACGACTGAGATGATGCTCCCGAGCGGCATCTTGAACGAGCGTTCGGCCTTCGGTTTTCGCACTCGTAGGATGGGGATGGCGATGACCATCATCAGGTAGGTGAGGAGCGCGATCGGTGTGAGTATCTCGAGGAGGAATACGTAGCGTTCAAGATCCCCTTGTGAGGTGATGAATGCGATGAAGAGGATGGTGAGGAGTGCGATCATGGTGAAGACTGTTGCTTTTACGGGTGTTCGTGTCTTCTCAGATACTTCTGAGAACTGGTGCAAGAAGAGGCGGTCTTTGGCCATGGCGTAGAGGAGTCGTGGCATCCATACGACGTGGCTCAGTGCTGATGCGAAGAGGTTGAGGCTTACGACGATCATGATGACGAGCGGTACCCAGGGTGCTGATTCGAGTACGTGTTCTGCGAGGGTTACGAGGGGTGTCGGACTGTCGGCGATGACCTCTACAGGGAGCAGCGCGAAGGTGACTGCGGCGCTTACGAGGACCATGACGTTGACGATGATCGTGCCTACGATGATCGCGGCGGGGATCGTTCTGCGAGGGTTTCTCGTCTCGTCCGAGAAGAATGCTGCTGCTTCCCATCCGAAGAACGTTTCTGCGAGGAGGAATACGACGACCCATACGAGGTTTATGGGCTGCACCTGAAGCGGTATGAGCGTACTCAGATCCGCGTGTATCCATGCGGGTATGAGCAGGATCAGGTATGTTCCGATGAGCAGTCCAGTGAGCACGAGCACGATGCGCGCGGATACGTCGATGCCGTAGGCTGCGATGATGCTCAGGATGATGATGGTGAGCGCTGCGAATCCGAGGCTCACCCACGGTCCGTAGTGGTTCCCGAGCGTGTAGAAGAGTCCTGCTACGATGAGGGCTACGGCTCCGATCATGCTCATGAGCCACGTCGTCCATCCAGTGAGGAAGCTGAACGTTCGCCCATAGGTTTGTTTGGCGAATTCGTAGATGCCCCCAGCTCCTGGAAACATGCCTGAGAGTTCTGCGAATACGAAGCTCATGAGGAGCGATATGAGAATGATGATGAGCCAACTCACAAGGCTCGCTTCTCCTGCGATGCCCGCTCCGACAGCTACTCCGAGAAAGGTTCCCGTTCCGAGCAGTGCGGTGAAGGAGAGCGCGAGCACTCCGAAGAATCCGAGTCTGCGGCTCAGCTCAGCCATACACCACGACTCCGTGGTGGATTTTTAATGGTATTGTCGTCAGCCCAGTAATCAGAGAGGCGAGGATGTATGCGTGCGCTTCAGAGCGATACGCGTTCGGTGTTGCTCCTCGTCACTTGTTCCTGGCCTGAGTCGTCGGTGAACCTCAAGAGCGTTCGGGGCAGGTTGAGTCCCCCTACGATCGAGAGTTTGCTCTTCACCCGGTAGGTGAGGATCCGCTCTTCGTAGCGTTCGAGCGTTTCGAGGTTCCATTTGACGATGGACCCTTCGCGTTGGTTCGTATAGACGCGCAGGGTGTGCATGTTCTCTTCCTTGTCAGGTACGTATTCTGCGATCTTCGGAATCGTATCGACGACGGAGATGTTGATGAACTTGCGGGGCGAGAGGTTCTTGAGGTGTACGACGACGCGTATCTCGCTGATGCCTCCCTCGCTCACTCCTACGACGACGGCATCCTTGCGGATACTGATCGGGCTTCGCATGAGTGATGCTACGACGAGTCCTGCTACGGCGATCACGACGAGCCAGAAGAGCAGGGCGTAATTCGCGGTGACCGTTACCTGAATGCTCTCATCGATATCGAGCGGTGCCGACCAGGTCGCGAAGGTTCCTGTGCTGTTCGTAACGATCGTTTTGGGTGCTCGCTCGCCGTCGATCCTGACCGATGAGAAGGCGCGTGAGAAGAGGTTGAGGCGTGCGGTGCCCTCGATGGTCGTGGGTGCGTTCGCTTCGTTCGTGTACGTGTAGGTTCTCGTAAAACGGAACAGCCCGCTGTCGCGTTCGTAGCGCTCGTCGACGGAGCGGTATGCTATGATCTCGAACGAGTCGTAGAAGCGATCGACGAGCTGTACGCCGTCGGCTACGAATACGGTGAGCATCTCGACCTCTTGTGGTTCGAGGTCGTGTGGGAGGTCGACGTGGAGCCGAACCCTTGTGCTCTCGAGCGGTCCGAGCGCTGTTGCGTTCGATACGGTGAACAGGTCCGATTCTACGATGATCCGGAAGTCGGTGATGTTGCGCGGGTTGCGGTTGCGCAGGTTCGCGTTGATCGTGAATCCGTCTCTTGGGTCGACCTGTTCGGGGAATTCGAGGAGCCTGCTGACGGCGGTGAGGTATTCTCCTACAGTCCCATCCGGACTTGTGATCGTGATGGGGAGTTGTATGGTCTTGCGCTCTCCGGTGCGCTCGCTCGTTACGTGCAGGTTGACCCGGTAGTTTCCGACGTCCTTGCTCGGTGAGCGGAGCATGAGCGAGAACGATTCCGATGATCGGGATTCGATGGGTACTCCAGTGAAGTAGAACCGGTCGGGATCGCTGCGCAAGATCCAGTCGACCTCGTCGATCATGATCCTGAAGCGGTCGTCACGATCATGCCTATTGGCGATCTCGAGCGTGTAGTATGCGGTGTTCGTCGGGAGCACGCGGTTCTCGATCGCCTCGTATGATACGTCGAAGCTCGCTGCTACGCTCGATATCGCGATGAGAAACCCTACGAGTATGAGTGCGAGTCGTGTGTGCATGCCCTTCCCCTACG
>JBLKOL010000035.1:0-7291 GCA_047602765.1 Candidatus Woesearchaeota archaeon
GCATCCTCGGTTCGGACACGTTCCTCCGTAGGTTCCTTCGTCGATGATCGCAACGTTGAGCCCTGCTCGTGCGAGTGAGAAGGCTGCGCTCGTACCGGCCGGACCGGTTCCGATGATGACGACGTGGAAACGGAACACCTCCATGATCGTCCTCAAACGGTTGTGAATTATAAACCTACTGGGCGTTAAGGCTTAAAGCACGTCACGTGCGCCGTACGTATGAACGATCCTCGACCGGTGCTCGCGCTCGACTTAGATAACACGCTCACGTGGTTCACAAGACCCTACCTGTGGTGGACCACAGCAAGAGGCGTTCCTCACGAAGAGATCTGGGATCCGAACCTCATAGATGAGTTCCAGCGAGGAGACGGACTCATGCTCTGCAAACCCACACCTTATTCTCAGATGGCTGTCGGAGAGTTATCCAAGATCGTAAGACCGGTCATCGTCACCGCTCGCAATGCGGACATCGAAGACGCGACTAGAGTGCTCGTCGCACGGTACTTCTCACCATACATCAATCCTGATGACATCGTGCTCGTCGGACACGATAACGGTACGCCAGTAGTCTCAAAACTCGAAGCGATCCTCGACCGTGGACTCGATCCCATCGGCATCGTCGATGATCTGTACTCAACAGCCAAGGGGTATGCTGATACGGGCAGGCATGGGTTCGTCATCAATATCGCAGGCAAAGCCGCTGCTGAGCACGAGCACCTCACTATCTACCCCGAACACAAAGAGGCATGGAACCATATCCCTCATGGTGTGAAGCAGCTCATCGCTCAGCGCACTCTTCACCCGGCGAAGACGTATGTTTAAAAGCAGGTCCACGTCCCAACCCCATACGCCCCCGTAGTGTAGCCTGGATATCACATGGGCTTGCGGAGCCTGTAACCGGGGTTCGAATCCCCGCGGGGGCGCTCATACAGACGTTTGGTTCCGTAAGCGTTTTGAACGGATGCCTGTGCGCCAGCGCGATGAACATCATCGAATACCTCGTACGAAACGGTGTGGCGTCCGAGCAAGTATCACGCAGGCTCTGGCAGTCGCAGAGCGTGACCGTCGATGGGAAGCATCCGACGCTCGACACCCTTATTCGAGGGGATGTGCGTATCCATGGTCGCGTGGTTGAAGAATCGCTCAACGGACGCAGACTCGACGAGGACGAAGCGCGATCATACCTCTCCCGCGCTCACCTCGAAGGGAACGCTGCGTATGTGCTCGAAGGGTGGATCACCGAGGATTTCGACATGCGCAAGTATGATCGTGAGCCGAACATCGTGGTGTTCGACTCCGTCGTACGTACGACTCCTTGGAGCCGGAGAGGGTTTAAGGGTACGCTGCCGATCGATGAAGCGCGTATCCGTGTCGGTGGACACGTCATGTTCTATACGATCACTGAAGACGGCGCAGCACACATCGCACGGTTCCTCTCCTGTCCGGGCGCTGAATTTGCGGTGCGCAGTCACAACCTGTTCGGCACGGTACCTGAGGACCGATACGCATAAGTGTATGAGGCCTTCCCGAACCGTATGGAACCTCCGTACTACCTCGTATTCCCTAAGCTGCGTTCACGCGTGTTCTTCGAAGTCAAAGACTACCATGCGAAGGATGGCATCATCAAGGCTGAGGCGATCGGATGCGCCCGTTCGGGTGATGAGCTCGAAACCCACCTCGGTGTGAAGGCGCGTATCTATCATGCGACGGCTACTGACGTCATCGAATCCTTCGCGAACGGTCCTCAGAACATCACGCTCAAGGATGCGGCGTACATCATCGGTCGCTGCGGCGTCACGCGCGAGTCACGGGTCGTCGAGGCGGGTACCGGTTCCGGTTCTCTTACCGCCTTCCTCTCGCTCTATGCCGGTAGCGTCTCTTCCTTCGAACTCCGTGAGGACTTCGCACAGCTCGCTCGCACGAATCTGGATCGGCTCGCTATCATCGGATTGGGAGCGAATATCGCTGCACACACCGCTCCTTTCGAAGACGCTCCCAAGGTTCTCTCTGAGAAACAGGATATCGCGATCCTCGATATGCCTGAGCCGTGGACGTGTTATGCGCCGGCCCGTGAAGTGCTCCGTGACGGGGGTATCCTCGTCTGTTACGTTCCGAACGCGACGCAGGCGAGCACGTGTGCGCATCGTGCCGGTGAACACGGCTTCGTGCCGCTCGAGAGCGTCGAGCTCATCAGGCGCGAGTGGCGTTTCTCCGAGCGAATCGCAAAGCCCGGCAAGGAAGTACTCCATACCGCCTTCCTCCTCTTCTTCCGCAAGACATCATCACAAACGTTTAAATAGGGTCTTTTCGACTATGAGCGGATGGGGTTGGCTACGAAACGCAATGATATCCTGCGCGAGATCATCGCGAACGATGTCGCGAGCGATCGTATGGTGCGCGAGTTCGCACGTCTCGAACGCTTCGGCCTCGTGATGGACCTACTCACCACGCGCAAGAGCGTCCAGATCGGTCTCGACTATGAGGACGTCGAATTCTGCTTCCAGAACGCGCGGTTCGTCGAAGACTATTCGGCCGAGTTCCGCAGGCCCAAGCGTATCACCAAGCACTTCTATCGTAAGGTGTCGCACTTCCTCTATGACGCGACGCTCTTCGCAAAGTCAGGTATCTTCATGCTCGAGGTAGGATCCGAGCTCTCGGAACGAGAACTCACTTCGCTCGCCGATTTCTTCTCTGATTTTTCGGATCACTTCTTGCAGAACGCTGACTACTTCGTCGGCATCGGTATCAAGACGAATCCGAAGGTCAAGGGACTTCGTTTCTCGACGATCAGCTTCTATCCGAAGACCGTCAGGCTCTGCGAATCGTGTTATGCGAACGTAGCCAAGTACATCGCCGAGGACGAGGACGAATACATCAACGTCTGCGGCTCGTGCACTCCGAAGCGTACCCGCACGAGAACCGAGCGCATCGCCGCCAAGAAGTAAGATGGCTCACACGATCCACACGTATCGAGAGCACCTCATCACGCTCAAGCAAACGCTCAAAACCGAGTCGATCGTAATGCGCCTGATACAAGAGAACATACCTCGGCAAACGAACGTTATGATCGTCCACCTGAGTGATTACATCGGAACGATGCAGATGCACCGAGTGGACTATGCAGAAATCGACAAACAATTGCGAAGATTTTGCAACGAAGACCTCAAGCCATTCATAGAAGGACTTCACCGGTTACATGATAGTATACACCCTGGCATAACGAAGATCGAAACGGTGCACCGCGAATTGAGCCAAGACTTCGCACACCTCTCAAGAAAGCTACGGGAGGTACTCGAGAACACTCACAAGCAAGCCAAACGGGATGTTGAAGCCGTCAAAAAGGACCTCCGTTTCGTAGAAAAGCAGGAGGGAGACGAAGAGCGCATGCTCAGGAGAATGGAGCAACTCATCGACAGATTCATTCTCAGGGACATCGCGCGCGCCGAACGTCACCACCGCCCTGATGATACACCGCTCAAGTCGGACATCGAAGCACTCCAGGAAACATCGAAGAAGGTGCAAGGGTTCTCGAACCTCATCTGTGAGAAGGCACGCTTGGCTCGTGTACACCTCGAAAAGGCAACCACTCGCGTTCAACAGGAGATTCAAGGAATCGACAAACTCATCGAACTCGCTAAGCACAAGAATCCGTTCCCTCAACTCGAACGTGCGGCGTGACTTCTTAAAGGCTTCATGCTTCTACGCTTCATGCGGACGTGGCAGAGCGGCCAAATGCGGCGGACTTAAGATCCGCTCCCTCAGTGGGTTCGTGGGTTCGAATCCCTCCGTCCGCATAAAACACCTCGAAACAAGGATTCGAACGAAGTTCCGAGGCGAAAGCCGAGGCTCACGAGCACGCGCTCGTGGTGCGACCCTGCGCAGCTTCCCATTATACATCTCCAGCGCTCGTTGCAGCGAACCTATTTGAACCATGGCGTACTCGGAAAGATATGCAAGCGTTCCGTTCGGATCAGATCGATGCACTCATCACGTACCACCGGTACCGGTACTATGAGGAGATCGGCTGGACGCTCATCCTCCTCTTCTTCACGGTATATGCCTACCTTGTTCTTATCACGTTCGAATCAGCGCCGTTCTCCGCGCTCCTCCCGTTCTTGCTTGGAGGATTGCTCTATGCGCTCTACCAGCTCTTCGGATCGCTTGTGCTCATCAAACGCGTACATGACACGGGAGTGCGTACCGGTGAAGCGTTCAAAGGCACTCGGATGCGATGGTTCACACCATGGTCTGCTGTGGTCCTCGGACTCGGACTCGTATCGCTCCTCGTCGTTGGTGGACTGCTCGGTTTGTCGGTGCTCTTCGCTTCAGGCATCCTCGCCTCAGCCGTGTCGCGTCTGACGATGATGCGTGAGCGCAACCGGTTCCTCATCGACCTCAAAGAGAACAATCCCGGATCGAAGGTCAAGCATCTGAACGACGTCGTCAAGCAGTAGCTATATAAACGGATTTATGGCCCGCTCGACCATGCCCTTGTGGCGCAGCCGGTAGCGCGCGTCCTTGGTAAGGACGAGGTCCCGGGTTCAAATCCCGGCAAGGGCTTCGAATCAAGAGTTCTCGAGCATGGAGAGCGGAACGTGTTCGCACCGCTCGTGTCGGATGGTGTGGCGCGTCGTTTTCGCAGGGAGCAACTCTCCGCATAGGGCGCAGCGTACGACCTGCTCTTTGGTCACGGTCTCACCGGTCCGCCATGCTTCGAGCACAACAGAGTCGTTCTGGTAGTCGACGGCTCGGACCGGTACCGATACGTATCCGAGGGTTCTGAGCGCTTCACACCGGTGGTGTCCATCGAGTATGACGCCTGTCGTCTCATCGATGACGATCGGTACGACTCCGTGACTGCGGATCTCTGAGATCACCTCTTTGAGGCGTTCCTCATCGATGCGTTCGTGCGGCCGCAGTTCTCCGAGCATTACGGTTCGGTGCATGGGCGACGGCTCTCCAACCTCTTTTTTAAGGCTTCGTCGGTGATGAGACTATCATAACCTTTTAATAACGAAGCGAGCGACTCGTCACTCCTAAGGAGTTGTTCACATATGGGGAAGAAACACCGGCATAACGCACATCACGATCACACTGGAAAGGTAACGCACATCTCTCGCTCTCACGATGCTCCGGCTCGGGAGTCCGGTCCGTGGCTCACGGTCTCCGTCGTCCTTGGAGTACTGCTGCTCGGCTCGCTGCTCACCGGCGGCTATGGCGATTGGGGGCTCTTCACCGGTCTCGCTCCATGGAGTGGTGGCGACCAGCGCAGCTCGAACGAGTTCAACCTCGACGGAGCATATGCGATGGGTGCTCAGGATGCTCCGGTGACGATCATCGAGTATTCCGACTTCCAGTGCCCCTTCTGCGCACGGTTCCACTCAGACACGTTCCCGCAGATCGAGCGCGACTACATCGCGACCGGTCAAGTACAGTACGTCTACAAGCACTTCCCGCTCAGTTTTAATCAGAACGCGCGACCTGCCGCGAATGCGGCCGAATGCGCTGGTGCTCAGGGTTCGTTCTTCGACTACAGCAGCATCCTGTACAGTAATCAGGCCCGCTGGTCGGGCGTGAACGACCCGACACAGCAGTTCATATCCTTCGCTGAAGACCTCGGACTCGACACCAGCACGTTCGAATCATGCCTCGCTTCAGGCGAGCATGAAGAGCGGATCCAATCCGACTTCGATGAGGGTTCCCAGCGTGGCGTGCGCGGTACGCCTGCCTTCTTCGTGAACGGTCAGTTGATCTCCGGCGCCCAGCCGTATGCGGTCTTCCGAGACGCGATCGAAGCTGCGCTTGCCGGCGAAGAACCGGCTCTGCCGACTCCCGAACCAGAGCCTGGGATCGAAGTCATACAGCTCTCTCGTGATGATGTGATGGGGTATGCGCTCGGGTCTGATGATGCTCAAGTCATCATCCTCGAATGGTCGAGCTACCACTGCCCCTTCTGCGGACGACACCACACACAAACCATGCCGCAACTCGAAGAGAACTACATCAACACCGGAATCGCACAACTCATCTACCACGACTTCGACTTCCAACCAAAATCGAAGATCGCAGCAACAGCAGCCAGGTGCGCAGCAGAACAAACAGACTACTTCGAATACCAAAAAATCCTCTACGAAAACCAAGCTGAATGGTCACCACTCGGAACAGCAGAAACGAGAACAGCATTCATCAACTACGCAGAAGAACTCGGAATAACCACCGAAGAATTCGCAGAATGCCTCGACTCAGACCGATACAGCGACGAAGTAGCAGCAGAATCAGCACTCGGAAGAACAGTAGGAGTAAGCGGAACACCAAGCTTCCTCATAGGAAACTTCCAAGAAGGATTCGTACCACTCGTAGGAGCACAACCATACAGCGCATTCGAACAGGTAATCGAAGGCGTACGCTCTGGAGAGGTCTTCGAGGCCGCCGCTGCTCCCGCCGCTCCTCAGCCTGAGCCTGCCGCTCCCGAGCGTGTTCAGCTCAGTGCTGATCAGGTGACTGGATTCAGGCTCGGAAGCGATGACGCAGACGTTATCCTCATCGAATGGTCGAGTTACCACTGCCCCTTCTGCGGACGACACCACACACAAACCATGCCGCAACTCGAAGAGAACTACATCAACACCGGAATCGCACAACTCATCTACCACGACTTCGACTTCCAACCAAAATCGAAGATCGCAGCAACAGCAGCCAGGTGCGCAGCAGAACAAACAGACTACTTCGAATACCAAAAAATCCTCTACGAAAACCAAGCTGAATGGTCACCACTCGGAACAGCAGAAACGAGAACAGCATTCATCAACTACGCAGAAGAACTCGGAATAACCACCGAAGAATTCGCAGAATGCCTCGACTCAGACCGATACAGCGACGAAGTAGCAGCAGAATCAGCACTCGGAAGAACAGTAGGAGTAAGCGGAACACCAAGCTTCCTCATAGGAAACTTCCAAGAAGGATTCGTACCACTCGTAGGAGCACAACCATACAGCGCATTCGAACAGGTAATCGAAGCCGAGCTCGCGTAGGTTCGTTGCTGTTCAAACCCTTTTCCCATTTCTCGACATACCCTACGGCAATCTTTAAAACGGGATGAGCAGACTCCCTCCGCGTGGGCCTGTGGTCTAGTCCGGTATGACGCCACCTTGACGTGGTGGATGTCCCCAGTTCAAATCTGGGCAGGCCCACCATATTCTCAAAGACCAGATTTGAATCTGCGGAACTCGCGTTCCTGGAGTTCGCCTCCACAGAGCCGAACCATCGTCGCAACTCCGTTGCTCGAGTTCTC
>JBLKOL010000005.1:0-43221 GCA_047602765.1 Candidatus Woesearchaeota archaeon
GTGTTTCCTCGTCCGATCGTTGCGAGCGCATTCTTCGATCGCGTCGAATCGTCGATCCTCGAGAGGCTCGCGCACCGTCCGGCGCGGGGAGTGCGTTCTGCTCCTTCGATACGCACGCACAATTATGGGAAGCGTGCTCATGCTGCCTATCTCTCGCTCGATGTGCTCGCCGGTGATGTGGATCGTGCTGAGAAGGCGTCGCGTCTCGACGTGACGGGGGTATCACGGCTCTTCGAAGGCGCTCCTCAAGAGGGTGATCTGGTGAGTGATGAATTCGATACGAGCGAGATCGACTCGTACGTTCCGAGCAGGCCTCGATCCCGCTCGCTCGTATCCCGTGTGGAGCGCTTCGTACGTATCGATCGGTTCGGTTCGAAAGAGCCGGGCGATCTTGACGTGCTCGCTGAGCTTGGCGAGGCTTCGCGATTGCCGGGTGTCTCGGTCGAACGTGTCACGCCGCGCGGCTACGTCTGTTCGATCAGGAGTACTCAGTACCGTTTGAGGACCGTCGAGCTCGTACGCGACGGTCTCGTCGATGATCACTGGTACGTCGATGCTCATGACGTGCTCCGAGCCCTCCGTTCGTACGCGTCTCCATAACCCTTAAAAGACGCCTTTTTGACCGCCGCGTATGGCGATTAACCTCATGCCGTACGTCTTCTTGCTCAGTGTAGTCGACGTACTGCGCTTCATCGCCGTGTTCGCGCTCGCGCTCCTCAGCTGGGTAGCGTATCGGCGTACGGGTCGTGAGGTCTTCGCGTTTTCGGCGTCGGGGTTTTCGGCGATCGTCATCGGCATCGTGCTGCGCTATCTCGCTGTTGTTGAGGCGAACCGTAATGCGCTCTGTCTCGGCTGTCTCGGCTTCGAGACGTTCTTCGCATACTACTACGCTTCGACGATGTTCATGGTGATCGGAGCGTGGCTCGTCGCCTTCGCATACGTAAAGCGCTTCAGCATCATCTCGCTTCTCGCAGCGATGGTCCTCGCCCTCGTAGCCGTCTGGGTGGCCTTCCTCTCCTTCCCTGCCTTCGCAGCGACGCTCGCACTGATCTTCGGCTTCATCGCCGTCCGCACGACGATGACCGCGTTCCGATCGAGACGCGCCTTTTGGACGGCGGTCTCGTTCACGATCATCGCCGTATCGTTCGCCCTCGAATCGCTCGTAGGGTACGGTGCGTGGTTCTTCCCGCTCGGAGAGGTGCTCGGACTCGTCGGATTCGTCATGCTCGCGACCGTGCTCGTGCGGGTGTGGCTCCGATGAGTCGTCGGAACCGCTCAGAGATCATCTACGACATGCTCGATGCGCTCGCCAAGAATCGTGGCCGTCTCAAGCCGACACGTCTGCTCTACAAGGCGAACCTCTCCCATGCGCAGATGAAGGATTACGTCGAGGAACTCATGCGAAAGAACCTTATCGTCCTCGTGCAGGAGAAGAAGGCGCAATACTACGAGATCACCGAGGATGGCTATGCGTTCTTGCACCGTCTCAACAAGGTCCTCGAGATGTCAGATGCCCTCGGACTCTAATCCGAGCGGCAGTCCGCTCCGTGTTTCGTAGAGGTAGCGTACGGCGATCTCGATTCCTGTACTGGCACGTCCGACTTCACGATCAGATGCTCGTATGTGAAGAGCCTGGAGTATTGCGTTTCGGTGTGCTGGTCGTGGTGATCCGATATCATCCCAGAATGCGTAACGCTCATAGCCATAGAGGTGGTTCGTGTAGGCGGCGATCGTGATGCCGTTGCGGGTGAGGATCGCTGCTGACTCGTCGACCGTGTTCGGGGTCGGTGCGAGGATGATCGCCCCTTCAGAACCACGGTGCCTTCTGATGATTCCGCTGATCATCGTGTGTCCTTCGATCACGCCGAACCTGCATCTGATCGGTTCGGTGTGTAAGGTGTCTTGTGTGATGAGCGTGTAGGCGATGAACGCCGTGCTCAGAGCATGGGTGGGAAGCGGACCTGCGTATTCGGAGAGGTAGCGCATGGATCCTTCGATTCCCCCGAGCACGTCACTGAGTTTCATCGTGATCGTATGATGTCGTCCTCTACGCTGAGCGCTCCGGGCAGAAAGGCCTCTGCTACGCTGAGCGCTGACCGCATGTGCTCGGTAGGCGTGTGTGCGAGTGCGCCTCGGTGGTATGCGAGGTAGGGGATGAGCTGGTCGGCGAGGTGTTCGTCGCATGGGATGTCGAGGAGTCTTTTGGCGTGGTTCGTGAGTCTCTCGATGAGTCGTTCGCTTCCGAGCATCGAGTGTCCGATGACCCGCTCGACGGGATCCGCATGGTGCATGATGATCGTCGATACGGTTCCTTTCGAACGGGTTACGTTGAGGCTCGCCGAGGTTTCGATGCCCATGTTCCTCCCTGTGAGGAGGAGGTGTTCGCGTACGTGTTCGAGGTCTTCGTCGGTTACGATGCGGAATTCGAGTTTGACTGGTCTGCTCGGCGTGGCGTGGTTGATCGGTGGCAGTGGTGCGAGGCGTGAGTATCCCGAATTGACGCGTACGATCATGCGTCCGCCGCCGTTCGGTGCGAATCCCCGTTCGGCCACTTCGACCTCGCAGCGTGCGAAATTTCGTATCGCCGGGAGGAATACGGCGCGCAGGTAGTCGGCGCTCGGAGCGTGCGGTACGTCGGTTCCTCCTTTAAGGTGGAAGGTGAACCGTTTTCCTGAGAACGCTGATGCGAGGATCGCCGGTTGCAATGCGAGCGGGATCGAACCTGCCGTTCGGATGTCGTATTCGTACGTGTCGGCTTCGAGTCGTGCGGGCATGAAGAGCAGCTCGTGCGATCCGATGTCTCCTCCTTGTACGGATCCCGAGCACATCTGGGCTGCGAGGGTGAGTGCGGCGACGTGTTGGGGTCTGAGGCCCGGATTGTCCCGTCCCGCGCGGATGTTCGTCATGACGAAGGGTTCGCCGGTGAGCATCGAGAGTCCGAGGGCGACTCTGAGGAGTCCTCCTCCGCCTGTGTGGTGTGATCCGTCGATGCGAACGACCATCTCGTCCGGTTCTCCGGCTCTGTTAAGAACGTTGGGGTTATAATGAGGAGGGGTGTCCTGTTCGTATGACGAGCGCTTTTGATCGTGCGCACACGCGTAGGCTCACGCTTCTCAAGAGCAATCCTTTGTGGATCGGAATCGACGGGACTCTCGATACGCGTGTCGAAGTGCCGGTTACCGGCCCCACAGGTGATCGTGTAGGTGACATAGACCTGCTCGTCCGTACCGCTTCGCGCATCATCGCAGTGGAGTACAAGCTCGCGTATGAACCGAAGCACGAGCACACAAGGCGTCGTTCTGCCCTCTCACAACTCGATCGTATCGATCGCCGCTTCGCTGCGGTGTTCGGATGGAGTCCGGACCTCGTCTATGCGTTTGGGATTCCGTTCGCCTACGAACACGTACGGTCCGGAAGTCGGTTCGAATCTGCTCCTGCGCTTGCCGATATCGCTCGGGCGCTCGGAGCGTCTGACGGTTTTTTAAACGGTGGTCGCAGGCTTTCCTAGTGTGGGGCTATGGGGTAGCTTGGCCATCCTTCTAGCTTTGGGAGCTGGAGACCCCGGTTCGAATCCGGGTAGCCCCATCTTTCAGGGTCTCGTTCGGATTCGAACGTCTGCGGAACTCTCGTGCCTTGAGTTCTCGGCTTCGCCTTCGAACAATCCGGGTAGCCCCATAACATTCTTGAGGAGCGCTATCTACCCGCATCGATGGATGGCTTAGCAGCGGTCTTCGAAGACATCGCTCGGGGCCGTTTACGCCCTGCGGATCAGGCGGTGTGGGTCTCCGAGTTCTTCAAACGCGAAGACCTCTATCGTGTGGCGTGGGGTGCAGGTCAGCTTGATAGTCCTCAGGGAACGCAACGCAAGAAAGATCCTGATCGTCGCGGAGCACATGATGAGGCCGTGGCCATAGCATATGCGCGTTGGCTCAAGCCCGGACTGTCTGCTGGTCTCACCCCCTTAACGATACGATCCGATATCCCGCTCGAAAAGAAAGCCTTCAGCGAGTACATGGCTCTGCACTATCCTCACGAACCGTACGAGCGGCTCAGCGTGCTCACGCCTCGTGCGCTCTACTCGATGCATTTGGGTCTCGTTCTTCGATTCGACTTCGAACGCGACAAACGCGCAGCCGAACTACCGGAAGACCTATCCTCGTGGCTCCTCGAGAGTATCGATCAGGACGTCGTGAAACCTTCACTGGTTCCTGCCGTATTCCGAAGAGTCTATGCTGAAGATGACGAGCGCACGCACACGGATCCGTTCATGCTCTATGCAATGCGCGTGCGAGCAGTACGTCCTTCTCGGTGAGTCCGCCTGCATCGTGCGTCGTGATCTCAACGATCGCCTTCGAGTATGTGAACCACACTTCGGGGTGGTGGTTGTGTTCGTCAGCGACGTCACAAACCTGTTCTACGAATACTCGCGTCTGTGCGAAGTTCTCGAAGCCGTATTCGCGGTGGAGTTTTCCGTTCTTGATGCTCCATCCTTCGAGCGTTTCGAGCTGCGCTCTGATCGTTTCATCATCCAATCGTTCTACCATAGGATTCGTACCTGTGTTGTGGTATTTATGTCCGTCGATGACCTGTAGGACGACGAGCTTTTAACCTCTCGAACCCCTCTGGTTCCATGGATGAGTTGCCGCTGCTCAACGTGGTGTATGCCTTGATGAAGGAGTATGGCAGTGCTCGTTCCACGAGTGTCGAGCCGATCTGGGTGCCTCGAGGCCGGTTCATCAATCCGTCAGGTGAAGGCTCGCTTGAGGCTGCGATCGCGACGGAGACGCGTGTTATGCTCTCCGATACTGTGCTCATCCATACGAGCGTGCTCTCGGATAAGGACGGCTCGTTCTACGAACACCTCACGAGCGATCCTCCCTCTGCCTTCGGCGAGTTCTACTTGTATGGCGACCACCTCTGGCACTATCCGGTCGGTTCTGTGCACACGTTCGGATCGCTTACGATCACCCGTAATCCGAAGTCCATACGGTATCTGGTCGACCGTGCGATCGATGATATGGCTGTGGAACGTCGCGCTCCGGATTAGACACCTATTTAAGCGGTTTATCGCGCTCGTACGCGTATAGCCCTGTGGTGTAGTGGCCTATCATCCGAGGCTTTGGACCTTGGGACCCCGGTTCGAATCCGGGCGGGGCTATTCTTCTATCTTGTGTTGCCGGATTCGAACGCGTTCGGATCAGCGATTTCGAGTGGGTGTGAGGACGAACGCTTCGAGGTTCTCGTAGCGGAACGAACCATCCAGCTCTCGTCTGGCGAGGTTTCGGTCGTTGTACCATCCGTCAGATACTGCGTGATGCAGTGTTGCTTCTACGTTCGTGACGTGTTCTGCGCCTCTCGATTCGAGCTCTGTTCGTATCCGATCCTGTGCGAACGTCGCTGGTACGATGAGTGGTGTGCGTACGTGCTCTGCATAGGTGACGAAGTAATCGGTCCATCCGGACCCGATATCGAAATGGCTTTTGTTGAAGACTTCGTAGGTGATGATCCCGGTATCGGTGAGCACTGCGAGTGTTCGTCCGATCTTCTCGGCGCTCTCGTTCGTATGGTAGATGACTTTCTTGTTCGCATCGATCGTGTTGGCTACGGACGCGTTGAAGCCTCGTTTCGATCGGGTGATGTTCGTGCAGCTTCCGCTCACGACTCCCATCTGCATGGATTCGATCGGGTTCTTGCTATCTTCGAAGACGAGTGAGGGTCCTTGTGTGATCTTTTCGATGGCTTGCAGGTGTGTTCGTGCTTTCTCGGTCAGTGTGCGATCACCGCTCTCTTTGATGCGTTCGTAGAGTGCTCTCGCGTGCATGAGCGCATCGGTGGTATCTGCTGCTTCGTTGGCGATCATGAGCAGTGATTCGTAGTGGTCTTCGAGAGCGACCGGGTCGAGAGCGCTCTCGTTGATCCGGTAGCGCTTCCTCAATCCGGCTCGCCATGGTTCGATCCTGTCTTCGAGTGTGGTTTTGAGATTCTGGTTCCCTTCAAGAGAGAGGATGTAGGCTTCGGCTTGCTCGGGCTCGGTGACTGAGATGTGGAGCAGGTCGGCGAAGGTTGTACGGTCTATTCCTGCGCTGTCGTAGTTATCGCTTGCTCCTATGAGCACGTTCGTCATGGACTCGCTCATCGCTAGGTCGTGGTGTTCTTCGGGTATGGTTGTTCCGATGAAGCTTTCGAGCGTGTTCAGTTGTATGGTTCTGAGGGTTTCTTGGAACCGTTCGTATCGCACGATCTCGGTCTTGTGCTTGATCTTTTCGATGATCTTTCGTGCTGTTCGTTCTTTGAGCGTTCGTCCCTGTGAGGCGAGCGTTGCATCTTGTTCGATGATTTCGTTCGTGTAGGGTGCTCCTTGGGTGAGTGCGGAGTATTCGGCGAATGCGGTGAGAGCCGCTTCGCGATCGATGTTCGGATGACGTTCGAGGAAGTCTTCGAGCGCACGTTCGCTTTCTTCGTCTTTTCTGACGCCTTCGAGGGCGGGTTCGAGCACTTCGTGGATCGCTCGTATGCCGTGTGGGCTTCGGGTGAGTGCGGAATCGAGTGAGAGCAACGCATGCATCTGACCTTTCGTTCCGATGCTCGGGATCCGGTCGAGCGATGCTATGTAGCTGCCGATACGTTCATCTTCGATCCGTATGGTTCTGAACCGTTGAGCGTATCCTCGGTTACCGTGTTCGAAGAGCTTCTTGGCGATGGCGAGTCGTTGTTCGTCGCTTAGGAATCTGGTGTTCGATGGCGAATCGTAGAATTTGACTGCTGATCGTACAACGTCTGAGTCGAACTGTAGGTATGCATCGAAGAAGACGTCTTCGTTCGTTCGCGGAATTATGAGTTGTTCGAGGTGTATGTTGATCTGATACGGCTCCCATCCGCGTTCGATGAGTTTGGGGAACAGCTCATCGACTTCTGCGAGTTCGATGCCGTTCAGATCCGGTCGTTTGAGCCTGATGAGCCTGGCAGTGGTCGGATGGAGCGTGTGTGCGTGCGCGTAGTCTCTCAGAGCGCTTTCAACTATCCAGGGGTGCTCGTAGCTATCGGGTCTTCGGGCGATTGCGCTTATGACGGGTCCGAGAGTCTCATCGTGGTTGGTGGAGAGTCCTTCGACGATCTCGATCACGTTCTCGAGTCTTGTTCCGCGTTCGAGGTGGGTGTGTATGAGCGCATAGATCAGATGCGCGTTCGGGTTCGTTGGGAGGTTCTCTCGTATGGTGGGTAAGGCGTCGGTGTACTTCTTGGTGATCCACCGGGTCTGGGGTGATGGTTGGTCCGGTACGAATTGTTCGAAGAGGGTGTGCAGTCCGAACAACGCACTGATCGTTCCGATTCCTATGAGGTATGTTGCTGAGAGTTTTCGTACGGTGTGTACGGCTTCTTGTGCTTGTGGTTCTCCGAAGAGCACTGCTAGGCCGCTTCCGAGGGCGTATGATCCGAACCCGATGCCTCCGATGATTTGGGCGTACTCACCGGCTTTCTGCACTATTCGTCTGAATGGCGGTGTCTGTGGTTCTGTTGCTCGGATCCTTGCTTCAAGGATATCTTCAAGGGTCTGTTGGGTGTCGGAGAAGGGCGTCGGGGACGCAGGGGTCTCGGTTCGTGGTTCCATCGTACGTCACGTACGGGTTTTGAGGAGGTACTGATTCATTTATAATTGTTTCTTGGATTGACTACTTCGAAGTAGTCTCTTGTTCTTTTGGGTTCGTCGACGATTCTCACCCTGATCCTGAGCAAATATCTATATACTCTTCATCGTTCGCCCTGTTATGGCAAAGAAAGCTACTCAAAGCAAGTCATCCTCGGTGGAAGACGGGAAGGCGTGCGCTGCGCTCGCCTACTTCCTCATCGGGATCATCTGGTTTTTCGCGGACGAGAAGATGCGCAAGAACACGTTTGCAGCGTTCCATACGAAGCAGGCGATCGTGCTCTTCCTCACATCGCTCATCGGACACACGGTACTCGGTATCATTCCGATCCTCGGATGGATGCTGATCCCGTTCTTCTCGCTCGTGATCATGATCTTTGCGATCATACAGTTGATCGCGGCGTTCCAAGGGCAGGAGAAGAGCCTTCCGATCGTCGGTCAGTTTGGGGATAAACTCAATTTCTGAGCTGTTCTCAAAACGCTTTCTTTTCGAAAAGAAACGGTTTTGTGTTTGTCTTATTCGACGGCGAGTCCGTCGTACGTGCAGACGCCTTCGGTACACGTGCGTTGCGGGGAACATCCGGTTTCTTCACAGCTCGGTCCGCCGACCCATCCGTCGCGTACGAGCACGTCGGGTGATCCTTCTTCGAGGACGAGGCTGAATTCGATGTTCGTCGGGCATACGTAGCATGCTTCGCAGACCATGACGTCGAGTTCTCGGCGTTCGATGTTCGAGACGGAGAGTCCGTGTTCGGTGTAGCGTTCGTAGATTTTCGTGTTGTAGGCTCGTCCGTCCCACGGTACCTGCTCGCACTGCACGGGTGTGTAGGTGAAGGTGGTTCCTTCATGGGGTTCGTCGCGATCATCGGGGAAGGGGTGTTCTGATGTCCATCCGAGGGATCGCATGGCGTCAGCGTCGCCTTCTGATACTCTGGCGATGAGGTATGATGCTGCGCAGGCGGGTAGGCAGGCGCGGCATACGGCTCCTCGGTCGACGAATTCCACATGTGCTTCGATGCCGTTATCAGAGAGGTATGCTTCGGTCCGGGCTACGTCCCCTGCTGTTGCGTACCATTCGGGGTTCTCTTCGCACGGTGTATCCGCATAGTAGAACGTGCTGGTGTCATCGTCCGGGAAGGGGTGTTCGCGGCTCCATCCGAGCTCGCGCATGCGCTCCACATCCGCTTCGGGCACTTCGGCGGTGAAGGAGTGAGGTGAGCATGCGGGCATGCATGCGTCACAGAACACTTCGTGCGGCCTCTCTTCGAATCCGATGCCCGCTTCGATACCCTGATCGGCGAAGTGCGCTTCCGCTCGATCGACGTCGTCTCCGGATCCGGGGTACCATGCTTCTCCTTCGCACGGGTTCGGAGCGTAGTAGAGCGTTACCTTCGTATCGTACGGTTCGAAGGTGAGCGTGTATCCGTCCGCGCTCAGTACGAGTCTGCCGTTCTCGAAGCGGTACGAGTCGATGGTTCCGAGGGCTTCGAAGTATGCGAGTTCTTGGTCCATGACGTCTTCGCAGTGCATGAGTGTTGAGAAGATCTCGCTGAAGGAGACTGTTCCGTCTGCGAATACAGCGCTTCCTCCGTACGTGTTGCACGGTCCGCGTCCTCCGATGCTGTCTGCGTCGATGGTGAGCGTTGCGCTCTCGACATCTCCTTCGGGGAGTTGTGCTGATACGAGCTGCCATGTTCCGAAGAGACGCTCGTCAGGCTTGGCTTCGAAGGGGTACGTCTCGCTCCATCCGAGGGCCTTGAGCGCGTCACCATCATCTGTGGTTACGACAGCTACGAGGTATGACGGTGCGCATTCGATGATGCACGCGAGGCATACGGCTCCTCGGTCGACGAATCTGACGGTGGATTCGATGCCTTCATCGGCGAGGTGTGCTTGCGTTCGTGATACGTCTTCAGGTCCTTGCGCGTACCACTCGGGCTTCTCTTCGCACGGCTCGGCGACGTAGTAGAACTCGACGGTTTCAGGAGTTGGAGGGATATCGTCGAGGTCGCACGATGCGAAATCGAGTGCTGCGAGTGCTGCGATCATGATGATGTGTGTGTAGTTCATGGGGTTCACCACATCCACCATGCTGTGGTCGTATTTAAACGCCGTTTTTCTCTTCGGTCTACGGCGAATCTTCTTCGAAAGACGGTACGAGTACGCATCGCCCGTGTTCGGAACAAGGTATGTTTATAATTCACTCCTTATGAGCTGTATGGATGCCTGCGGTTTCGATCAAGAACTTGTGCAAGTCGTACGGTGATGTTCAGGCAGTTGATGATCTGAGCCTCGACGTCGAGCGGGGCGAGATCCTAGGGTTGCTCGGTCCCAACGGTGCTGGTAAGACGACGACGATCCAGTGTCTGTGTGGTCTTTCGACGATCACCTCCGGTACCATCACCGTGTTAGGTGTGGATGTTACCGTTGATCCTGTTACGACCAAGAGCCGTATCGGTCTCTCTGAGCAGGAGCCGAAAGGCGACCTCTATTTTCCGGTCGAGCGCATCTTGCGATACCAGGCAGGGTATCATGGGATCCGCAACGCCGATGCCCTCATCGAACGCCACTTGCGAGACTTCGGTCTCACTTCGAAGCGCTCGGCGACGTTCCGACAACTCTCTGGTGGTATGAAGCGTAAGGTGTCGATCGTCAAGGCGCTCATCCACGATCCTGATGTGATCATTCTCGACGAGCCGACAGCGGGTCTTGATATCGAATCGCGTTACGAGTTGTGGTGGTTCGTCCGCGAACTCAAGAGTCGGGGTAAGACGATCATCCTCACGACGCACTACATAGAGGAGGCTGAACAACTCGCGGATCGTATCGCAATCATCGACGAGGGGCGTTTGCGTACTGTTCAGCGGACGAGCCGTATGCTTGAGGAGTTCGGAAGCAGCAGGATCATCCTCTTCTTCGAGAGTCCTCCTCGGATTATGGATCTTGACGGTCTTGACGTGGATGTTGATGGTTCGAAGCTGACGATCACCTGTCCTCGTAAGGATCAGAACAGGGTTCTACGCCACGCCCTCCAGGTGTATCCGGATGCGGTGAACGTTCAGGTCGACCAAGACAAGCTCGAAAGCATCTTCAGGCGGCTTTTGGACCGCACGGTTTAAAACCCCGAAGCGTTCAGTACGTAGTATGAGGCTCGTACTATCGATCATGCTCGCAGGAGTCCTTACTGCACTTGTGGTCTTCGCACCTTCAGTGCCTCAGTGTGGTGAGTGGTGTGTGCTCGCGGCTTCGATGGTAGGATTTCCAGCTTTGATAACCTCTGCTGTGGGGTTCTCAGAGTTCGTAGGATTCGTCGCTACGTTCTTCGTGTGGTTCTTCGTGTTCTGGCTGATCCGTCGTTCTCGTCATCGCCATCACCTTCACGACCGGATCCCGCACCGTGGTCGTCGTTCTCGTCATCGCCACCACGTCCGTGATCGCATCCATCACAGGCGGTAAGGTTTATAGGTGGTTCGCCGGTCCGTGGAGGATGCGAAACACCTATGGGTTCTATACGCTGACCAAGCGCGAGTTCCTCAGGTTCTTCGTGGTTCCGAACAATACGATTTTCCCGCAGATGATCACGACGCTCTTCTTCTTCCTCATTTTCGGCGTGGCCATCGGTTCGCGTATCGTTCTCGATGTCGACATCGCCTACTTGCTCTTCATCCTGCCTGGCTTGATGGTTCAGAACCTGATCAACGGTTCGTACTCGAATCCTTCGGGTTCGCTCTATGCGTCGAGGAGCTTCGGTAACATCACCGATATTCTTCTCGCGCCGATCTCTTCGCTCCAGTTCACGCTCGCCCATATCATCGCTGGGATGCTGCGAGGCTTCTTTCTCGTGGGAGGAACGATCCTCGTCGCCTTGGTGTTCTTCGCGTTCGATGCTTCGCTGACGCTTCCCCCTGTGCACCACTGGGGTCTTGTGATCGCCTACGCTGGTCTTACCGCGTTCAGCTTCGCATGCGTCGGTGTGATCGTCGGCTTGTGGTCGAAGACATGGGATCAGCTCAATATCTTCATCAACTTCGTCGTGACACCGCTCACCTTCCTCGGCGGAGTGTTCTATACGCTGAGCATGGTTCCCGATACGATGGCTCAACTCACTCTGCTCAATCCGATCTTCTACATGATCTCGGGAATGCGCTATGGTATGCTCGGCATCCGCGATTCTGATCCGCTCATAGGCCTGGGTATCTTGGTGCTTGTGAGCGTTGCGCTCTTCGCTGTGACGTACACGCTCGTTGTGCGCGGGTGGAATCTTAAGACGTGAGTGTTCGTAAGGCTCTTAAGGCTCCGTTACACGTACCTTGTGGGGGTGGCGGTATGTTGCTTGAGGGAAATGTGGTGCATGAAGCGAGAGATACGCCTTCGTGGCGTCCGAAAGACCGTTCTGAGGGGAGGTATGAGACTGAGTCGAGCGTGCGTCTTGAGATAGGCTTGCCCGGGGTTGACCGGCACCGCGTCCATGTCGACGTGGATGCGGGTGTGCTCTTCGTGCGCGTCGACCGGAGCGTGACCTTCATCGGGGATGAGGATACGCTCTACATGGTCGATGATCGGTTCTCAGGGTTCGAACGCCGCTTCGCGATTCCGACCGGTGTGGATATCGATGGAACTCGTGCGTTCTTCTCACGTGATACGCTTACGATCGTGATGCCGAAACGCCAGTTGAGGCGTTCGATACCGATCGAATCGAGGCCTACTATGCGGTAGTGATCCGAACATAGCTATAAAAAGGAGCATCGGAACCAGGTGGTATGGCGCTCCCCAAGTCTCTTGAGAGCGTTCTTCTCAAGACGATCATCGAAGCCCGCTACGAAGGTGTGTTCGCAGCTCTCGCATCCGTCCGTTCCGGGGATCCGTTCGTCGATGTGTTCGACGAGAACGCTCCGGGAACCTTCTATCGGTTCGATGGCTCGCCGACGTTACACCGGTTCAAGAGCCAGGCGTTCTTGCCACAGATGGTCTACCAGGATGCCCAGAGCAAACCCATCGTTTCCAAGCGAGAAGAACCGATGAGCGAAGAATATTTTTCGGATGCCGTCCGTCGTGCGCTCACACAAGATAACATGACGGTTATCGCTCATTCGGATGTTCTCTCAGGTCGTCGCATCGCTAACGTGCCTTTCGAGAATATTGCCGTGAGTATCGTCAAGAACCGGCGTAACGCGCATCGCAAGATCGAACGGCTCCCCGAGCGTTACCCTGAGATTACGATGGACGACATCACGAAGAGCTACATGCCTCCGGTTGGCACACCTCCGGGCGGCATCGGCACGAAGGCGACACTTACGAGCGCGCTTGCGGTCGGAGCGTGGAAGATGCGTTCGTTCGTAGACTTCTACATGGGCAAGCTCTCGATGGGTAACGGCGAGGATCCGCGCTTCCCGAGTTTCTATGTGATGATGCGCGAGAGTCAGCAACCGGTGCTCTCCGATCAGGGTGTAACGCTCGCTCAGCCCGCGATCGTCGTGGCTCATGCGTCGGCGTACATGCCGGATGCGGTCGGTGGGTTGACGAGGATCCTCGGATTTCGGGGTACGAAGCTGCAGCCGAACCGCTTCGGAGAGTTCGAGTCGTTCAGCTTCCAAAGAGCCACTCAGCAGGTGCTGCGTACGGTTGGGAGTGCTTCGGTCGATGACGAGGAGGTATGGGCGTACTACGTGCCGCGTCAGGGTGGTCGGAGCGTTCCGATCATCGGTGTTCACCGCCACTATGCGCCGACGGTGATCGGTAAGCGTTCGCGAGCGAGCACGTATACGCTCGTGCGTCCTGAGGATTTGGGTTTCGAACCCGAATCGTTCAGAGAACGCACCGCTCACAAGCTCGGTCTCAGATATGCGGCTCCCGTCACGTGATGAGCACTGACGTGCTCGCTTCTCCTACGAGTACGCCCTGGTCCGTGACAGTAGCCTGAGCCGTGTAGTCTCCTGCTACGTTGAAGCGGAACGTTGCGCTTGATGAGTCTTCGTTCACGCGTTCGATGCTGTACGTGTCGATGATCGTGGTTCCTTCGATACGGTAGGTGCCGAATACGCTGTCCGAGTTGTCTTCGGTGAAACTCGCGGTCGTCTGGTCGAGGGTGTAGTCGATCGCCAGTGTTTCATCAGGATAGCGTACGACGCTCTCTCCGATGATCAGAACCGTCGGGTTGAGAAGTACCGTAGCACCTGTGCTCGCTCCTGAAGTGAGTTCGAGCGGCAGGATCGTCGTGCCATCGAGAGTTACGGGCCGTCCTATGACGAGCTGGTGTTCGTCCGAGTCCGATTCGAGGTAGACTGGCGAGTCCCCGTCAGCATGCAGCGAGTACGTCACGTCGGTGAGGTAGACTTCAAAGCTACTGAAACCGGTATTCACCCATTTTCCGCTTCCGATGCCGAAGTCGAGGTCCACCGACCGGGTTCCGAAGAACGGTACCGAGTACTCTGCTCGTACGATGAGCTCTTCGAGGCGGCTGGATCCCATAGTGACGTCGATGATCTCGAGCGTCGCGCTCTGACCGTCCAAGGAGACGGTCTTGCGCTCCCCGAGTGAGAGGGTTACCGTCTGTTCGGAGCCGCTTTGCATCGTGATCGTGAACGTCGCATCGACGATGCCGTCACGGTTCATCGGTGTTTCTCCTGTTCTGACGCGCAGCGATCCGCTCTCGGTGAGATGCACGCGCTCACCACCCCATCCGAGCACGGTGTCTTCGTGGTCGTAACGGTAGATGTCTCGTCCGAGCGCTCGGTTGCGTCCCTGCTCGAGCGGTACGGTCAGTGTTGCTCGTTCGTCGATGAATATGCTCGCTCCGTCGAGTACTGGGAGCGTTCTGATCGTCTGCGGTGGGGTGATCTGCTGCTCTGCTTCTTCGATCGTGATGCGTGCGTCTCCCCGTTCGTGTTCTGCGGTGAACGTGACCTCGTCACCTACGGCTGCGACCGCGTTCGAAGCGCTCAACCGTATGGTGTCGTTGGCGAAGGGGTCATATCCGAAGCAGCCGCTCAGTGCGACTGCGAGTGTGATCACAAGTATGCCTGCTCGTATCATGAGACGCATGAGGGACCTTCTCTTTTTATGATAGCGGGTCTGAGCAGAGAACTCTTAAACGGCTCAGAGGAGCTTCTGATATGCGGGTATATGGTGTCAGGATCGTTGTTTTCCACTGTTTCGTACGTGTGATTCGTACGATCGGATCTCTTCTTTCGATTGGAGTACGCTTCTTCTCGAACACCGCGCGTATGCGCTCTGATGTGTTCGATGCCGACCGAGCACTCTACGCGTGTATACGCGCGACCCTGGGATCATGATATTTGTGAGCATTGCGGTTTTCTTGGTCTCGCTCGTAGTGCTCCACGTGCTCCATGCGCGCATCGGCACTGAGCATCCCAAGCTTCTCACGCCTGCCGGGCGAGTGCTCCTCGAGTTCGCTCCTACGACCGTGCTCGCTCGGAGGCTCTCGCAAGGGAAGGTTCGTCACCGCCTTGCAGGATTCTATCGGTTCGTGTGGTACGTGCACCTCGCTTCAGGACTCGTGTTCGCCTTCGCGATCATGATCTCAGCGTACGTCGCACTCAGCTAGGCGGGTTTCCACTTGATGTTGCATCCGGCGCTCGGCTTCTGATCCTCGAGGGGAGGTTCGCCGGCGAGGAGCGCTCTGAGCGCTGCGCGAAGGTCCGCTCCGTCAGGCGTTCCCTTTCCGGGTTGCGTCGCATCTAACTGTCCACGGTAGATGAGTTCGTCGTTCTTATCGTAGACGAAGAAGTCGGGTGTGCATGCCGCATGGTACGCGCGGGCGACGTCCTGCGTCTCGTCGTACAGGTAGGGGAACGGGTAGTCTCGGGCTTCTCGAGCCATCTTCTCCGGGCTGTCATCCGGATAGTTCTCGACGTCGTTGCTGCTGATCGCGACGATGCCGATACCCTGCTCCGAATAGTCATGAGCGAGCCGTACGAGTTCTGCCTGCACATGGTGTACGTACGGGCAGTGGTTGCAGATGAACATGACGAGCGTTCCTCGCTCTCCACGAACGTCCTCGAACGATACCTGTCTGTTGGTGAGCGGTTCGTTGAGCGAGAATCCGGGTGCGCGGGTACCGAGTTCAACCATCGTCGAAGGGGTGAGTGCCATATGAGAGTGTTCGGAGTATTCTGTTTTAAGAGTTATCAGACTTGTTTTACGTTGAAGGCGCGCACGACAGCGTGAGCGACGGCTCGTTGCGCTTCGACTTTCTCGTCGAGAGCGTATGTATAGTCGCAGGCTACGATGAGGCTGCGGTCTTTCGAATCGAGGCTGATGGAGGCTGCGTAGCGTTCGAGCTCCTGTTCGAGTACCCGTGCCTTCTTGTCGAAGGATGCCGGAACGCCCTTGACATGTACTTCGAACCGTGTGGGGATCGGATCCTTCCCGTAGTTCTGAAGGCTCTTTTGGATGAAGAGGACGTTGGGCACGCGCACGTAATCGCTGTGGGTCTTGGGCGTCGGGTCGATGAGGACGTGGAAGGTGCCGATGTGCTGTACGACTCCGAGGGTTCCGTCGATGAGGATGACGTCTCCGATGCGAAACGGCTTCTTGGTGAGCAGCACGAACCAAACCATGTATGCGCTGATGATGTCTCTGATGGCGAATGCGAATCCGGTCGCTGCGAATCCGAGCACGAGCGTGATGTTGTTCGCGCTCACGCCGAGGTGTACGAGTACGACGACGAACGCGGAGATGTAGATACCCATCGAGTAGAGCTTGGAGAGTATGAGTCGTGCTTCGACCTCTACGTCGTCGATGAGGCTCTGCACCGGTTTGGTCGTGAGCCGTGCGATGATGCTCGCAGCGAAGAAGACGATTGTGGTGAAGACGATCGTCTCGAGGACGCGTAGCGCGATCTGCGGAGCCGAGAACATCGTCGAGAGCCATTGGAGGGCGAGCACGATACCCAAGAGCACGGCGAACGAGACGATCCGCTTGTTCTGTTTGGATATGCGTTCTTTGAGTTGGAGCCGACCCATACCGTGCGTCTTTGTGGTCTGCTTATATCCTCTCGCTTTTCCGAACGCAAGATGTATAAGGGAGTAGTGCTTGGAAACAGACCATGATCCGCGGCGTCTACAGCGTCCGGCACGGACTCCTCGAACGAGGCGTCTTCTCCAATTCGGTTCCTGCGTTTTTCGAACGTATCGGTCGCATCAGCGAGGATGAGTATGCGTTCTTCACGCTCGTACGTCACTGTTTGTCTACCGGAGCGTATGGCGATGCCGAGACTCGTATAACGCTCTTCGGAGAGGACCGGCTCATCGCTGCGCTCGCAGAACGTCTCGGTGTCGATGCTGGTATGCTCGAATCGAATCTTAACCGCTCGCTCACCTCGTCGTGTTCGGCCCGCATCGGATCTCGGGTCGAAGGACTCCTCGCTTCGCGTCTCGCGCCGAACCCTTCCGATCTACATGCGCTCAAAGCGTGCGGTCTGGGCTACGTCGAATTCGATCCCTCTGAGCGTATCATACCTATGGATGCAGATGTCGCACGCTACGCCGCGAAGTGAACTCGTGTTCTGAGAGTATGCGAACTACGCACGTGTAAGCGCGTCTCTGATCATGTCTTCGCTGTATCCTTTGCGGGTGAGGAACGCGCTGATCTGGTCATCGGTGCCTCCTTTGCCTCGCATGGCGCGTACTGCGGTGACGAGCGCTTCAGGTGCCGCAGTGGGTCCCCCTGCGGATCGTGTGGATGGCTCTGCGGATTCCGATTCGCTTGCGGGTGCTTGACCAGGGGTTGGTTGATCCGCAGGCTGGCTCTGTGCTTGTGCGGCGCGTGCTACTTCGGTCGGGAGCAGGTTGGTGCACGCGTCGCTCATCGAAGCGTTGATCTCGTGCGGTCGGAGGAGCGCCATGTAGAAGAGCGTGAAATAGATGGTTTTGGCTCCGAGCACTGTCTTGCTGATGATCGCGGTGGCGAGTATGATGAGCGTGAGCGTTACGAGCGTCGTGGTGAGCGTGATAGGGTTGGCTCCGAAGAGGAAGAGGGGGAGTACGATGCCGATGCCTCCGAGTACGAGGTAGACTCCGAATACGAGTCGTTTGGCGATCATGCCGAACGCGTCGAAGCCGAGCACTCCTACGAGGGCTGCGGGTATGTTGCGTTTGAGTTCTTTGAGTTCTGAGACGACGTGTTTGGGTCCTTTCTGTTCTATGACGACGGCGGGCAACAGGAAGTTGCTGATCAGATCCCATACTTCGGCGAGTACGGCTACGAGGATCGTGACGATGATGCCTACGATTCCCCCTCCGCCTCTCGAGCGGCTCTTCATCATGTTGACGATCATGTCGATGAGTCCGAGCATGAAGAGCGTTCCTCTGATCGGTCTGATCCGCTCCTTGGCTTTGGGGATCGTCGCGTCTTCTCCTCGTGCGACGTCGTATCCGAGCGCACTCACTTTTGCGCGTTGGAACGCGTCATAGAACACTCTGAATGGATAGATCATGATACCGAGGAAGATGAGCAGTATAGGTATGCCGATGCTTCCTACGCCTCCGATGCCTGCGAAGAGCGCCAGCGTGAATCCTCCGAGGACGAGCCATACGAGTATGACGTCGAGTACGATCATGCCGATGATCGGCTTCTTCACATCAGCGTCCGCTCCGAAGACCGTGAGTGTCGTCTTCACGAGTCCGAGGGTGTCTTTGAACTGGGCTCCGAGGCCTGCACGCTGGATCCTATCGAGCATACGCTCCCCGGCTGATGACCGTATTAAAAGCTATTCACGAACGCCGTGCCGTTCCACTCGAATCCCTCTTCTGAGAATCCGGTGAAGTCCTCGGGGTTCATCGTCTCGTGTTCGCAGAGCCACCTGACGAACCGTCCTTTGATGTGTTTGCCCAGGTGTCCGAGGGTTTTTCCGTGCGCTCCGATGAATTCGACGCGGACACCCTCATCATAGTGTACGGCGCGCGCATGAGCTTTGGGGAGGACGTCGATGACGAACGATCCTTCGACGGCTTTCGAGTTGGCCGGCTTCCATATCTTCCAGGATTCGAGTTTCTCGATCTTGAGCTTGTACTCCGGGATCATATCGCGTGGTGAGATGAGTCCGAAGAGCGCTGATACGATGCGTACGTTCGCATCGCAGTACGCCTGTGCTCGTTCGCTCATGCTCTGGTAGTCGAGGGCTTCGTAGAATACGCCCGTGTAGCGTTCGATCGCCGGCATCGTCGGAGCCTTCAGAACCGTCTGGTTCGCTTCGAGCGCTCGTGCGAGGGCTTCTCCTCGTACTCCGAGAATCTGTGCGTGGTCGCGCGCCTTCGCGAAGCGTCTGAGCAACTCGCGCGTCTGAGCCTTCGCGTCGATCGGTGCTCCGTCTCCGCCGGTTCGCTTCCCTTCCGAGGGTGGTATGAGGATCATACGGGTCCTCCGATGGTATCGACGAGCGTTCTGATCGCATCGCGTACCGTGTACGAGTCCGAGAAGGGCAGGGTTCCCCACAGCACGTGGATGTCTCCTGATACGGTGATCTCATCCCCTGTGGTTCTCAGGGCGGTAAGAACGCTCTCAGAGGTCAACGTGATCTTCATCTGGGTATCGCTCGTTCCCGGACGCAAGAGCCATCCGTCGAGTTCTCCGTGTGCGATGACGCCTGCATCGGTCGCAACCTCATACGTGACTCTTTGCACGGGTACGGGTATGCGGCCCGGATTATCGAGCGTGAGGACGCCTTCGATGACGAGTCCTTCGTCGATCGCGACGTTGGTGATCATGTACGATACGACCTCGGTGTCTTGCACGCCCCATGCGAGCATGACGAACGCTATGGCGAGCGCTATGAAGGGCAGTACGTGTATGAGACGCATGAACGATGGTGATCCATGCGTGTCTTAAGCGTTTCTTATACGTCGCATCCACCGAAGGCTGCGAGGCGCTCTGCGCTCTGCATGCCGACGAGGACCTCGTCTGCGCGCACCCAGGTGGGTATCGATCTGATCCCGGCGCGTTGACAGGCGTCGCGGTCCTTATCGCATTCGATGTATTCGATCGCATCCCAGTCGTCGAAAATCAGCTTCTGGTTCCTGCACGCAGGGCATCCGTCCGATCCGTACATGACGACGCCGTTGTTCGTGAGGCATTCGGCGAGGCTCGAGAACGATTCTGAATCTTCACCCGATTCCACAGGTCCTTCGAAGGCGAAGAGGTATCCGACGGTTCCCAGCGATACGACGATCACAGGGAGCATGACGATGCTTACGACGATCCCCACGATCGGCAGGGCGATGCTTCGCTGTGCGCTTTTGTTGCGCAGGAGCGATACGATGCTGACGATGAGTCCGATCGGGGCTGCGATGACTGCGAGTACGACGGAGAGGATGCCGAGCACATCTCGTTTCATGTCGTGGACGAATCGGGCGTGCTCTTAAGGGTTGCCATCGTAAAGCTCTTCAACTTTGGACGTCGGCCGCGGCGTATGGATAGTATGGTTGAGAAGGCACGGCGTATCCTCATGCACGACCGTATCGAATCGTTCTCAGGCCGCGGCGAAGGATACCGGAACCGTGTCGATCTCGTGTTTTTCGACGGAGGGATCGGTATGCGCGAGTCCTTCGATTCGTTCGTCGATCTCGAACGCGTAGGTTCTGCGAACAGCCGTATCAATAGCATCCTCGCTCAGGTCCGTGAGCGGTTCGTAGGCTTCGATCCGTTCACGCTCAAGAACCGTCTTGGTACGATGCGCTATGCGGTGATCCGATCCCTCGATTCCGATTCGGTCTCGTTCGTAGTCAACCGCAAGGGCGACATCGATCGTGCGCGGAGCGCGATCGAGGATTTCGCGCGATCATCGGATGTCACCAACGTGCTCATCACCTATACGGATCCTCAGAGCGACGTATCGGTCGCCTCGGACTACGACGTCATCAAGGGTTCTGACGTGCTCGATGCGACGCTTGCCGATGCGCATCTCAAGGTACACATCCAAGGGTTCTTCCAGACGAACCTCGAGATTGCCGAAGAGATGCACCTGTTCATCCGCGACTCGCTCTCAGATGCTTCGGGCATGCTCATCGACCTCTACGGTGGCGTAGGCTCGTTCGCCTGTACGCTCGGCTCTTCGTTCGAGAACGTTCGTGTCGTCGAATCGCATGAGGGTGCTGCTTCGATCGCAGCTGAGAATCTGCGTGCGAACGGCATCCGTGGAGAAGCCATCTGTGACGATGCATCGGTGCTCGAGCGTTTCTCTTCTGAGAAGGTGACGGTGATCACCGATCCTCCGCGTGCCGGAATGTCTGAGAAGGCCGTGCGTGCGCTCGCGCTCTTGAGACCTGAACACATCGTCTACGTATCGTGTAACCCGATCATTGCTCCTCGTGATCTCGCCTACTTGAAAGGATACCGTATCACACGCGTCGGCGTCTTCGACATGTTCCCTGGTACGAATCACTTCGAGATGGTCGTCGTATTGGCTCGTGACTGATCAGGGCTCGTGTGTGAACGATCGTGTGAGGATCGTTCGGATGTCTGCGTGCATGGTTTCGATGAATCGTTCGAGTTCTTCCGGCTCGTAGGTGTCTTCGATCCCTTGCCAGCAGCCGAGGTAGGCGAGGCAGTGGGTTGTGAGGTAGAAGGATACGTGTTCGTCGAAGTTGTCGGGTAGTTCGTGTGTATACGTGCGGGAGAATCCTTCGAGGGCGAGCGGTGTCAACGAGGGTTCGAGGTGGTGGTGGAGTCGGTAGAGGTCGTATACGGGGTTCGATGATGCGAGGTTATCGAAGTCGATGATGCCCGTTACGGTTCCTGATTCGACCATGATGTTGGTGTTCGCGAAATCGTTATGCGTGAGTCGAGGCGTGATTTCCGCTCCGAACACGCCGATGTTCTTTTCGAGCCATTCGAGGAGCGCTTCGCGGTATGAGGAGAACGGCGTCGGCGCTTCGATGTATGTACGCAGCTCTTCGTATGCTGCTTCTCGATACGTCGGCTTCTCACAGCGTACCTCTGGGTTCGTGCCTGTGAATTCGAGTTCTCCGAATGATCCGAAGCGTACCGCGTGCATCCGGTTCAGGATGGATCCGATCTGCTCGTAGAGTTTCGCTACGTGTTCGCGTGGGATCTTCGAATCGCGTAGTGTTGTGCCCGGAAGACGTTCTTTGATGATGTAGTCGGTTTCGATGAGTGTCTTGCTCGTATCGCTACGGATGATGCGCGCTACAGGGATCTTCATCTCGGAGAGGTATGATGCGATGTTCTCTTCGCGTTCTGCCTTTTTTGGATAGCGCGGACTGATGAGTTGGAGGATTCCGACCCATCCATCTTCGCAGGTGAACTCGTACGTCGGATTGTTGACGCCTCCGCTCATGCGAACGATGCGCGTGACACGTCTTCCTACGAGTGTCGTTGCGGTATCGGCGTCCATCATGATCGTCTCGTACCGAGGTGCATAAGGAGCGTGGTGAGCAGGACTCCTACGCAGAACACTCCTACGAGCACGATGATGTCGCTGCTCGTGCTTGCTGCTTCAACAGCGATGCCCAAGGGTCGTCCGAGGGCTCCTGCTACGAGTCCGATGAGTAACAGCATCGTCTGCGTGTGGTATTTTTTGAGGAGTCGTGAGATGATCGTGACGGCACTGAGCGCTCCTCCTGCTGCTCCGAGTGCGAAGAACGAGAGGAATCCGATGTCGAACGTGCTGATCGCGGTGAACACGTGCGTGTAGTATCCGAGGAGTACGAGGACATAGCTTCCTGAGATTCCGGGTATGAGCATGGCTCCGATGGCGAAGAATCCTGCTATGATCGTCGATGTATTCGTTACGGGTACGTCGATGCCGACCGGGCTCATGGCGATTCCTGCTCCGATGAGCGCGCCGCTGATGAGCCAGAACGTTTGCCGCTTGGTTCCGTGCACTCCGCGTGCGAGTATGACGGCGCTGCTCGCGATGAGTCCTGAGAAGAGGCTGAATACGATGAGCGGATGGTTCGCTACGAGTCGTGGTATGATGTGCGATCCGAGGAGTACGGCTGTTGCAACTCCCATGCCGGTGAGTATGAGGAACGTCCAGTCGCGTGTGAGGTTCTCGCGCAGATCCGAGAATCTTCGGGGTCGTCTGATGAGTCCCGAGATCTCGAGTATGAGTTTCTCGTAGATGCCGAGTATGAGTGCGATCGTCGCTCCGCTCACGCCGGGTACGAGGTCTGCTACTCCTACGGCGAGTCCGCGGCCTGCGTGTGCGATGGCTCGTGTGAATCGTGTCATGGGAAGAGTTGTACGTGTTTGGTTACGGCGTGATAGGCGAGTATGTATCCTGCGGCGCTCCACGCTTGGTTCGTGCGTCCCATGGGTTCGAGCGTTTTTCCATGGAGGTATTCGTGGAACTGCCAGTCTTGTTGTGCGAGCACGCTCGCTAGTCGTTCGAGTTGTTTGCGCGCGTCGTCATGGCGTCCTGCTTTGACGAGCGCTTTGATCCAGAATCCTGCGATCATAGGCCAGATGCCTCCGTTGTGGTACTCGTAGGGCTTTTCGCGTTCTGCATAGATGAATTGCCATGAGACTTCGTTGGGGAAGACGGGTGGGCTCATCGCGGTGAGCGGGCAGGGTTGGTCGATCGAGTTCTCGAAGACGTAGTTGATGATCGAATCGCGTTTCGTATCGTCTGCTACGTCGGTGAGGATGGCGAGCGTGTTGCCGAAGCTTTCGAAGTGGTGTTCCCAGTACATCTTGAACGGCATGATATGACCCATGTAGTACTTGAACGATCCTTCGATCTCGTTGATGATCATGTATTCTTCGCGTACGCGTTCGATCGTTTCCGGTGTGAACCAGAACGTTCGGTTGATCTTTCGTTTCGTGCGTGCCGCGTCTTTACGCAGGCGTTTCGCGCGTCGCCTGAGGAGTGCTGGGTCCATGGTTTTCGTGCGTTCGGCTTTCTCTTCGTAGAGGTAGGCGAGGCTCTTGAGCGCCTGGTAGTAGAGCGCTTCGTCGTAGAGGACGTGGTAGTAGCGGTTGAAGATGTCAGCCCAGTCTCCGGCTACGTGTACTTCGATGAGTCCGCAGTCGTTGCTATCGAAGGCTTTGAGGAGTCGTCCGAGCGCGCGGTAGCGTTCGATGTTCGCATCTGAGATGAGCCTGCGATCCTTCGTCTGCCGGTAGATCTGTGCTGCGGCGATGATCACCCAGAGGTTCGAGTCGACCGAGGTGATCGCTCCCAGGCCTCCCATGACTTTGCGTCGTCCTTCGATCTCGATGTATGAGGGTACCTGTCCGTTCTCCGTTTGTCGTCTGAGCAGCGCAAGTATGCCTCGTTTGGCTACTCTGATGAGCGTTTCGTCTTCGGTGGTGATCGCTGCGAGCGCGCAGATCGAATGGTCTCGGCTCCATACGGAGAAGTAGTTGACATGGCGTTCCGGGCTCGCGCTGAATCCGAGTTCGGTCGCGTTCGAGCGCAGCGATGCGAGCGCGCGTTCGTATCCTTCTTCGACGAGACTCATATCTTTTAGAATCGCGTCGTCCTCTAAAAGCTATCGGCTCAGCTGGGTGGCGATGATCTCGAGCGTTTCAGGGTGTACACGTGGGTCGATGAGGTGTGAGTGGAGGGTTTCGATGCCGATGCACGTGCCGTTGATGATCGTTGTGTCGACTCCTTCAAGGAGTGCGTTCTCGAGCGCTACGACTCCGTCCCCTAAGTCGCATCCGTCTCCTGCGATGATGTGGATAGGGATGTCTGGTAGTGGTTGCTGGTTGAGCCTACGGAGGAATACGGATCCTCTCGTCATATCTCTGCATTCAAGACTCGCTCCGAGGATGGGGCAGAGCCGTTCGGTCCGCTCAACGATCCCTTGGTTCGGCGTTCCGATCATGATCAGACGCTCGACGCTCTCGCTACCGAAGAGGTCGAGGTAGCTTCGTGCTACGAGTCCTCCCATGCTGTGCGCTACGATCACGACTCTATCTGACCCTGTGATCCGCTTTGCTTCTTCGATGTCTTCGCGGAGCCTGAGCGCGTACGTTTCGATCGATTCGCTCTTGAACGTTCTGAGCCGTACTTCTCCTTCTTCTTCGTAGCTGTTCACGTAGTACGTTGCGGTGAACGATACGGGTGCTTCGAAGCGTTCGATGTCTCGTGTTGCGGTGGGGAAGAGGTGTCCTGCATAGAGATATCCGTGTGCCTCGAAGGCGTGGGCGAGCCGTGTGAGTCCTTGCAGGTTGTATCGTGGGTCGGTGCTCTTGGTGATGCTGTGTCCGTGTATGAAGAGTACTGGTGCGTGTGCTTCATGTTCACACGTTCCGAGCGCGCACGTGCGCTCGCCCAAGATGTCGATCGCCACGGCTTCGCTTCTCGTAGTGAAGAGCGGGAGTCCGATCGATACGGCTTCGAGGGGTTCGGAACAGTACGCTGCTCCGAGCGGTATGCGCATAGCGAGGCGTTCTGCGAGCGTAAGATTCGATGCGAGGCTCAGGTTCGTGAGTACGGCTCGCTCGAGCTGGCGGAATGTTGCGTTCTCCCGTATGTGGGTGATGTTGTACATCTCGTCGGCATCTTCGTACGTCAGGTTCGCCTCTGCGAGGAGTTCTGCGTACGGGTCTTCGTGGTGGAGCGCTACGCGTTCGCATAACTGCTTGTTCAACTCGTATGCGTCTCTGATCGTCTCGGGCCTTTCGATCGGTTCGGGACAGCTCGTGTTGAGGATCGCGCATACGGCTTCGAATTGCCGTGTCGTTGACTGTGCGCTGTTGTATGCTCCGGTGAGGATCGAGCGTTCGTGTGCTCCTTCGATGCGATCGAGCTCTTCGTCGATCCGTATGAGTGCTTCGTGCGCTCGTACTGCGCTCGTGTCGAGTGCTCGGTATGTTCGCGTCAGGTTCTCGAATCCGGCTCGGTCGTCTTGGTACCTAGAGCGGTACGGATAGAGGATGGTGAGTCGCTCTGCGATCCGCTCGCTCAGCTCAACGGCTCGTGGATGTGCGTCTTCTTCGCGTCTCCATGCGCGCACGGCTTGAGGAACATCGGGTGGATGTGTGTACGTTTCGGCTCGTAATCCTGTAAGGAAGCGCTCGATCGACCGTGTGTAGGTTTCGTGCTCGTCTCGCGCGAGGTCGGCGATGTGCTCGTAGGGTTCGCTCAGTCGGCTGAGGGCTTGGAGAAGTCCCGGATGCTCGGAGAATTCTTCTTCGAGCCGTTCGCGTTCTTCGAGGACGAACGTTCGTATCGCGTGCTGTTCGTCTTCGAGGTCGAAGTGTACGATGGCGATGTCAGCGCTTACCTGTTCGTCGATCGAACAGTACTGTGTCTGCTCGGTCGTACACGTGAGGATGAGTTGTACGGGTACGCGTTTGAGCGATGATTCTGATGGGATCGATGCGTTGATCGAACCGCTCGAGAACGCTCCGAGCTCTGATCGTGCGATGACCTCGTTCGTATCGTGCCTGATGAGCTGGGCTTCGCAGCTCGTACGGCACAAGAGGGGGCTGAGCGCTGTGTATTCGAAGCGTACGGTTCCCGGAGCATCGATGACGACGTCGTCTGCTGATGTGTGTATGGTGAGGCCGGTCGATACGACGCTGACGAACCCTGCGATCCTCACGGCTCCTTCGAGGAGCACGAGTCCGAGGACTACGATGAGGATGATGGTGAGGATGCGTCTTGGCTTCATCGCCGTCGCGGATGGTTCGTCCCTACATAAACCTTTTATTCGCATGACCGGGTCGGTTCGTATGAGCGAAGCGTATGATGAAGCTCTCGAACGCAGCCGCAGTGCGGTCGCATCGATGGGATGTGTTCAGCTTACCACTCCTGAAGCGGTCGATTCGTGGTTTGAAGGTCATTCGGGCTTCTCGATCGTCTTCTTCAACTCGCTGTGCGGCTGTGTCGGTGCGTCGGCCCGGCCTGCGCTCGCACAGGTGCTCGAAGAAGAGTCCTGTGAGGTCGTCACGGTCTTTGCCGGTGTCGATCGCGAGGCGACGCAGCGGATGCGCGAGCGCTTCTCCTTCCCGCCGAGTTCTCCGAGCTTCCTCTTCGTGCGTGATGGCGTGGGTCTCGAGCTCTTCGAACGCGAGCGGATCGTCGGACGCCAGCCTGATGATGTGGCGCGTGAGCTGCTTGAGAGCGTGCGAAGCTTGAAGAGCGATCAGTGACTCCCGAACGCTATGTATCCGTGCGTCGTGTGTAAGGGTCGGCGGTGCAAGGAGTACTTCGGCGTCGAGTTCTGTCCGCTCAAGGCCAAGCAGCGGCTCAAGAGCCGTGTTGCTCCGAAAGACTCGTTCGTCGAGCCGATCAGGGTTCCCTTCGTAGGTCGCGACGGGTATCCGAACGTGCGCTCGGGCATCGTGACGGGTTCTGATGATCACGATGAGCGGTTCGATGCTGAGGTCGAACGCCGTATGGGTACGCTCTCGATCCGACGCGAATCAGAGGTGAAGCGTCCCGAAGCGGTCTTCCAAGCTGTTGCGCTCGCTGATCGAGCGTATTATATGGACGTGCGGATCGAACGTCCTCGTATCAGTCCGACCTTCGAGCCGGGAACGCCTCCTTCGGGTGGTTCTGCGCGTCTGCGTTCGCTTCGAGAATCAGAGCACATGCGCGAGGATCCCTTCGCAGGAAAGATTGCATCTGATCGTGACCTGAAGGCACGTGATGCGATGGTCGAACTCTCGGGACGCTTCGGAGAGGAGCGTATCAGTCAGATCCTCTCGACCGGTGCGATCGGCGTTGGAGAACGACGAAAACAGGTTCCGACGCGCTGGTCGATCACCGCTGCTGATTCGGCATTGAGCGATGCTGATCGTCGCGAACTCCTCCGCGAGACGATTCCCACATACGAGCTTCGTATCGGATCGCACTTCGGGAACGTCTTCTACGTGATGCTCTTGCCGGGTCCTCTCGCCTATGAACTCATCGAACTCCACGTCTCATCCGGTTCGGTGATGACCGATTTCGAAACGCCGCGCGGACGTAAAGACTATGCTGAGGAAACAGCGGGGGGTTACTATGCGGTGCGTCGTGCGGTTCTCGAACATTTGCGTTCGCGCGAGTGCGAAGCGCAAGTCCTCGCACTCAGGCTCATCACCGATGACTATTCGGTTCCCCTCGGTGTCTGGGTGGTTCGCGAAGCTGCTCGTGCCGCGCTCACTGCCACTGCGATCACGTTCGATTCCGAAGCGAGGCTCTACGCCTTCGTTACCGAGCACGCAAAGCGTCGCTACGCGGCCGATGTTCTCGAATTGCTCTCAGGGTCGGCCTTGCGCTCGTACCGCCGTTCCCAGCGGACGCTCGATTCGTACTCGTCCGTGAAGTGATCGTTCTCGGTTTCAGACTGTTCCTGGTGTGCTTTTGCGGTTATGAGTGCCTGTTGTTAGACCAAACATCCATTGCTTATTTCGGGGTTGTGTCGTTCGTGTTTTTCGAAGGCCATCGAATCGTAAGAACGGTCGACTCTTCGAGCGCTTCGTAGGTGTGCAGAACGTTCGCATCCCACCACACGAATGCTCCTTGTTCGTTGAGGATAGTTTCGGTGTTCTTATCGGGGAATCGAAGAACGAAACTGCCGCTGATAAGGATGCACATGGTCTTCGCATCGTTCGCGCTCGGCGTTCTTCTGCTTCCTTTCTCGTGTGTTGCCCACTTGGCTTCGAACGCGTGTGTCGCGTACGGTTCTTCCATGAAGCGTCCGATGAACCATCCTCGTCCTTCAGGGTCGCGTGCGTTCGTGAGTGTTCCGGTTTTGATCGTGCCGTGCATATGTGGTTGTTCGCGCGTGTGGGCTGTTTGGGTCGTGTGACATCGCCTACGCGGCGTGCTTGGTGCCTGCTTCGGTCTTTGGCTCGACTCTCGTCTGAGCGTATCCGAGGAAGATGTCTTTGGGCTCCCCGAACAAATTGATCTTGTCTTTGATCGGACGCACTCCGCTATTGTTGATCGCGTCCTCGAGCCGACGGTAGTAGTCGTTCGCGTGCCGGTCCCATTCTTGCTTGCTCGCATCCGGCCCCGGAGTGGTCGCTTCTACTCCGATGGAAAACCAGTATTCGTCACGGACCGTTCGCCAGTGAGTGCTCATACCGATCCCCACGTCTATGAAGAAGTGTCGCGTACCGATGCTTCCGTGTAGCGGTCCCTGCGGTAGCCCAGCGCACAACTCGTCGAATTCTCGTCGCGTGAGCCGTACGTCGTAGAGTGGGCGTTCTTCGTGTACGCCGTTTGGTGCTATCTTCATGAACCTGATGCGTCGGAGTGCTTTAAGTAGGTGCTGGCTTATGAGCGAAGCTCGTTCAAGAACCGCTCGACCGTCTTGGCGAGGTGTTCGGGCTGCGTTTGCAAAATCGAGCAGGCGGCTGCGATCACATCGCCGTCGTGGGGTTCGAGTGAGGTGAGCGGGAGCATCGCAGGTACGTCCTGCTTTTTCTTCGCGAGTTTTCGCGCTTTCTTCCATTTGGTGAAGAGTTCTTCGCAGCGTCCGGGTATCTGTTCGGGCTCGCATGAGAGGAGTCTGCTCAGCGTGTTCCTCACGTCGTGCTCTTCACGTAGCAGGTTCTCAGCTGCTTCTCCGGCTGCGTATTCGAGTCGTACGACTCCGTCCGAGATCCGTGTCGATCTGAGGAGTTTGATCGCTCCGATCTGTCCGGTCGTGTCGACGTGTGTTCCTCCGCATGCTTGTACGTCGAGGTCTTCGATCTTCACGATGCGCAGTACGTCTCCGGGTACGGCTCCTCCTTGGTAGATGACGAATCCGTATCGTTTCTCGGCTTCGTCTCGTGTGACGAACGCTTTTTCGACCGTGTGGTCCTCTTCGACGATCTGGTTGGCTCGCTCTTCGATGTCGAGTTCTTCGTCGCGTGTGAGGCTCTGGTAGTGGGTGATGTCAAGACGCGCCTTTTCGAGTTTCTTCTCGGCTCCGGCCTGCCAGATGTGCGGTCCGAGGATCTCTCGTGCGGCGGCGTGGAGCACGTGCGTTGCGGTGTGGTGTTGTGCGAGTTGCATGCGCCGATCAGCGTCGATCGTGCACTCAACCGTATCGCCGATGTTCAGTGAGTGTCCGGGTACGCGGTGTATGATGGCTGATCCTTGTTTGGTGATGTCAACTACGTCGAGTCCTGCGATCGTTCCGATATCGTGGATCTGTCCTCCTGACGTCGGGTAGAAGTACGTCTCGTCGAGTACGACGAGTTCGTCGTGGACGCCGGTGACGCGTGCGTTGAACCCGTGCTTCGTCCAGTCGTCGAAGTACCGCGCTCCGCTCGTAAGGCCTTCGAAGGCTGCGATCGTCTCATCCGTTGTGTCTTCTCGTTCTGCTGCTGCTTCGCTCACTTCGGCGTAGAACGTGCTCGGAACCTCGATCGCGGTTCCGCGTTCTCGTGCGATGTCCGCTGCGAGCTCAGGAGTGATGCCGTGGCTCTCGTAGAGCACGCGCAGTTTCTTCGCGTCGAGTCCTCGTTCGAGTTCTCTCTCTACGATGCTGCGTGCGCGTCGGCGTTGTTCTTCGAATCGTTCGATCTCGACGGCTACGATGCGCTTGACGTTCGGCGTGCTGCTCGTCAGTTCAGGGTACGTGCTGCTCAGGTACTCGGCGTGCAGATCGAAGAGTTCGAGGACGTCGAAGTCCCATTCGTAGTGTGCTTTGAAGCTGAGTGCTCGTCTGAGCAGTACGCGCAGGTTGTGTCCTCCGCGTACGTTGCTCGGGAGCGCTCCGTCTGCGATGGCGAAGAGCAGTGCGCGGGTGTGGTCTGCGATCGAGTAGATCGCGGCGAGGGGTTTGATCGCGTCTTTGAGTTCGCGTGCGTCCATACCGATGCGCTGTGCGATGCGCTCCCATGCTTCGTCCATGTCGTCTACTTCGTCGGCGTTGAGCATGGATCCGTAGGGTATGAACTTCTCTACGAGCGCTTCGTCGATCGTAACGCCGGTCTGCTCGCGCAGCCATGATACGGCGGTTGGGAACGTCGTCTCGTAACTCGTGCTCCGTCCTTGGGTGAACCATGCGTTGCGTTCGGCTCCAAGACCCATGTCGAGTACTTTGAGGTTGAGCTCGCGTGGTCCCGTGCTGGTTTGTTCGTAGAGCATGTACACTTGGTTCGCGAGTTCGAGTCCGCGGCTGAAGAATTCCATGCACGGTCCGAAGTTCCCTCCGCCTGCCCATGCGTCTTCGTGGATCTGCAGTTCGGATGCGGGTATGCCAAGTCCTTTCGTGTACCATTCGTAGAGGTCGGTGAAGTACGTGTCTTGTTCGAACTCGTCGGGTGGGGTGAACGCGCACTGTCCGATCATCACGAAGCACGTGTTGTGGCTTCCGGTGATGCCGACGTTGTCGATGTCGTTGAAGCGCAGGCTCGGCTGGGGTACGGTGAGTGGGTTCGCCGGTGGCTTTACGGCTCCTGATACGACGTGGGGTTGGAAGTCGTAGATCGATGCTCCTACGAAGTCCGTGTCATCACGCCACCGAGCTACGACCGGGTAGCGTCTGATCGGCGTGTAGCCTCTCGCTTCGAAGAACCGTGCGAAGGCTTCGATCAGCTCGGGATACGTGTACCGCTCGGTGACGGGTGGGTTGCCGATGAAGCTGAATCCGCCCGTGCAGTCGGGATCTCCGCACACGTCGCGCGGCGTTGAGCTCCAGAACCGCGTGCCGCACGTCGTGCACGTGCGCCGCTCGAATCCGTTTGCGCGTAGTACTCCTGTCGGGAAGTATGCGTCGGGGTCGTGTGATGCGATGTCTTTGAACCGCTTCTTCTGTTCTTTGTCCGTGAGGACCATCTTATGCGAGCCTCGTGCGTGCCTTATAGAGGTTGCGGGCAAGCATTTATAGGTGGATGCGCCTTCTGTATGGTATGGAGTGGTCGCGGTATGCTCAGAGGGCGCTCGTGCTCAGTGTGATTGTCGTTCTGCTCATCGTCATAGCACTGGTGCTCGTGTAGTCCGCCGGCCTTGGACGTTCTCCTTCGGTCAACTCGTAGGTACCGTCAAGCGGACTTCTCGCCTGAAGTGACGCTTTGAGGATGCTTGGCGTGCCGACGTCGTGACGACACGAACCCACAACCACTATATAGGTGAGGTGCTCTCTTTCGTGTATGAATGCCTCGAATCTGAGCGGCGAACACTATGTGCTTGCAAAGAATCTTGCTCCGACCGGTCATGAGATCTGGATCGCATCACACCAGATGCCGGGTGTGGTGCCGCGTCTCGACGATCTACTCGACACTGAACTCGGAGAATCGTTCCGGAAGCGCGCCGATGAACGCCTCGAAGTGCTCTCATCGCAGCTCGGACGCGATGTGCGTGCGGTGAACTACGGCAGGCTCCCTCTTGTGGCTCGGATCTCATCACGGCGAGACGAACCGTCGGAGTCCGACGAGGAGCGAGGGCTTCCCAAACTCGAGGATGCGGGCGTGGTGATACCGGGAGATGCCAAAAAACGCCTCTATGGTGTGCTCGTCAGCCTTCCGTCGGGTTCTGCTTCGGTGCAACGCCCGTCGTTCTACGGTCCGATCTTCCCTCCGAGAGGTAAGCCGCAGTGGCAGTTCCTCACCGGTGGTTTGAAACGTGAGCGTAACGGTTCGCATCCGTTGCACCTCGCCTACAAAAATGTCAGGAACCTGCTCAACAGCGAGTCGACGTACGCTGAGATCGTGCGCTTTCACGGCTAAGGATTGATGTAGGGGCTGTGGCGTACGAAGAGCTTGATGTGCAGTACGCCGAGCACGAGTATGCTGATGAGGATGATGATCTCGCCGAGGAACGCATCGAGCATGGTGTTCGAGATGATTCGGCATATTTGGATGTTACGGTGCGTGAGATCCTTTTCTGTGCGCTTTCGTGATCAGAGTGGCTTTGGGTTCAGTACGGTGTGATCGAACCGTCGGGCATGACCCAGGCGACTCCACCGAGCACGCCTTTGTGGTCTTTGTTTGGTCGGTAGGTCTCGAGGCGATAGAGTGCCCCCTCTTTATCTGGCGGCACCCGGGTGTGGTCGGTCGGGTCGGCGAATCTGATTTCGATTCCCACGCCTTTGAAACGTTCTGATTCGAGCTCTACCATTCCGTTGCTGTAGATTATTGCGGTGAGTGGGTACGTGGAGGAGTGGGCTCTGTCTGTCATGGTGGGTGGTGCAGTGCGCAGCTTATATGACTATTGCAGAATGGTTACAATGCTTGGTTCTCGTCCTACTCGGCGAACGATACGGCGTCTACGATCCCGTCTGAGTCGAGGTCGAGTCCACTCACGACGCGGCATGCTGATCCGTCGTGCCGGTTCCCTTCGCTCAGTTCGGGGTAGTGTTGGGTGAAGGCGGTGATCGCTGCTCGTGTGCCTTCGTTGCGCAGTCCGTAGACCCACAAGACGTGTTTCTCGGTATCGTGTGGGTTTTCGAAGACGCTGATGACTCCGGTGCTCTCGTCGAGGTATTCTCGGTTGCTGATCGTCGATACGATCCGTTTCCGTTCGGTGTCGAAGCGTATCGGGCTTGCGTGGTTCACGTCTGCGGCGATCGTGTTGACGATTGGTCCTCCGATGATGATCAGGTTGTGTTCGAGTTCGCGCGCTTCGGTGTCTAGACATACGCTTGGACTCGGGGTGGTGATGAGTGTTCCGAGGAAGAGGGCGAGGTCCATGCCGAAGTATCCGTCTCTGCTCCGTGCTTGTTGGGGTCCGTGCGGGTCGGGGCTTCCGACGATGATGCGCGCGTTGAGCCGTCCGTCTTCGATGAACGGCGAGAGCCACGTGTGTTCGCTCGAGCGTGTGGGGAGGTGCTTTGGTTCTCTGAGGACCACGCTGATGGCGTCGGCGCTCAACTCGTATCGTTGCGCGATAACGCCGCGTTTCTTCGTCGCGCTCTCGACTCTGATGATACCTGTGTGTTCGAGCCGTCTGAGGTGGTAGTAGACTCCTTGTTCGTGGACGTTGAGTGCGCGTGCGAGTTCTCGTGGTGTGCTCGGCTCGACTGCGAGGAGTGCGAGGATCGCCTGTGCTCGTTTCGAGCTCAGAGCGGTGCATGAGGATGCGGGTACGGTTCTGCTCGTGGCGCTCCTGTCATGATCGATGATAAGCATCTGATGAACACCCCCCAATGTTATTAAAATCTTTGTAATAGTGATAAAAGGATTTTAGGACTGTTTTTATATGACTGGTGGTTCGGCACCGCGCATGGCATACCAACACCCCTCGGGACTCGCATCCTTGCTCTACCGCGTAGTCGACTTCAGGGGCGAGCCTGGCCCGTATAGGAGGTGTAGTGCGTTGGAGCGCTATGCAGGACGGCTCGTACACGACGCCGAACAGCTCCCCTTCGCCTTATGGCGCGCGAACGAAGGCGAACTCGAAACAGCCCGGGACGAGTTCGGTATGCGTGTTGGCATCGCAGAGTTGACTGCTGGTGTCGTAGAACGACTTATTTATAACCAACTCGAGGAGGCCTTGAGGTTACGATGAGAGTCGTCTGCATCGGTGGTGGTACCGGTATGAGCTTGCTCCTCACCGCACTCAAGACGCGGGACATCGAGCTCGTGGCGATCGCTACGTCGCTCGATTCGGGTCGCAGCTCCGGCTCGTTGCGCGACGAGTTCGGCATGATCGCTCCGGGTGATCTGCGCAACTGCATGATCGCTCTCTCCGACTCTGATGAGTGGCTCAAATCCGTCTTGCAATACCGCTTCGAACAGTACGCTCCAGGGATGAACCTGGGCAACCTGCTCTTTGCGGCGATCCACGAGATGGGACTCGACTTCGACGAAGCCCTCGAACAGGTCTCGCAGCTCCTCAGGCTTCGCGGTCGGGCGTATCCTTCGACGCTCGATCCCGTACACATCCGGGCGCGGCTCGCCGATGGTACGATCGTGGAGCGCGAAGACCGCATCATCGAACGCAAGCGTGCTCCGATCGAATCCATCAGTCTCTCGAGTCGGGCGCGTGGCTATCCTAAGGCGCTCGAAGCGATCCGCTCGGCTGATCTGATCGTCGTAGGTCCGGGAGGGCTCTACACGTCGGTGGCCGTACACTTCCTCATCGACGGCTTCAAAGAGGCGTTTCTCGAGAGCCGCGCGCACAAGGCGTACGTCTCGAACCTCGCCGTGCAACCGCACGTCACCGATTCGTATTCGGTATCAGACCATCTCGAAGCGCTCGAAGCGATCATCGAGCCGGGCTGTTTCGATACGCTCATCGTGAACACCCAAGAACCTCCTGAGGCGGTGCGCGAACGCTACGAGGATGCGGGTTCTGATCCGATCATCCCCTCCCACGACGAGCTCGAATCGTTGAGTGAGCGCATGCGTTTGGTGAGCGGAGCCTTCCTGAGTGCGTCGGTCGTCGAGGAGTGGAACAAGGTTCTCACGATGCGTCATGATCCGGCCAAGCTCGCCTCTGCGCTCGACAGTCTCATCCACAAGCCGCTCAAAGGACTCATACTCGCGGCTGGAAAAGGTACGCGTATGGAGCCGTTCTCGCGTTCGACGCCTAAGGTCCTCCTCGAGGTCTGCGGTAAACCCCTCGTAGCGTATCGGATCGAGGAACTCCTCGATGCGGGCATCGAAGATCTTGTCATCGTCACGAATGATGAGACGACGGATCCGATCAAGCGCTACGTGTCAGAGCACTATCCTCGTGCGCGCGTATCGTACGCCCTCCAGAATGATCCGAGAGGGCCTGCTCATGCGATCGACTGTGCGCGCGATCACATCCGAGGCTCGCGTATCGTACTCGTCCTCGCCGATAACCTCTCGGACCGTCCGCTCATCCCTGACTTGATCAAGGCCGCTTCGGCTCCCGGGGCCTTCGGGGCGGTTGCGGCGCGACGTGTGAAGAACCCGTCGGACTTCGGCGTCGCTCGCGTCGAGGACGGTCAGGTCGTCGAGATCCTCGAGAAGCCGCGTACTCCTCCGTCGAATCTTGCGGTGATGGGTACGGCGGTGCTCGATGCCGACGTCCTGCTCGAACGAATCGACAAGCAGGGCTACTATGTGCGTACGGCTGATGGTGAGCGTGAGATCTCAGCGCCGCAGTACTTCACCGATGCGCACTATCCGCTCGAGATCTGCATCTCGGACGTGCGCATCCTCGATGTGGGTAAGCCGTACGATCTGATCGATGCCGTAGAGCTCCTCTCTGAAGGGGCGATCCTCGGTTCGGTCGCTGCCGATGCGCACATCGACGAACGCGCTTACATCGCTCAGAGCGCCGTCATAGAATCGGGCGCTCGTATTCTCGGAGCCTCCCAGATCGAAGGATACGTCGGCTCGAACGCGGTGGTGATCGATTCGGTCGTCATGCGCGATGCGCGTATCGGTGATCGTGCTCATGTCGAACGCTCGGTCATCGGTCGCAGCGCCACGGTCCGCTCGGGCGTGCGCATCACGGCGAAGCAGGTTCCGGTCATCATCAATGGCACAGCGACGCATCCGGGTCCGGTCGGTATGTTCGTCGGGGAAGGACGCGTCGTCGACCATGCTGATCCGGGGAGGATCCTATGATCATCGTCGATCTTGATGATACGATTCTCGATACGGGTTCGACCTTGCGTCGCGTCAAGCTCTCGGATGCAGCCGCATACGGTCCTTCCGGGTTCGAAGCGTACGTGCTCGAACGCGCCGGCGAGCATCGCCGCGGCAGTGACATCATCCGCGATGCGTGTGCGCTCTTCGAAGTCGATGAAGATACCGAGGCGCTCATGATCGCAGAATACTATGAGGGTCCGGCTGTCCTGGATGTTCCGCTCATCGACGGCGCTCGTGAAGCGCTCGAATCCTTCAAGGCTATGGGTGAGCGCATCGTCTGCGTGTCGGCTGGTCGCGAAGAACGCCAACGCGCAAAAATTTCCGGAGCAAACCTTGCGTTCGATGACGTGTTCGTCGTTTCAGAACCCGAAGATAAGGCGCTCGTCTATGCGGATCTGTGTTCGGATGAGGATCCGTCTCGTATCGTTGTGATCGGGGATTCGCTCACTGATGTGCTCCCCGCCCGTCAGCTCGGTATGCATGCTGTGCTCCTCGCTCCTGCGCTCGACGCATGGGATGGTCCGGATGCGACGCGCTGGGATGAGGTTCGCAGTATCGTATCTTCGATGCTCACCGGCTCTCAATGCTGATCGAGCGTTGCGGATCATCAGTCCATCGTTGAGTATATAGCTTCAATCTCCTCTCGGTCGCACGTACGGCCTTCGATCGTGATGGCGTCTCGTACCTCGCACTGCAACTCGTCAAGATCGTACGTTTCGGTGATGTCGCCGAAGCGTACATTACGTTCAGATACCAATAGGTAGTAGTCGCCTCCCCGAGCATAGTATTCGATGTCTCGTACCGCTTTGTCGTAGTCGTCGTGCACAAGCATCGCGTCAGAGGCCATGTCGATGTAGTCGCATCCTGCTTCTTCCATCAGTGAGAGTCGTGCTGCAAGCTCCTCTCCTTCATGACCTGCGAGCATGATCGAATGCTCGATGGGATAGCGAAGCGTCGTATCGTATATCTGGGTCAACGGTGCTTCTGGGCGGGTCTCATACGAGACGATGATCGTATGTTCGTCATACCATACTTCGAAGGTCTGTGGGTGTACGCCATACATGCGTCCGTCGTTTTCGAACGTGCAGCGGATACTGTGTCCTTGGTCGAGCAGCTCGGCGATCATGAGATCGTCGTATTCGGCTCCTGTCGCTTCAGGTGGATCAGCATCGTTGGTTGTGCACGCTGCGAAGATAACCAGTACCGCTAAGAGTATGAGTTTCATGCTGCTCTGATCGTGCATCTGTTTATAACTTTAGGTGTCCCAGCAATCTGGGAGTACGTACTGCCTGGTTTCGATGGGGATGCTGCTGAACGTTCGAACGCGGTACGCTCAGGTTCGTCTGCTCACTGATTCGAGGAACGATGCGAGCTTCGCGTCACCTGAGACTTGTTCGTATCCTTGTTCGAGTGATCGTGCGAGACGCACAGGATCGGTGGTGAAGAGCGATGATGGGTGCATCGTCTCCGGCTCGATCACGTAGTGCTTCACGTGCCCGGGCGGTGTGTATTCGTGCGGGCGTTCGCGTACGTACTGTGCGCGGCATGGTTGGAAGAGCATCCACGCATCGAAGAAGATGGACGTTCGGAGATCCGTATCGCTGTTGATCGTGATGATCGTGTCGGCTCCGAGTTCTACGGCTCGTCGAACGTGGGATCTCGATCGTGTCGAGATCGGACTGTCGCAGTAGGGCGTTCCGTCGATCACAACACCTGGGTGCATCTTGTATGCGAGGGGCATCGCCTTCGTGGCTCTGAGGACCTCGAGTACGTTCGCTTCGTTCGGTTCGAGGTAGTCGAGCGATCCGCTCTTGAGGTTGAGCGCTGCGACGACCTGGTGGATGGGTGATCGTCCGAATGCTTCGAGATCGAGGGGTTCTTCGCGTCCGAACACCGTGTCGATGAGGTAGTCGATGTCGATGACCTTCGAGACGCGGGCGAAGTTGATGAATCGCTTCGTGCTCAGACGACCGCTCCAGATGGCGCGTATCGAATCGTACTGGCCGGAACGGTAGTACGTGGCGGTCCCCGCGCTTCCTGATGCGCAGATGAAGATGTCGGGTTCGCGTATGCCGTGGTGTTCTGCGAGGGCGAGGAGCGCTCCTGCTCCGAAGCTGCACCTCATTCCTCCTCCTGACGTGATGATGGCGAGTGTCACGGTGTATCCTTCCGTTTCGGCTTCGGCGTGCGTGACAGTTATATAACCCTACCCTGTCCTCGCCGTATGCCGGACTATAAGGAGGAGATCGAACGTCTCGAGGAGGAGCTGCGTACTACCAAGTACAACAAGGCGACGCAACACCACATCGGGCTCGTCAAGGCGAAGATCGCCAAACTCAAGGAGCGCGAGTCGCAACGCTCTTCAGGTTCGAAAGGAGAGGGCTTCGCTGTACGCAAGTCGGGCAACGCCACCGTGGCGCTCCTCGGATTCCCCTCGGTGGGTAAGTCGACGCTCCTCTCGGCGATCACCGGTGCTGAGTCGAAGACAGGTGCCTATGCGTTCACGACGACGACGGTGATCCCTGGTATGCTCTCGTATAAGGGTGCTCAGATCCAGATCCTCGATCTGCCAGGTATCATCAGCGGGGCCGCTCGGGGTTCGGGTCGTGGTCGTGAGGTCCTCTCGGCCTTGCGTCAGGCTGATCTTATCCTTTTCGTCGTCGATGCCACTGATCATCCTGAACGTCAGCTCTCGATCCTCAGGCGAGAACTTCACGATGCGCATGTGCGTATCGGTGATCGTGCTCCTGACGTGCGGTTGGAGAACGATACGAAGGGTGGGGTTACGATCTACAAGACGGTGCCGCTCGAGATGTCTGATGATACGATCGAGTCGATCCTGCGTGAGTTCCGCCGTATGAACACGACGATCATCATCCGTGATCGTATCAGCGTCGACGAGTTGATCGATGCGATCGAGGGGAACAAGGTGTACATCCGAAGCGCGGTGATCGCCAACAAGTCTGATCTCGCATCGGTCCGCGAGCGCAACGCTGCGAAGCGTGTCGTCGACCTCAACGTTTCTGCGACGACCGGCGAGGGTGTCGAAGCGCTCAAAGAACTCATCTTTTCGCGTATCGGATTCTACCGTATCTACCTCAAAGAGGTCGGCAAAGAACCTGATATGGTCGAGCCGCTCATCATCAGAGGACCGTGCACGGTCAAGGACGTGTGTATGCGGCTCCACCGTGATTTCGTCGACAAGTTCCGATTCGCCAAAGTGTGGGGTTCGTCAGCCAAGTTCCCGGCTCAGAAGGTGTCGATCGAACACGAACTCTCAGATGAGGACGTGCTCGAGATCACGCTCCTCTAGGAGGCTCGCGTGAGACGACCCATACGACTCCCATGAACGCGATGGTAAGTCCTGCGATCCACGCAGCCATGTGCGCGAAGAACACCTGGGGGTAGAGCGTAATCAGGTACGAGTCGATGGGGAACGTGAAGTTGCCTTGGGGGAAGAAGAGGAAGTGGAAGTTCCAGAACGCCGTGTCGAACCCTCCGATAAGTGAGAGTATGCCGAGCATGAGTACGATGCCGATGACGCTCACCGATACTCGTCGTGCGATGGCTCGGTAGCCGAGCTTCGTGCGTCTCATCGCTCCGATACCCACGGCCATGAGCAGGAGCGATACGCCGATGAGGATCTCGGTGAGTCTTCGTACGTCGACGAGGTGCGATGCTTCGTCGTCCGTTGCTCCTTCGAGTTCTCCTCCGCTCATGATGAATCGTCGCACGTCTTCGTGGCGTTCGAGGGCTTCGTGTGCTTCGAGCGGCGAATCTGCGCGTACGCTCTCGGAGAGGAGCACGGCTCGCTCGAGTTGGGGGCTTGCTGCGAGGGCGAGGCTGCTGAGCACGAATACGGTGATCGAGAAGCACGTGACGATGATCAGGGTGTTCGCTTCGATACGCATACGCTCGCACAGTCCCGAGCATATATAAATGCGTTCCGTGGCTCGCTCGTATGGATCATCTGCTCGAAGCCGTACGCCGCTTCTCCGACGCTGGGAGAGCGGCTCAGAGGGTTGTTCCTGACCGCTCGTATTCACTCGAGGACCATGCGCGTATCATCATGCGCAGGGCGAGCGTTACGGCGGTCGACGGGGGGAGTGCGCTCATCGCGCGTCGTTCGAACGCTGCGATCGGAGTTGTGAAGATCGCCTCCGTACGCTACGATCATCCAGGCATGGACGTTCAGGTAGAACGATGGGTGGTTGAGGTCTCCTCTGATGAAGGCTATCATATCACGATGACGTCGCTCGACTCAGGAGCGCAGCGAAGCGAGACGTTCGACTCGCAGGATGCCGATGGTTTCGAGCGCGAACCCGAATCGGGCGTTGACCTCGCACGTATGCTCCTCGAACGCGATGCACAATCACGTGCGTCGGGACTCGTCTTCGCCGACGGCTCGCTCGCACCGCGTTATCCTGAAGAACGAGTAGCGTGTGCGTCTCTTCCTGAGTCGGTGCTCGGAATCGTCAAACGCCCGTCACATGCACGCTCGTCGGCTCCTGAGAGCATCGTATCCTCCGTTGGCGAGCCTGTCTTCGCTCATCGTATCGATGGTTCGTGGTACTGCCGTCTCCATCCTTCTTCTGCGCGCATCATACGTGTCGAAGGTGAGTTGACCGATGAGCGGTTCGAAACGCTCCTCGTCGCGTCGTCTGACGCTGCAGTCCCTGGTTATCCGTACGTTCTCGTCCTCGCTGATCGCTTCGCGCGGATCAGCAATCGCGAAGCCAAATCCCTCGCTCTCGAATCCGCTGCGCGCTTCGGACTCGACATCGGATCGTTGCATGACGTGCTCGACTCGCTCGAACGATAGGTTCAATAATCAGAATCGGTTCGGATCGGTATGTGCATCGGGTATACTCCTCCGCACTGGTCGACGCCTCTGCTCGTGGCGGTTCCCTTCGCGCTCCTGCTCTCTGGAGCGGTGTTTCTCGTGAGTTCTCGCTTCGTCGACCGTCAGCGCGCCGTACGCTATGCGATAGGGGTGGGATTCGTCGGATGGCTGTTCTTCGTCGTCATGCTCTTTCCGTTTACCGGGATGCTACAACGGTGTTGACCTTTCGAAACCTTCTTGAAGCCACCACGGATTGGACGGGTGGGTTTCCATGGATGTCGTAACGATCGGTTCGCTCACGCTTGATGTGTTCGCCTATACTGCGCGTTCCAAACTCCTCTCGATCGGCAAGAAGCGCGACTTGCTCGCCTACCAGTTAGGTACGAAAATCGCGCTTGACTCGCTCGACTTCGAGCTCGGGGGAGGCGCTACGAATGCAGGAGCGGTGTTCCGGGCCCTCGGGTATTCGGTCGCCGTCTCGGGCAAGGTCGGTTCGGATTTCGTCGGTGATGAGATTCTCAAACGCGTCTACGGATACGGTATGGATTTCGTCGGCGAACGCGTCTACGGCCGTTCAGCCTTCTCGATCGTGCTCGACGCGGTGAACCATGAACGCACGATCCTCGCTCATAAGGCGGCATCTGAGAATCCGCTCTGCGCTACGATACCCTGCGCACGTCTCTACTACGTGTCGAGTCCGGGTCCTTCTGCGATCGATGCGTATGCTGAGCGGCTCCCCGTCTTGCGCTCGCGCGGAACGGTCCTCTTCAACGGTTCGTCATACTTGAATCGTGTCGGCCTCGAACGGCTCTCGGATCTCGTGCGTTCGGTCGATGTCTTCATCTGCAATGATGAGGAGTTCGAACTCCTCACAGGACCTGATCTTGAGAAGGGATTGCGCGCGGTTCACGATCTGGGCGTGCACATCATCGTCGTAACGCGCGGTCCTCGTGGAGCGCTCGTGAGCGATGGAGATATCATCATGGAATCGCCTTCTCGTCCGACGACGCTCGCTGAGACAACGGGAGCTGGAGACGCGTTCGGAGCGACGTTCGCAGCCGGCTTGCTCGACGGTCGTCCGATCGAAGAGGTCCTCGACCGTGCGCTCATACAATCCGCTTCGGTCATCAGCTTCCTAGGTCCGAAGAACGGAGTGTTGCGCTGTGACGAACTCGATTCGGTGCGCTCCTACCTGCCCGCGCTCGTCGTCGAACGGCGTTCGTTGTGAGCGCAGGTTACTGTACGCCGTTGGGTGTGGTGACCGGTACGAATTCGAGCGGGTGGAGTTCTCGTCCATCGACGTATGCTGATCCGATCCGTGCGGTGAGTCGGTCGAGCGATTCGTCGAGTTTGACGGCGAGTTCGTATGACGCGTCGTCGGGAGCTGTTCCGTAGAGTCCGCGTCGGTCGGCTTCGTTTTCGGGATGGTTCGCGGCGATGATGCCGATGAGCATCGTTGCGCGTGGGACGTAGCATGATGGTCGTTTGCTCAAGAACCGTCTCGAACTGTTCATGCGTTCGTGCAGCGTGTCTCCGCTCACTCGTTGTGCGAAGTGTTCGGTCGCATAGCGTACGCCTGCAGGGTTCGGTTCAAGAGCGTCGAATGCGGTTCCGTTCCCGCCCAGGTGCGCTTGTTGCGGGTATATGAGCGCGGCTACGAGTCCGCTGTTGAAATCAACCGGGTTGATGTGTGTGCGGAGCAGTTCTCTGAGCGGTCCTCCGTTGCGTACCGCGTCTTCGATTTCGCGAAGGTATGTGTGCATAGTCCGTTTGCTCCGGATTGCTCTTTTAGAGCGTTTCGGTCACAAGCCTTATAAACGGTCTTCGTGTTGGTCGTCGTAGGTGTTTTCATGGACAAATCTCAGGCATTCGTACTCTGGTTCGATCAACTCGGTATCGATGACGTTCCGCTCGTCGGCGGAAAGAACGCGTCGCTCGGTGAGATGTACCGTGAACTCTCAAGCAAGGGTATTGCGGTTCCCAACGGCTTTGCGCTCACCGCGTACGCCTACCGTTACATCGTCGAGAAGCTCGACTTGCGCAGCAGGCTCGAAGGTCACCTTGAGGGGCTCGATACGTCTGACACGCGTGATCTGGCTAAGCGTGGTCATGAGATCCGTTCCATGTTCCGCCATATCGAGCTTCCTGCTGAGATCGTTTCTGAGATCGAGAAGGCCTATCGTGATCTGTCCTTGCACGCGGGCTTCGAGAATGCCGATGTCGCCGTTCGTTCCTCCGCTACTGCTGAGGACTTGCCTGATGCGTCCTTCGCTGGCCAGCAAGAAACGTACTTGAACATCACTGGTGT
>JBLKOL010000006.1:0-42119 GCA_047602765.1 Candidatus Woesearchaeota archaeon
ATTCTCGTTCAACACCGTTACCGGAGTACTCACCTACACGCCGTCGAACGCAGATGCGACGAAGAACTTCACCATACTCTTCCTCCTCAGAGAACCCGGAGAAGACGGAGCGGTCCTCGACTCGATCACCCCTAGATTCTCCATCGAGAACATCAACGACCCGCCGGAAATCACGAATGCCACGCCCGAATCACCGATCGACACGACCGAGAACCATACGATCAATCTGAGTGTCTCCGCGCTCGACATAGACGCGCCTTACGGAGAGAACCTCACCATACATTGGAACGTCTACTGGCCGTTCAACGAAACGTTCGAAAGCCCGATCCTCGTCAATACGACGAACGAGTCGATAGACCCGTTCGGAGACACGGGCGTCCTCAACTACACCGTCGGATTCTGCGACGCCCCGATCATCCTGATCGAAGCAGTCGCACGAGACGAAGGAGGACTCGAAGATAGGGTCAACTGGACGGTGAACGTCGAGAACGTCAACCGCAACGTCACGTTCCTCAACGACACACCGATACCCACACAGACGTTCAACGAAACCGAAGGACTCAAAGCCAATTTCACCTACCACGAATACTTCTACGATCCCGACGACGTAGAATGCGGAGACGAACAACTCACGTTCGTGCTCAACGGAGCCAACCATACGAGTATTATCGTCAACCAGACGAGCGGAGAAGTGTTCTTCAACGCAACACCCAAATGGTCCGGCAACGAAACCGTATCCATAACGGTGTTCGATCGAGAAGGTACGAACGCAACATCGAACGAGTTCATCATCGAAGTACTGCTCGTACCCGATCCACCCATCGGATTCGACCCAGGACCACAGACAGCCTACGAACACGCACCGTTCGAGATGTTCATACGCTTTGAAGACCCCGATCTGCCCTTCGGAGATCAGCTCGCTTATACGCTCAACGACACCACGCTCTTCGACGTAGAATGGCACAACCAGTCGGGCAACGCGAGCTATGCACGGATCGCATTCACACCCCCTGGAGGAAGTGCGGGAGTATATCACTACTCAGTCACCGCAAACGACACCTTCGCCGAAACCGACAACGCCACCGTGAATTTCACCCTCGCCATAGTAGGGAACAGTCCACCGATCATCGAAACTCCTGTCATCATACCTATGGCGATCCAAGACGAGCCGTACACCGCGCTCATCAACGCAACCGATGCAGATGGAGACCCGATCAGCTGGTTCGTCATCCTCAACGAATCGATCAACGGATGGCTCAACAGCTCAGTGCTCGGAATCGGACCGTTCAATACGACGATCGGAGCATATCCGTTCGAATCAGCCAACGACACCCAAGGAAACCTCACGTTCACACCGACCAACGACGACGTCGGCAATCACACGATCACAATCATAGCCGTTGACCCGTACGGAGCGAGAACCAACACGACGACCCTGCTTCACGTAGAGAACGTCAACGACCCACCCTACGATCTTCAACCCAACGATGTGCTCATAAAAGCCAAAGAACTCACCCAGTGGAACCAGACCGTAACCGTCAAAGACCCCGACTTCCCCTGGGGGGACTTCGTAGAGGTAACCGTGAACGACAGCCTCATCGCCATCACCAATACGACACCGGACGGAAGCGAATGGCTCATGACATGGGATATACCCATAGGTTCGAGCCAGAACCGCTCGATCATGCTCACCGCAACCGACCGGGATGGAGAGAGCACGACGGCCACGTTCACTCTAGAGATACTCCCAGCACTCCCCCCACGACTCATACTTCCCATCGCGAACCTCACCGCACAGGCGAACACACCATTCCGCACCGAGATCAAAGCGGTCGATCCGAACAACGACCCGCTCACCTTCACCTTCAACGAAACCGTATGGAGCGCAAACCACGAACCCTACGGACTCAACCGCACCGTCATAACCGCTGAATACACCGAAGTACACGTGGGTAACTACTCGATCAACGTAATCGTAACCGACATCGATGGCATGAGTGATTCGGTCATCGTCGAATTCGTAATCGAACCGTTCAACCTAGCTCCCGAACTCCTCGACCTACGAGACATCGCATTCGTCAACGGAACCTATACGAACCACACCTTCAGCGTCGAGGACCCAGAAGACGACCCGTGGAACGCGTTCTTCTTAGACCCCTGGTACGATTGGCTCAACATCACGATCGTCGACAACAATACGTTCGTCATAGGATCAACACCGAACGCAAGCCACATCGGATGGCATCAACCCGAACTCGTCATCAACCAAACGACGTTCCCACCACGAAACAGCACGTACACCCTCAACATATCCGTATTCAGCAACCCAGTCGCACCCGAGATCCTGAGCAGGAGTCCGACGACCGATGTGACGGGAAGCGAAGGACAGACACAACTGTTCTCAGTAACAGTTGATGATTTCAACTTCCCAGGGCCGGGAAGCAACGAGAGCGACCGCGTAACGCTCGTATGGGAACTCAACGGAGAAGTCATACGGACTCGTCAGATCAACCAGACGACAACCGATGAACTCCCCTTCTTCTACAACTACTGCCTCGCGCCAGGAGGAACCCTCAGACTCACCGCAACCGACCTATGGAACCTCTCAGTCTCGACGAGTTGGGAACTCGACATCGAGAACGTGAACCGGCCGCCGTTCTTCGGAGAGCGCAGGTTCAGCTACGATGTTATCATCAATCGAACAGAGTCTCCATTCACACACGGCGAATGGATCAGAGATGGAGTCGTCGATACCGGAGCGGAACTAAGACTCGAAGACGAATCGATACCCGGAACCGTCGAAAGCCCAGCGATCTACATGGGCCGCAGAAGCAACATCCACCGCGCGAACATCACCTCAATATCCGCAGTGAGCGAAGGACCGATCTACTACCAACTCCGATTCAACTCGGACGCGACGAACACGAACGATCCGTTCTGGACACCATGGTCGAACCTCACCCCCCTCGGAGAATACCCGGGCGAACTCACTCCGCGCCAGTACGTACAGATACGCTTCACATTCAACGAAACGATCGACAACCCGAACATAAGCCTCTCAACACTCACCAACACGACGATCAACTTCGAATTCGCGAATCAAGTCGTAAACTCGACGTTCACAGGCTTCGACTACTGGTACCTCGACGACTACTTCGCCGACCTCGACTACGTAGAATGCCTCGAAGGAGGCCTTAACGCTACAGGATTCGACAGTCCACCACAACTCGTGTTCGAAATCGACGAAACCGACCGGAGCGTCGACCTTCTCACCGACACAGCCTTCGGATACACGCACCTCGCATACTTCGTCTATGCCGATGCTGAAGCGAACGCTACGTCGAACACGTTCGAGATCGAAGTCGTCGAACGACCCGACCAAGTCAATATCCCCCAGCCGACAGCGGGCGGAAGCGGAGGCGGAGGCGGAGGAGCATCCGTCACGATCGTAACAGAACCTGAAGAGATCGAAGTAGATACGCCCGAACCGCTCGACATCATCGCGCCAGGATCAGCTACGATCACACAGAACGAAACGATCAGCATACCCATCAGCGTCATCAACCGATGGAACGAAACGCTCGAGAACATCGAACTCTTCGCAGAATCCGATAACGAACTCATCAACCTCACGCTCGGACTTCACACCATCAGCAGCCTCGAACCCGATGCGAACGAGACGTTCGAACTCAACATCACGAGCTACGCAACATTCGGAGAATACGCAGTCACAGTCATGGCAGTCGTTGAAGACCCAGAATTCAACACGACGGCAACCATCCTCATAAACTCGATCGAACTCGGACAGCGAGGTACCGAAGAGTACAACACGCGCCTGAGCTTCGCACGCGACATCGTAGAATCCAATCCAAGATGCCTCGACCTCAACGAACACATCGAACGATCACGAAACCTCGTCGCACAAGGAGAGACCGAAGAAGCGATCCTCCTGCTCGATGACATCGTAGAGAACTGCCGATACCTCATCAACCTCGACGCATCAACACTCGTACCCCTCGATGAGAGATCATGGTTCGAGAGGATACTCCAGGATACGAGCAGCCAAACACAACTCTACGCTCTCACGATCGTAGTGGTGAACGTACTCCTCTTCTCCATGGTTGGAGTCTACCTGTTCAAGAACCGCTAGTCTTCTTCTTGCTCAGTGCTTCGTACGACTGCATGATGCGTCCGTGAAGAGCGATGATCCTATCATGAACCTGAGCCTTGAGTGCCTGAGGCATCGAGGCATACGCCTCAGCGACACGCTTGTACGTGCTGATCGCGTCCTCAAGGCGCTCCTTCTCAAGTTCTGAAGATGCCTTCTCGAGGAGCGCTTCTATCTCATACGTCTCATGACGGTCGACCTTTCGCTCACGGTGCTTACGGCTCAGGGCAAGGTAGGCCCAGCGGAACGGGAACCAGAAGATGCTCGTAGCCTTGATGAGCATTCCTGTAAGCTTGCCCCGCTCCTTCCCAGTCTCTTCGACCCTCTTGATACGAGGTTCGTCCACAGCGAGATCGAGAAGCTGGCCGAGCTCTATGAGGTGCTCGTCGATCTCACGATAGGAACGATCAGGAGCGTACTCGAGTCGGTTGAGCAGGTTCGTGACCTTCGTACCCTGGGCACGGAGCGGCGCCGAACGTTCAGATGCTTCGATGACCGATCCAGCCTCCTCATACGTGAATCCCTGAGGGAGTTCGAAGGCCTCGGCGAGCACGTCGCGTGCGAGCGAGAAGAACATCGCCTCGAACTCAGGGATGTCAGAAGGATCTGCGCGAGCGACGTCGTGTTCCTCGACATGAGACTCGAGGTCAGTGAGCCGCTTACGCAGAGCTGGAAACACCTGGCTCGCATCAGAACCCATGCCTCCCCACTCCTAGATGAGCCTTATAAACTCTGTGGTGTGGAAACCTTTTAAAAACGCGTCTGTGCATGGACGACTATGCAGGTGATTTCCAAACGGGAAGAGACGCCCGAAGACCTCGTCGCACGGTTCGAAGAGTACCACAAGGATATCACAGACATCCGAAGCGAAATCGCGAAAGCCGTCGTGGGACAAGAGCGGGTCGTCACCGACTTCATGATCGCACTCGTAGCGAACGGACACGTACTCATCGAAGGAGTGCCCGGACTCGCAAAGACACTCCTCATCAGGACCCTCAGCCAAGTCATGGGGTGCAAGTTCAGCCGTGTACAATTCACCCCCGACCTGCTTCCCTCAGATATACTCGGAATCACCACCTACGAGAAAGAGCGGGGATTCTACGTGCTCAAAGGACCGATATTCGCTAATTTCGTACTCGCAGACGAGATCAACCGAGCACCTCCCAAAGTGCAATCAGCGCTCCTCGAAGTCATGCAAGAGAAACAAGTCACCATCGGACGGGAAGGATTCGAAGTAGAACCGCCGTTCTTCGTACTCGCAACCCAGAACCCGCTCGAGAACCTCGGAACCTACCCGTTGCCCGAAGCACAGATGGACCGGTTCCTCTTCAAGATATTCATCGACTACCCGAGCCTCGAAGAGGAACGTCTCATCCTCACCCAGAACATCACCTCGCGCAAGTTCGAATCCATCGACGTGAAACCGATCACAGGCCGAGACAAGATCCTCAAAATGCAAGACGACGTGAAGAGCGTCTACTGCGACGACAAGATCGAAACGTACATCGTACGGCTCATAGACGCCACGAGAAACCCTGATCGCTACGGGATCAAACTCGGCAAGTACCTCGAGTTCGGAGCATCCCCACGAGGATCCATCGGAATCTACATCGCAGCGAAAGCAGATGCCATGCTCAGCGGAAAAACCTACGTAACCCCCCAGAACGTCAAGAACGTCGCCCCGAACGTACTCAGGCACCGCATCGCGATCAACTACGAAGGACAAGCGGAAGACGTCACATCGGATATGGTCATCAAAGAGGTTCTCGACACCGTTCCGGTCCACTCGTGATCGAGGAAGACAATGGAACTGCTCATCGATATCGATGCACAGGTGAAACGGGTTTCGCCGCTCACCAAGAAGGGCTTCTTCGGAAACCTCGTAGGAGAATACCGCTCGGCTTTCAGAGGACGAGGACTCGAATTCACCACGTTCCGCAACTACGATGTCGGAGACGACGCGATCCATATCGACTGGAAAGCGACACTGCGAAGCCAAGGACCCCTCGTACGCGTGTTCGAAGAGGAACGCGACCTCAAAGTGTACTTCCTTTTCGACACGAGCAACAGCATGCTCTTCTCAAGCCACGAAAAGCTCAAAGCCGAGTTCGCAGCAGAATTCATGGCAGCACTCATGTACGGCGTACTCCACGCAGAAGATGCCGTCGGACTCGTCATGTTCTCCGACACGATCAAAACGTTCATCCCAGCGAGCATCGGAGACACACAGTTCTTCAACCTCTCACGAGCGCTCACCGACACGCGCAACTACGGCGGAACGAAGAACTACGAGAAACTCATCAACTTCTGTATGGGCTCGCTCCCGAAAACATCGATCCTCTTCATGGTCAGTGACTTCATAGGACTTCCCGAAGACTACGAACACCACTTCGAACCCATGAACCAGAAGTACGAGAGCGTCGCGTTCATGATCCGAGACCCTGTAGACGACGAACTCCCGGGCGAAGGAGAAGCATACCTACTCGACCCGTTTTCCGATGACGAGATAGAAGTCGAAGCACCCCTCGTACGAGGCCGCTACGCAGAACACGTACTCGCATTCAAACAACAGGTCACCGACACGTACCGCAAGTCGCGCGATGACGTACTCATCCTGCGCAGCGACGAAGACTACCTCCCTGTGCTCATCAGATATCTCGTACGACGTAAGAACAGGCTCATGCACGGAGGGAAATCCTGATGTTCACCTTCGAAAACCCTGATGCGCTCCTCTTCTTGCTCGCGATCCCTGTGATGATCATCGTACATATCCTCACGTTTTCACGAGCGAAGACCAAAGCGGTTCTCTTCGCCAATTTCGAAGCGATCAAACGCGTCGTCGACGCCAAGAAAGGGATGCGAAGTGCCATCTCGCCGTCGCGTCGTGTGACGCTGCTCGCATACCGCGTGATTACCTTCTCGCTCATCATACTCTCCGTAGCCGGGGCGACGTACTGGTACGACGGAATGGTGTCAGAGCAGGACTTCATGATCGCCATCGACACATCGGTATCCATGCTCGCCGAAGATGTCGCACCCAACCGGTTCGAAGCATCCAAACAGAGCGCACTCGGATTCGTCGACATGGTCCGAGGAGACAGCACGATCGGTGTCGTAGCGTTCTCAGGAACATCGATCCTCGCCCTCAGACCGACGACCGACCGTCAAGACGCACGACGCGTGATCGAGAACCTGAGGATCCGTACGATCGCAGGAACCGACATCGCCTCAGCCATCTTCATGGCTACTAACGAACTCACCCGTTCGAACAAGAGCCGCTCGCTCATCCTCATCACCGACGGCACCCAGACGATCGGAGCATCACTCCCCGACGCGCTCGAATACGCACGTGAGAACGAAGTGCGGATCTACCCAGTAGGCATCGGAACCGAAGAAGGAGGAGCGTTCCTGCGCACGAACCTCGTCTCCAAACTCGACGTATCCACGCTCGAAGACATCGCCCAAGCCATGGAGACGGAGTATCACGTCGTACGATCGGTAGAAGAGCTCGAAGCGTACTTCTCAACGATCGTCGACCTCCAAGAAGGCCGCGTACCCGTCCCGCTCGCCAACCTCTTCATGCTCATAGCCCTCGGACTCCTCTTCGTCGAATGGGGCTTGATCAACACGCGGTTCCGCGAACTCCCCTGACGAGTCAGCGTCGAGAACGAGTCGAACACTACCTTTAAAACGGCCGAAGCGCTCCGCACCGTATGGGGAGCATCGGCGAGGATTTCGAGCGCTGGAAGAAGATGATCGACGACCGTGTTGAACGGTTCTATGCTGAGGAGTACGAACGCAGGGACTACACGAGCAGCTTCTACCGGAAGGTACACGCGGCGCTCAGCGACTATTCGATGCGCGGAAAACGACTGCGAAGCCTGCTCATGATCATCGGATACCTCGGCGCGAAAGGAGAACTCACCGATGAGGACCTCGAAGAACTCATGGGGCCGTGTGTCGGCATCGAACTGCTCCACAGCCACTTCCTCATTCACGACGACATCGTAGACCGAGACGAATACCGCCGCGGAGGCCCCACCATGCACCGCAGCCTCGAAGCCATCGTGCCTCGAGGAGCGGTGAACGAACGCGACTTCGGAATCGTAGCCGGAGACCTCGTCATGGCACAGGCACGCTACGTATTCGGCGCGACGAACCTCGCACCTGAGAGGCTCGTCAGAGCACAGGCGATCATGTCAGAAGCCATGATCGAGACGAACATCGGAAAACTCTACGACCTGCTCGACATCAACCGCTCGCTCGAGAGGATCGAATTCGAACACGTCCTCTTCGTCATGACCTACCGTACGAGCAGGTATACGATCCAGATGTCGCTCGCCATAGGAGCAGCACTCGCAGGATCAGACCACCACCAGAGCCGCTTCGAAGAGCTCGCCAACCTGCTCGGAACCGCATTCCACCTCTACCACGACCTCTCGCACCTCGATGATGGAGAGGCGTCACAAGTACGACGCGATATCCGCGAGAACAAGAAGACCGTACTGCTCAAATGGCTCTACGACGCATCCAACGACGACGAAAAAGAGTTCCTCTCGAAACTGATGGGGACGCGTCCGACGACCGAGGACTTCCACAAGGTCATCACGCTCCTCAAATCGCGCAGGATCATCGCCCGAGCCGAAGGATACATCGACGAACTCCTCACTGATGCCGATGCAGAAGTCGACCGACTCGACCTCACCCCGCAGGGGACCCGCTACCTCAAGTACATCACACGGGCTCTTGCAGGACAAGAACCATCCGTACGCAGCTAGCCCACCGGCTCGAACGTCAAATGTTCTTAGAGGCGTGCGATGTGTTCCTCGAAGCGCTCCGAAGGCTTGATCGCCTCGAGCAGCTCGAGATCCTCCTCGGTGAATATCTCGTTGCGCATCTGATCGATCGTATCCCAGAACCGAACCGCATATGCTGATTTCTGTACCATACTGCATTCCTCCTTTCCGCATTCAAATACGGACTGTGAAGGTGTCCAGTGTCACCGCTCGAAAAAATCGTCGAGCCAGTCGTTCTCCCGGATGCGATGTTCGCTCAGCGTCCCCGCAAAAAGCCTGTTGTAGCGCTTGTCGTTATACTTCATACCCCAATCCCCCGTATCCGTTCGGATACACCACTCCAGTGGTCTGATAGTATAAGAGTGTTATGAAACCCTTTATCAACCGAAGAACCCCGGACGCCGATTCTGTATTCACCGAACGGTGGTTGCAAACAACTCGTCCGTGTTCCTCGTCGACAGGAACGGAACGGTTCTCGACGAGAACCGGAACGAGCCATACTGCAGGTCCACGCAAAGACGTTCACCCTAAGCAGAACGCACGATACCTGATTCGTGATCGCAAGCGCCGCATAGAGCCATCAGGCTTTAATACCCGACGCCCAGCACACCACCGATGGACGTTCTCATACCCCTCGAAGGCGAACAAGTCCACATCTACTACGATGAGGCGAGCCGAACACACCAGGTCATCGCACGAGGAGACATCACAATCCACCACGAACACGTACGGATCGACACCAACGGCCTCAAGGGACTCAGCGCGCGCGAACGAGAACAACTCCTCGCGATCAGAGCAGAACTCATCGACATCGAAGCCGCCGCGCATCGGCTCGCAGAACGCACCCGGAAGGCCATCAGCACACCACCCGGACCCGACGAGCGGATCATCAGATTACGAGCGCTCATGAACGACCTCGAACTGAGCGCGAACCGTCTGAGCCTGCGCATGAGCCGCCTCGCAGAACTCGAAGACCCCTTCAGAGCACGACGAGCCCGAGAACCGCACGTCGTCGTCAAACTGCTCGCAGGAACACCGACCGCCGACGTACTCACACGGATCATCGAAGAACGCGAACGCATCGAAGAAGAACACGATAACCTGCTCACGACCAACTACCCGTACCTCGCACGGATCGCGACGAAACCCATCGCCTCACGACTCCTGACCCTCGCAGGGAGCATGAAAGACCTCGCAAGCGCACCAGCGAGCCGCATCCAACTCCTCGGAGCAGAAACAGCACTCTTCCGACACCTGAGAAACCCCAAACAAAAACCGCCCAAACACGGAATCATACACGAACACCCCCTCATGCAACGCGTCGACAAACGCGACCGAGGACGACTCGCACGGATCATAGCAGACAAGATCGCCATCGCCGCACGTGTCGACCACTTCGGAACCGCACGAGATGAAGACATCGAACAGACATGGAACGAACTCGAAACAAAAGCACAGTCGATCAGAAGACCATCGCGTCGTTGAAACGACTCTCGATCGTCAAAGGACGACTCGCCACACGCAACCTCGTACCAGGACAACGCGTCGTAGACGAAGAGCTCATCAGCGGACGCGAAGAGCTGCGCGAGTGGAAGCCGCACACGAGCAAACTCGCCGCCGCCATCAAGAAAGGACTCGTACTCGAAGCGCTCCCCGACGATCCGAACATCCTCTACCTCGGAGCAGCATCAGGAACAACCGTGAGCTACCTCTCAGACCTCTTCCCCAAAGGACGCATCTACGCCGTCGAGATGAGCCGCGACCCCACAATCGACCTCGTACTCCTCTCAGAAACACGAAGAAACATCATACCCATACTCGCAGACGCACGAAGCCTCACATACGCACATGCACTCCCGCCCATAGACCTCGTATTCCAAGACATCGCACAACGAGACCAAGTCGACATCTTCAAACGCAACTGCCTCTACGCACGCGCAGACGCACCACTGCTGCTCGCCGTAAAATCCCGCTCGATCGACGTCGCAGCACCCGTAGCCAAAGTCGCCAAAGCAGCACGAGCACAGCTGAGCGGATCGCTGCGCATCATCCAAGAACTACGCCTTGAACCCTACGAGAAAGACCACGTGTTCTTCAACTGCCGATGGAAGTGACCCCTGCGCATCGGCGGCTTTCCCACAACGGCGGCCTAGAACCGCAGATCCATACTCGGAGGGTTGAAGGGATGGAGAACCAACTCTGCATCCAACCCCTCGTTCTGTCGGATCGTGTAGTGTCGAGAAACCGCAGCGTAGCACCCATCATCTCCGATCATCATCACAGGAGGAGTCTTCAGGTATGCAATACCCACTGATCGGTCGAGCGTCGGATGCCTGCTTCGCGTGACCTGCCAGTCGTAATCGAGGATCGTTAGGAATCCGTCTTCCGCCATGATACGACCCAGCGTACGCCAGTGCCCCTCAGTTTTGCTCTTCATGACCGTCCGGATCGCACACCCACTCACATAGTCTTCCCTAAGAGTCTTCCATGACACGAGTGTTACATGACATGAGTCTTCTATGACATGAGTATTCCGTGAGACGAGACCTTCCACACGATACGCGACCCGTGGGAGATACGGTACGATTCCTGATCGCAACGTGATCGTATCCACCGCACGATGACGTACGGCTGCGACCCGAACTCGAACCACAACCGTACGAACCCACAACCATACGAATACGCTCCGAGATTACGATCATATTCAGAGCTCGCCGGAGCATCGCCCGCCGATTCGCTGGCGGTGAGCGTGGACACGACTACCGGGCTGAGCAGTAGCGATTCATCGGATTGATAGCACGCTCCCTCATGAAGAATCCACGGTGCTTCGAGACATGCCTCGATAAAGACACTTAAACCACCACAGAGCAACACATAGCATGCTGCTCTACAACACGCTTACCCGGCGCAAAGAAGCCTTCACCCCGATCGGCGAGGTCGTCGGACTCTACACGTGTGGACCGACCGTCTATAACCACGTCCACATCGGGAACCTCCGCGCATACCTCTTCGAAGACCTGCTCAAACGCGTACTCATCCGCTGCGGATACCGCGTGAAGCACGTGATGAACATCACCGACGTAGGACACCTGACCTCCGATGAAGACCACGGCGAAGACAAGATGGAGAGAGGAGCCCGCAGAGAAGGAAAGAGCGTATGGGAGATCGCCCACGCATACACCGATGCGTTCATGCGCGACATCGCAGCACTCAACATCCTCGAACCCGACGTATGGTGCAGAGCAACCGATCACATCAGCGAGCAGATCGAACAGATACGGACACTCACCGAGCGTGGCCACACGTACGAGACGAGCGACGGAGTCTACTTCGACACGTCGACGATCGACGACTACGGAAAACTCGCAGGACTCGAACACGTACAACTCAGAGCAGGAGCACGCGTCACGATGGGAGAGAAACGCACCCCGACGGACTTCGCACTCTGGAAGTACAGTCCCAAAGATGAGACGCGCCAGATGGAATGGATCTATGATGGTCCGCGAAGCGGCATGCTCATCACCGAAGACGTACGCGCAACGCTCACACCCGAAGAGGAACGTACACGCGGATTCCCTGGATGGCACATCGAGTGTTCGGCTATGAGCATGAAGTACCTCGGAGAACGATTCGACATCCACTGCGGAGGCATAGACCACATCAACGTACACCACACGAACGAGATCGCACAAGCAGAATCAGCGACAGGCACGAAACCCTGGGTGAACGTCTGGATGCACTCGGCCTTCCTCACGATCAAAGACGAGAAAATGGCCAAGAGCGGCGAGAACTTCATCACACTCGAAGTACTCGAAGACCGCGGATACCACCCGCTCGACTACCGTTACTTCACGAGCACCGCACACTACCGCCAAGACCTCAACCTCACCTACGAAGCGCTCGACGCTGCACGAGCAGGCCGCCACAGCCTCATGACCAAACTCCTCGACCTCGAACACAAAGACCCATCAGGCTCAGACGACACCACCGCGTACGAAGAGCGGTTCGAAGCAGCGATCCGAGACGATCTGAACGCACCACAAGCCCTCGCCGTACTCTGGGAGGTCGTACGCGACGAAACGCTCTCAGGAGCCGCACGCCTCGCATTCGCACAGCAGAGCGAAGACCTCCTCGCACTGGGCATCATGCCGCACGATGAAACCATACCGGAATCCATCCTCGCCCTCGTAGACGAACGCGAATCCGCACGAGCCGGGAAGGACTATGCGCGAGCAGACGAACTACGCGACGCCATCGCTCGAGAGGGATACGTCGTCGAAGACGGACCTGATGGCGTGCGCGTGCGCAGGCGTTGACACGGGACGCTTCTACCATGAACGCTGACGAACGCCGACGAACGCTGCGAACATTCAAAAAGCACCAGCACACACGGTACGTATGGCCTCTGACGATCGGACGCTCCCCATACTCACCCACGTGCTCGGATACCTCTTCGGATGGCTCGCCCCGCTCATCGTCCTGCTCGCGAGCGAACGCGAAGACGTCAAACAACACGCACGCCGAGCCCTCAACTGGCAGATCAGCTACATCGTATACATCATCATACTGTTCATCGTCCTCATAGTATCCATACCGCTCGCCGCGATCGGCATCGGAATCCTCACGTTCGTCCTCGCGATGCTCCTCGTCTTCGCCGTTGCGATCTGCGACCTCGTATTCTCGATCATCGCAGCCGTCAAAGCGAGCAGCGACGAACTCTACACGTACCCGCTCTCCATAGGATTCGTACGCGACCCGCCCCAACGCAGTCCACCCCAACGCCCTCAACGACAGAGCAGCGCACCCCGCACCAAGGCCGCGAGATCAACGACCGAGAAGCCGACGCGCCGCGCGAAGAAGTAGGCGTCCCTTGATTGTCTTCGTATACTCTCTACACGCTCGAGAGGTTCGGATCACTTCGTGCGCGAGAGGTTCCACTCGATAAGCTTGCCGAGTGCAGCAGCCGTCTGCTCGTCGAACCCTTCCTCGGAAACGCGTTCGCGAAGGGCCATCGCACGAGACACCATACGCTCGGTGACGTGAGAGCGGATACCTGACGAATCGATATATGCGATGACCTGAGCGACCTGCTCGTCGCTCGCATCCGGAACCCCGTACATCGAGAGAACCTCGGATGCCCGTGGGTCGGCACTCGTCGCAAGCGCATGCCAGTAGAGCGTCTTCTTACCCTCCCTCACATCGCTCCCCACCGGCTTACCCGTCACCTTCGGGTCACCGAAGAGCCCGATCTCATCATCCTTCACCTGGAATACGAATCCGAGGTGTTCGCCGAAGAGTTCGAGGAACCGAACGCGATCCTGAGCACCAGCGACGATCGCTCCGAGCGCGAGCGGCACAGAGAACGTATACCGACCGGACTTCTCGATGAGTACACGCTCGATATCATCCTCAGACGGAAGCTCATCAGAAGATGCGAGCGCAACGTCCTGCATCTGAGCCAACCCGAGCTTGGTGAGATTCCTCGAATAGTACGAGAGGAGCGCCTTATGCGTATCATGATCGACATCGAGGCGTGAGAGCACATCATAACTGAGGAAGAACCCGCAGCTTCCGACGTTGATCGCAAGCGATTCACCGGTATGCGCATCCCTCCCTTTGGCGAGGCGCAGGTGAGTCGCTTCACGTCCACGGCGCATCTCGCCACGGTCCATGATATCATCGTGGATGAGAATCGCCGAGTGGAAGAGTTCGATCGCAACACCCGCATCGATCGCAGCGGCCCTGTGCTCTCCTGCGAACAAGTCGTGCGAGAGTACAACGAGCGAGCCACGAAGCGCCTTACCCGTCATCGCGAACCTTCGGAATTCAACAGTGAGCTCGCTCGTCCACCACGGAAGCTCGACGTGGTCAGCGACATCATCGAAATACGAGTCTATGCGTTCGAAGAGTTCATCGCGGATCGACGCGAGGTTCTCGAGCACCATGCCTGAGAAGGCTTCTCGACGTTCTTAAAACGTTCGATGCTCAGAAGGCAGCTGTCGGAACGATGCGAGCAGCGACGAAACTGAACAAGAGCGAGGTTACGAGCGCGATGACGAAGTAGAGGATCGACGCCCGGATGAGATTCTTACCGATCAAGTAACGTTCGAAGAGCTTATCCGAACCGTTCTCGATACCGTTGAGGATGATCGTGAGGATCACCGTGATCTGAAGCACGTAGAGCCCTACGATGAGCTGGAAGAAGTACGTCGGAATACCATCGCCGAAGAGCGTATTGAGGATCTCGAGCTGACCCCCCGCAGGACCACCTGCTTCTCCGATCGCGCCGCCGAATTCGCCCCCATCGCCGGTGAACGTACCGAGGATCTTGGCGAGCTCAGTGAGGATCGTCATGATCATAGCCGTGATACCCACAACGATACCCGCGATCGCAGGAGCGAGCGCCGAGATCTGCTGCTTCATATCGGAAATCACATCAGCGAGCAAGTCCTGGAGGCGTTCGTTCACACGCCTGATCTCACGGATATACTCTGAGATGTTGATCAAGGCTTCAGACGCGATGATCGGACCCTTCTTGCTCGACTCGATGAGCACACGCATCGAAGACTCGATGAGCGGAGCCGGGAAGTAGGCGAGCGCACCACGACTCGGATTGAAGATCGCATCGCGAACCGACATACCCATGCGGCGGACATTGAGTGCGACGGTCGTAAAGAAATCACCCGCAACCGTACCCTTAACCGTGAACGCTGCTTTCTCGAACGCGAGCTCAGCAGGAATACCGTCGCCGAGACGATTGCCGAGCTGGAAGAGCGCCGATGAGAACTCCTTCTCGAGCGACTTCGAACGCTCACGGATCTCATAGAGTCCACGATACCGCAAGTAGAAGTACATGCCCACACCCAGCCCCACGAGCAGGATCATGATGATCGAAAGACTCAGAGCACCGATTCCGTACGGACCGATGATATACGGGTCGACACCAGGCGGGAGGTTTTGATCCTTCACCTTATATCCCCAGAACCTGAAATCGGATTGTGGATTATCGGGCATGAGCGAGAGATCAGACCCGCCCTGGCCGATGAGCCCTTCCACCGAAGCCTTGTTCGAAGCATCCATACCGATCCTCACGAAGAACGGTGAGAATCCAATGATCAGACCGAGCGAGACGAGGATCACCGTGAAGACGATCGGATTGAACCTGAACCCGAGAACGTTGATGCTCTTGAGCTTCTTCAGATTAGGATTTTCCTCTGAGATATCGGAACTCCCGTATCCGGTGGGGCGGTTCCCCAGGATCTGACGGCCCTGAGAGTAGACGACGAGCGGAAGCACGATGTTATAGAGCAAGAAGATGCCGAAGGAGAGCCGCGCCGGCGTAAGATCATCATTCGTCATCATCGAACCGATCAGAGGAAGAATCACGAGACTGAGGATCGGCAAGATGATACCGAGCATGTAGAGCATGTTGATCGGACCCTTCAGATCATGCGCGAAGTGGAGCATCTTCTCATACGTCTCATCGAGCATGACGCGAAGCGACTTCTCGAGCATCCCGATACGACGATCCTCCGTAGGCTCATAGAGCGAACCCTCGATAAGATGGAACGACTCGACGAACTCGAGATTGAACGGACGCCACGTCTCAAGATACTCGTCAAGCGCTTCTTTGAGCGACTCCTTATGGCCCGACTCGACATCCCAGAGGACCTTCTTGAAGTCGAGAGCGAGCGGAGGAGCGATCCGATCAGATGCGAATTCGACGGCCAGCTCGAGGTTCGACGTATGCCTCATGAAGGAGACGACGTAGAAGACGGATTGGACCATCTGGTTCGAAGCCTTGAGACGGATCCCGTTCGCCATGTTCTGGGGTATCTTGAGCATGACCCAGACGAGCGTTCCGAATATGACGAGGACCATCAAGAACACGAACATATCGAACGTGAGGAACATCGCGAACGTGATCGCGAAGAGCAACGCACTCGCGACGAACGGGATGATGATCGCAGCACCATACACGCCTTCAGGGGTTACATCGAGATGAGCGGTTCGGATGTCGTTCTCAAGCGGCTCACGAGCCTTCGGATCCGGAGAGAGGTTGAGGAACGAACATGAACTACACACCTTCTCATAGAACGTGAACGAACGCGGAAGGTACTGTTTCTTGAACTCCTGGTAGTCCTGACTGAACACGCGGTTCGTCAAGACAGGATTCGAATCCTCAGAGAGCTGGTCTTTGAGTTCGGAACGGTATTTGGCGATGATCTCATCGATATCAGCCATCGCTCAACCTCCGACGCTTGAGTTGCATCGAAAGCCAATCCTCCCAGCGGAAGAGGATCTCACGACTGTCGAGATGCCCTTTGAGATCGAGGACCTTATCGGCGATCGTATGGTACGCATCGTTCGCAGCGATCACAAACCCCGCCTCGAGGATATCATGATCGTCGTGTTCATGCGCAGCTTTGACGAGCAGCGCCTTCATCTTCGCACGGAGCAGGATGTTATCCCACACCGCATCCCAATTGCCAGCCCACTCCTTCACACCACCCGCGATCGACTTGACGATGTCCGAATCGCCGTTGATCAGATCCTGCGTAGGTTCGAGTTCGTCGGTCTGAGCGTTGTAGCGCATGAGATCTACGAATCCGTTCTCGAGCAGCGGATCATCCTCCCAATGCTTACGCACCTCAGTGATCTGCGTGATCCGACGATACTTCTTAAGGCCGTCAGGACTGCGGACCGGATTCGCAACGACGATGATATCCGTAGCCTTGAAACTCGTCTTAGGAACGTGCAAGTCGTTCACGACACGATCATACACGCCGTACGGACTGTCGCCGTGGATCGTACCCGCAACCACGTTCGCGAGCGCACCTATACGCATCGACTCGTACAAGGCGAGGGCCTCGGTACTACGCACTTCGCCGATGATCAGACCAGAATCACCCATACGAAGACTCGTACGGATACCCTCAGCAGCAGCCACTTCATTCGTACCAGAACCGAGGGCCGCAGCGACCTTGAGCTGCTGCACGTTATACCCGAGTTCGACGAGCTGTTGTACGGGGAGTTCGAGCGTATCCTCAACCGTGATGATACGGAACTTACGCATGATCTCAGTGATGAAACTGCCGAGCAGACTCGTCTTACCCGCAGAACGCGTACCCGCTACGAGAAACGTACGCGAACCATCGACGAGGAAGCTCAAGAGTCCCGCACCCATCGGAGAGATCATGTTCTGCTCGATGAAGAGCGGCAGCGTCCACGGCCTGTCGCGATGCCGACGGAAGGCATAGGCGAGCCCGAACGGATTGAGCGGCTCGGCCACGATCGCCACACGGGCATTCGCATTGGGCAGGTGAAGCTCGGTGTCGAGAATCGGATTCGCCTCATCGAGCGGACGACCCGAGAGGAGCCTGAACTTGGACGCCCACGACTCCTTCTCCGTACGCGTAGGAAGAAGGTTCGTCAAACAATCACCATGACGGGCGTGCACGAGGAAAATCGGACTCTTGCCCTCCGGAGAGTTGAGCGTGATATCCTGCACTTCAGGATCGCTGAGCATGATCTCGAGCAATCCGAAGCCGATCGTATACCTCACGAGGATACGGGCGAGCAGATCGAGATCATCACCCGAAATCTCGATATGGTTGAACTCGCGAAGCTGTTCGAGCAAGTCGTGCGCGATGTTATAGAACACCTGCCTGATACGCCGAGGATCGACGAAGTCCTGACGCTGCGGCTTGTACTCGGAGATGATCTTCTTCGCTTGATCGAGCAATGCGTACTTCTCCTCGCTCAACTTGAACTCGGGAGGGATGATGTGGTAGAGGGTCTGTACCGAACCTGCAAGCCGGAAGATCGTCACTTCCGTATCGTCCTCGATCGTATACGTATCGAGCTCCTCGGCGTCAGTAGGGTACGAAGCCATGAGTTTGGTGAACATGAAGTCCGGTTTGATCGACGGGGAGAAGACGTGCCGGTAGAGCGAGCGGGAACCGACCTCGTAGCCTGAGAGTCCGTCACGAGCCCGTTTGATAAGCAGCGTCGATTCGAGCTTCTCGATGAGCGAATCGAGAATAGCGATGTACCTTCCGAGTTGGGCTCTGGGCTCGCCATCGGGCAGACCCTGATGAGTGATGTGCTCGTGACGCCGACGACGCGTCAGATCCACATACGCCCCGATCGGATCTGACGGGAGGAGATTGAAGATGGCGTTCTTCACCGCCATGAGCTGCTTGGGATCGAGGTGGGTGACCGACACGTCGGTGAACGCCTTCGAGCGGGACACGTACTTGTAGAGCGAGCCGATCTCACGCAGCATCGAAGTCTGATACTCGTCATACTCGTAATCCCGGTTCTGACTGAGGATGATACGGACGATATCCGTATTCTCAGAGAGGATCTGGACGACCTTCATCATGAGCTGAGGAGAATCCTCGATCGAAGGAGGGAGCTGAGCCTTCTTGCAGTCGATCGAAAGCGTCGCCTCAGCACCGTGACGATCCACTGAGAAGTATCCTTGCTTGGGAAACAACCCCTCCGCCATTGATGTGACCACGCGATTCACGGCTTTTAAACATACCGACGGTACGCTGGCGCATGGTGGCGTGACTCTTGGCGAGTAGTGCCGATGGGTTTAAGTGCGGCTGCTCGTATTCGGACGGTGATGCCGCCTGCGAATCCGAACGTCCAAGCACCTTCATACAACGAGCAGTTCGCAAATCTCATCTCGCGCTTCAGGCTCATCGAAGATCGACAAGCCAACCTCCAACGCAAGATACACCTCATGGAAGAGAACATGCTCTCATCCTCAAAAGAGGTCAAGACCGAACTCAACGTGCTCAAAGACGAACTCGTAGAACTCAAACGCGCGATCAAAGGATTCGACGACTTCGTAGAGAAAGTCTCAGCGAGCCTCGAGAACCTCGCTACACGAGAAGAGGTCAAGCTCATCGAACGCTACGTCAACCTGCTCGACCCGACGAACTTCATCAGCCGCAAACAGCTCGAACACGAAGTGAAACGAGCCGTAGAAGACCACCTCGGAACGCCAAACAGGTAACGCGCTTACCGCACGCCGAGGAATCGCACCGCACGCTCAACCGTCCGCTCGACACGACGCAGGTTCTCATCCGAAACCCGTTGACAGCCTCCTGTGTTGAAACGCCGCGCTCTGATACCTGCGAAACCGAGGATATCGTAGCTGACGATCGTCCCCGCACGAGAACGCTGAACGAGACGGTGGAGGACATCGAGCGCACCCGTCGTAGAGACGACCGCCGCGCGTTTACCCTTAAGATGTCCGATCGGACGACCGACCTTGGGGATCGGCGTCGGCTGGTAGTGGTATGCCCAGCCATCGACGAACACAGAGTCGAAGAACCCTTTGAGGATCGCAGGAGGACCGTTCCACCATACCGGGTAGAAGATGAGGATCCGATCAGCCTCATCGATCAGAGAACGGTAGCGTTCGAGCTGGGCGAGGTGGCGTTTCGTAGAAGACCGTCGCATCACCGGATCGAACTCATCCTCATAGAGGTCGATCACCTCACAGTGCACGCCCTTCTCTTCGAGGAGCGAGCGGGCGTGTACGAACCCGTGGCGCGTGTGCGACACGTGAGAATCAGTCTGTGGATGTGCGATGATCATCACTGTGTGCATCAGAGGAGCTCGCCGAGACACCATAAAAGCGTTATGAAGGCTGGGCTCTGTCCAGAACGGTCGCTCCATACGAGTCGCGACTTCCACAACGCTATGTAACAAACGTACAAAAGATATCGGTACACCGCAGAATCAGCGCAGTCCGATCGCTTCAGTATGCGATGGATAGCCGCGTAAGAGGCTGATGGAGGCGGACCGAGCCTCTTCGAGTACAGATGCTGTGCGTGGAGCGCCTTCACCGTGATTCCACCCATAGGCATTCCGCCGCCATGGTTCGCTGCTCGATACCCCATCATCACTGTGGACATCCCTTTCTGGACAGGGCCGAAGGCTGGAACCCTCCGACGACGAGGTCGGCGTTCACGAGTAGCGGTGTCGATCACGAGAACTGCACATGAACCACACGCACAGGAACCACGGGTAGGCTGAGACCTCCTCGAACACGGCACCGATGCACACAATTTATAAATACGCCTCGGATGGGACGTCGTAGGTGTTCCCATGGGTCTCTTCGGCAACCAAACAACACAAGGTGGCCCGCCGGTCGATTCCGTGCAGCAGCTGCGCTCACAGGGCAGGAGTGATCATGAGATCATCGATATGCTGAGCAGGCAAGGATACAGCTCTATCGACATCTACAACGCACTCAACCAAGCAGACCAATCACCCTCACAACCATCCCAGCAGCCTCCACCCGCGCAGCAACCGCCCGCACAAGCACCGGAACAGAACGCCCGGGACTGGTCGCAGCAACCCGCAGGACAGCAGAACGATCCGTGGGGACGCACCGATGCATGGAACCAAAGTGGGGGTCCTGCGCAACAAGCGCCGCAGGCGCAACAGCCTCAGGCTCAAGAACCATGGCCTTCTGATCCCTCCCAAGTACAGACCTCACAAAACGAATGGTCATCACAGACGCCCGCTCAAGCATCATCCCAACCATCACCGCAATTCTCGCCTTCGATGCCGAATGCGTCAGAACCCGCTCGAGAGTTCCAGCCGAACACAGAGCAATCGATATTCTCAGGACCCGAAGTAGACGTAGGTTCAGACAAGATCGATCAACTCGACCAGATCGCAGAAGCGATCATAGACGAGAAATGGAAGCAACTCAAACAGTACATCGAGAAGATCATCGACTGGAAAGGAAAAGTCGAATCCCGGATCATCGCCATCGAACAGAACCAGAAGAACCTGAACGAACAGATCATCGGACTCCAAAAAAGCCTCGTCGACAAAGTACAGACGTACGACCGCCACATAACCGACGTTGGAACCGAAATCAAAGCCATGGAGAAAGTGTTCCAAAAGATCATACCATCACTCACCGAAAACGTAAACGAACTCTCCAACGTCGTGCATCGGATGAAAGATGAGCGATGAGCTCCTCGAAGGACACAACATCTCGATCTTCCTGAACGGTCGAAGCATACTCAAATCAGTCTCGTTCTCGATCAAACACACAGAGTGCATCGGACTCTTCGGAACGAGCGGAGCAGGAAAGACAACACTGCTCAATGCGATACTCGGATTCCACCGGATCGACCACGGCTCGCTCTTGCTCTCAGGAACCGACGTGACGGATCAGAGCGCACGAGTCAGATCGCATGCGAACATCGCAACGCAACACGGCTCGTTCTATCCGAAACTCACCGTCATCGAAAACCTCGAATACTTCGCAGAACTCTACCGCATCGAACACGACGTACGCGCTCACAGGTTCGAAAGCCTCATCGCAGAATTCTCACTCGAAGCCTACCGAGACGTGCTCGCAGAAGAACTCTCAGGAGGAACACAGAAGAGATTCGAGATCGCACTCGCGCTGCTCACCGAACCACGCCTGCTCATACTCGACGAACCAGGATCGGGACTCGACATCGTGCTCAAAAAAGAGATCTACCGATACATAGACCGCATCAGGAAGAGCGGAACCACCGTACTGCTCACGAGCCACGACCTAACAGGAGTCAAACCGTTCATCACCCACTTCTACATCATCCACGAAGGAGTCCTCTCACCCAAATTCGATGCGAATACCATCGATGACATCGACGCGTTCTTCAGCTACGAGGTGGGTGCATGAAGGCGCTGCTCGCGAGCCTACAGAAAGACGTCAAACTCCTCATCCGCAACTGGCATACCATGCTCAGTTTCATGATACTTCCGTTCATACTCATCACCACCGTCGGATTCCTCTTCGGATCAGATACCATCGGAGCGATCAACGTAGGGTTCGAAGGAGTCGATCCAAGCTCACTACCGCTCGGAACCAGAATAGACCCGATCACCGTCGGATCATGCGATGAAGAATTCTCACGTCTCAGACTGACAGCGTGCATCGCACAAGGCGAGAGGGGCATCGACATACTCGTCGACAACTCGCGAAACAACCTCTACGCATACACCGTATCCCTCCTCCAACAAGGCATCGAACGACAGAACGAACGCCTCGCAGTAACGTCGATCACCGCCTTCAAAGACGAACTCTCATCACAACTCGAAGCACTCGAAGAAACCGAATCACAGATCGTACTCGTCGACCGATCGATAGACCGAGCGAACGCATCGATCAGCGCGATGAGAACCTCGTTCGATACGACGTACGGATCGCTCATAGAAGAACGCATCTCGCTCCAAGACACGAGAGCACAACTCGAAAGCCAGAACAGCGACTTCGAAACACGATCAACACTCATATCACAACAACTCGACGAACTCTCAGGCGATCTCAGAGAACTCGACGACCAACTCGCCCGTGCACGCTCAGAGGCTACAGGAGAGCATCGAAGCCACATCGATCAGATGAGATCACAGATCGAACAGAGCCTGATGCTTATCACGAACCTTGAAGCGACGATCGAAACCGTACAAGCGAGCCAGAACACCGTAATCGCACAAGTCGTCCTCTCATCTGAGCGGCTCGACACGATGCTCGGAAACTTCTCTCAGTACTCGGACCACCTCGAGAACCAACGCTCGCTCATCTCATCGTTCTCACAGACCGCAGGAGAACTCAGAGAACAACTCGCAGCCGTCGAGAACGGAACGAGAACGGCACTTGAGTTCTCACCGGAAGACGTGCTCCGCAGCCTCAACGCACGATTCTCGCTCTACTATGACGATGACATACGGATGCTCATACTGCCTGTCGTCGTCATGATGATACTCGTATTCCTCTCCATCGTGATCGCAAGCCTGCTCACCCATCAGGAACTCACGAGCCCAGCGATGATCCGCGTAGAACTCTCAGCATCACCCCGATACATCATCGACACCTCAAAGCTCATCGTCATCACCGCCGTTGTACTCGCGAATATCGCACTCATGTACGTGATCGCAGTACTCTTATGGAACGCGGAGTTCGTATTCAGGATACCGCTCTTGCTCGCGATCAGCATCCCAGTCATACTCGTATTCGCACACTTCGGCATGGTACTCGCATACCTCATACGACAATCGTTCCTGCTCTTCGTATCCGCAACGTTCGCAGCCGTATTCTTCATCATAGGATCGGGAGTCCTCAGACCCGCAGAACTCCTCGACCCGACCCGTTCAGCGTTCGTGAGTGCGAATCCGAGCTCGCTCTTCGTCAACGCCGCCACCGGAGCGATCTTCGAAGGCGTCATCAGTATGACCGGCATCTTCATCTGGCTCATCGTAAGCGCCGGTATGCTCGTTCTCGCGCGCATCGTCTGGTTCAGAACCGTGTTTCGAGACTAACTCCTCCCACGAAAGACCCGTCAAGGCACTCAACCTACGGAAGATGAAGATCATGACGAGAATCATGAGGACCATCATCGGAACCGAAATGACGACGAAGCCAAGAGCCGTCATACGACCGATCTGTTCGTTGAACAGTGCGGTTCCCGAAGGAGCCGTCACGATGATACGCGCAAGCACGTAGTTAACGATCGTCGAGAAGAGGAATGAGAGCGCAAGAAAATACGAGGCGGTCACGAATATGCGGTTGAACGCACGCTCCTCACCACGGTCACGGATCCTCGAAGCGATCAACCCGACATCGAGCACGGCAGGCGTATAGAGGAGGACCTTGACGATCGGATCACGAGAATACGCAGACATAAGCACGAAGAGCCCGATGACGAACGGAACTGCAGCCTCCTTCACAGCGATCCAGAACGCATCGAGCTCGAGAAGACCGATGCCGCCTGTGAGAAGCACCGAGACGAGCCCGATGAACGAGATCCAATTCGTCTGCCTGCGGATGAGCTTATCATACACGCCGTAGCCGATCGGAAAGGAAATGGCGATAAGAAGCGTGATCATCGGCTCGAGCGGAAGATAGACGAGAATCAGCGTCGGGATCACGATGTTGAACGAGATGTTCACGAGCGGATTCTCATACGAGCGCATACGAGCGGCGCACAGAGAATCCTATATAAACGTTCCAATACCACGATCCCTCATGGAACTCATCCTCGCAAGTGCACTCGTCATCAAAGACCGATCCATACTGCTCTTGCACCGGACCGACCACGACGACTACGAAACACCAGGAGGAAAGCTTAGGGCTGACGAATGCACAGACCCGCACCACCCTACACGAGAAGAGCTCCTCGCATGCGCACTGCGAGAGCTATCCGAAGAAGTGGAGTGCACCGCAGAACCCTTCGGCGACCCGATCGAACACCATTTCACCGTACGAGACGGCCGAAACGCCTACGTAGTCAAGTTCCCCATGCGATACGTCTCCGGAAGCCTCACGCCCAAAGAAGACATCTTCGACGAAGCACGACTCGTACCCATCGAAGAGCTCCACGATCTGCGCCTCTCACCAGACCTCTCAGAACTCCTCGATGAGATCATCACACTCGTAGACCGAACGTCTACACGCTCGTGATGAAGCCTACTGCGAAGACTCGTAGGCCTTGACCGCAGCGCTCAGCTTGGTGAGCAACTCACGGTGCGAGCGGACCGGATATTCGACGAAGGGAAGGATACGCCCGATCGGAACGTCACGGATCTCCAAACCTTCGAACCGCTCAGCGAGATCCTCACGCGTAGCCGGATACTCGATGCCCTTCGCGTTCTTGAGGATATAATACCCCCACGGACCAGCTTCTTGCTCTGATTCGACAACGATCGTCGTAGGCTTAAGACCGCGAGCGATACGAAGACGCTCGTGCAACGAATGCAAGTCCCGCCTGAGCGACTCGATCTGCTTGTTCTTGAGCCGGAGCTCGGCATGGAGCAGTTCGAACCGAGCCTTACGCGCACCACTCTCAACCGCACGAGAGATCGGTGGGAGAACCTGCTTGGCACGCGCCTGAAGGTACTGGACGATCGGAACATCATGCATGATGTAATCGAGGTTCTCGATATTACGACCCCACGACTCGAGATAGACGAGGTCGCGGATCGGAACACGACCCTGGAAGCGCGGCGTATGAGCAGGCTTTCCGAACGCAACCACCCCTTGTACGCGCCACGTCTCAGGAATACCGAACTCTTCGCTGAGCGCCTCACGATCGAACGCCGAAGTATAGTTAGCCCCGTACCCGAGCAGTCGCGCAGCGGTGAGCATGTTCTGAGCCGCCATCGCAGCGTACTGCAGATCATACCGCAAGCCTTCCTGCTCGTAGAACCGCAACGCCTGCTCCTCATCAGTCACGATGATGATCGCAACTGGAGCCTGAGCGAGAAAATCCTGACCGCGACACACCTGTGCGAGCACATTGCGCTTATCCTGGCGTTCTACGACGATGAACCGCCAATTCTGAAGGTTACCCGCAGAATCAGAGAACCTGCCAGCCTCGAGAACGAGCGCGATGTGATCGGAGAGGACCTTCTCCTGTACGAACGAGAGACAGCGGTTCTGATCGTAGACCGTGAGCAGAACCGACTCCTCAGGCTCCATCTCATGCGGATCAGGCGCGAAGTACATAGGGGACTGAGAACGCGCGCCTTTATAGACGCTTCGCTCGCATGGAGAGAAGGCCCCGACACCAACCGATCCAGACTCCTCGTCGTCAAGACCGGCGCATCAGACGCACGAGCAGAGCATCGCTGAACAGGCCCTCACAGACCCGTTCTGCACGCAATGATCGCTACGTACGGGTCGCACACCCATGCTTCACATGATCAGGTGCACAGGAAGCGTACGTCCCGAACGGTGTATCTGCTTCGCAGGTATATGATGGCACTACGTGCTGACGGAGACTTCTGGACAGAGACTGTTCGTATCGTGGCGTCGTGAGCCTGCGCAGAAGGGCATGTACTACGCATCTGGTTCTTGCGTCCTGCTGGCAGGGTTTGCTGCTCTATACATCAAGACCTGTCGGTAGATGCGTATTCACTCGAGAAACGGACTCGAGACCCGAACACACATAAAGGATACCGATGCCGCCCAAACGATGCGGTTCCACTTCGCCCATGACACGCTCAGACCAGGACAACGCGAGTTCTGCGACGAAGTATGGGATACGCTCGAAGCGAGGAGCACACTCTTCGTACACGCACCGACCGGATCGGGAAAAACCGCAGCGGTACTCAGTCCAGCACTCACCTATGCGCTCAGACGAGGACTCAGAGTGCTCTTCCTCACGAGCAGACATACCCAACACGAGATCGCGCTCTCAACCGCACGACTCCTCTCGAAGAACGAAGCGTTCAAAGCGGAGTTCGGACGAGACGTACGCACCGCGGATATCATCGGAAAACGACACCTCTGCGCGCTTGACCTCGCCCTGACCGGATCGGACTTCATAGCGCTCTGCAAAGGACTGCGAGACGCCGACCGATGCGACTACTACCGCGCCACCAAGCACGACGGGAGACTCACCGATCAGGCCAAGAGCGTGATTGCAGAATCCAACTCGCTCATCACCCAAACCGCATCGACCATCAAGATCTTGAGCAAAGAACGAGGCGTCTGCCCATACGAGATCAGCACGGCACGCGCGCAGAGCGCAGACCTCATCATAGCCGACTACAATCACGTCTTCCACCCGCGCATCAGAAACGCCTTCCTCAAACGGCTCGACGCCGAACTCGGCGATCTCATCGTCATCGCGGACGAAGCCCACAACCTGCCTGAGCGGCTGCGCAGCATGATCGGAGCACGACTCACACAGTACCAGCTCGAACGGGCACACCGAGAAGCACGAGCATACCGCACCGAGGATCCGGATGAGACGGTAAGCGCGAGTCTTGAGAAGATCGGCGATCTGCTCACCAAATACGCTGGATCGTTCGGCGAACAGGAACTCATCGAACGCGACGCCCTGCTCTCGATCATCGAACGCTCGCTGAGCGGATATGACGACATCGATGATTTCATCGGAGGACTCGAAGCCGTAGCGCAGTACACGCGGAGCGAAGAGAAGCCGAGCTTCGCAGGCTCGATCATCGAATTCCTCGAATCATGGCGTACGAGCAGCGAAGGACTCCTCCGCATGATCGGCAAAGAACCCTTCGGATTCGCATACAGCGTGAAAGCGCTCGACCCGAGGAGCGTATCCGAAGAGGTCATCGACTCATGCCACAGTTTCATCGCCGTATCAGGAACCCTCCAACCCCTCGAGATGTTCTGCGAACTCCTCGGAGCACGAGACGCACGCACGCTTGCCGTAGCGAGTCCCTTCCCCCCAGAGCACCGCCTCGACCTGATCATACCCAATGCGACGACGAAGTACGCGAAGCGCAGCCCGCAGATGACCCGAACATACGCCGATACGATCACGAGCGTGCTCGGAAGCGTACCGGGAAACGTCATCGCATTCTTCCCGAGCTACGCACTGCTCGACGAGATCACCAGCTCGCTGGAAAGCACCGCAGGAAAGAAACTCCTCGTAGAACGACGGAGCATGACGAGCGAAGAGAAAACAGGACTCCTCGACCTGTTCCGATCGAGCAAGGAACGCGGAGCGCTCCTATGCGCCGTCGTATCAGGAAGCTTCGGAGAAGGAATTGACCTCCCTGGAGCGGAACTGCAAGCCGTCATGGTCATAGGACTCCCCTTCGAAGCACCGAACCTCGAAACAGCACAACTCATCGAATACTACGATCGCGTATTCGGAAAAGGATGGGAGTACGCCTACACGTACCCGGCCTTCAATCGCATCGCCCAGAACGCAGGCCGGCTCATCAGAACACCTGAGGATCGTGGAGCCATCATCTACCTCGACGAGAGGTACAGTTGGAGGAACTACCGCGGACTGCTCGAACGCGACGTGAACACACACGTCGCACGAGGACCCTGGAGGAGCAGCCTCGCAACGTTCTACGAAGGCTGAATCGTGCCGGTATCACACTGCGCATATCAATGCATGGAGACTGGAATCGCACAGCGTATCACCTAGTACGTATGTACGGATCATACTCGGTACTTGGCTCGTGTGCTGAGCAGTACCTGAGTGTTATGACGAAATCTCTTCGGCGAGCATAACAACACGCGTCCTAGGATGATCGAATCATCGAGAACCTGTATTGACTCATGGCTGTGTCCAGAATCATCGCTCCGCGCGAGTCGCGAAGCGCCCAACTTCTCGCATAAGAGCATGCGAAGGAGGGAATCTATCGCAGAAATATCGCAGGCCGTCCGCTTCGTACGCATACACTGAGCGGGACCGTGCTCCGGCAGACTCCGTGCTCACGTCTATGGGTAGAGGCGTTGCGAGCCTGCACGGAGGCCTCTACGATAAGTGCATAGTGCTCGTGCTCTGGTGGTGAGTTTTCTTGTTCCATACCCTTGAGTCCATCGCTGTGGAATCCCTTCTGGACAGAGCCCGACTCACACAACGCTTTTAAGCCTCCTCGGATACGCTTCGCTATGCCGCGCAAGAAACAGACACCGCTCGACACGACGCTGTCGAACTACACGGTGTACACCGCGCGCGACGAGGTCGACCGCGACTTCGGAACCGTAGAACTCTACTCCGCATCATGGTGTCGCAGCGGAGAAGAGCTGCGCCGATACCTCGACAACCACCACGTCATACACACCTACTATGATTGTGACGACGAGCACAACGCCGAGCGAGCAGCGAAGATCGCCTCCGACAACCGGTTCCGCTTCAAAACCGACCACGCGGACCACGCGCTACCCGTCGTAAAGATCAAGGACCGGACGTTCGTGAGACCCACGATCGCAGAACTCGAAAAGGTCCTGCTCATCGAAGACACGCAGGCACGAGAACTCTTCGACGTCGTCATCATCGGAGGAGGAGTATCAGGAGCCACCGCAGCACGACACTGCGCGCTCCTCGGACTCAAAACGATATTGCTCGAACGCAACATCATACTCGGAAAACTCGCCGACCTACCCTGGGTTGCGCATACCGCGAGCTTCCCTGAAGGTATCGAAGGACGAGAGCTCGCCATGCACATGCGGCTCGACCTCGAAGAGAACAGCTCAGCGATCATCGTCGAAGGCGTCAACGTCAAACGGCTCAAACGCATCGGAGGACTCTTCGAAGTATCGACGGACGGAGCCATCTACCGGACGCGAAGCGTGATCCTCGCCACCGGAGCGAACCCGACGATCCTCGGAGCCGCAGGAGAGCGAGGAGCATACCATCGCGGCATCTACTACGACCTCGAACATGACCGTGACGCGGCCCGAGGCAGACGCGTCGTCGTCATAGGAGCTGATGATGAGACGTACCGGCTTGCGCTCAGGCTCGAGGCGACCGAACTTTCGATAATCGACCTACGTCCCAAAACAGACCTTGCACTGGTGCTCAGCGAAGAGCTCGCCGCACGCGAGGTTACTGTGCAGAACAACAGCCGTATCCTCGAGATGCGATCGTCAGGAACCGCGCTCGAAGCGATCAAATATGTCAACGAAGCAACGCATAAGACGTATATCCGAGAGACGGACGTCGCCTTCGTCAGACTGCCGAACCGCTTCGAAACCCGCTGGCTCGCCCCTGCGATCAACCTCGACGATACAGGTCGCATCCTCTCAGAATCGTTCAAGACGACGTGGGATGGTGTGTTCGCCATCGGAGACTCGACGAGACGGACCGACTTGAGCCCGCACGCCTCAGAACACGAAGGTGCTGTTGCAGCTCACTTTGCCCAACGGTTCCTCGCGTCGTGGTCGATCACCGACCAGTTCGAACAGGACGCAAAGGAGTAGGTGCTTGGAGTGAAACGCTCGGATCCCTTCTTTTCCCGCCGTGAACCGCATACTCTTAGCCTTGAAAGAGTCTGCATAATAGTTGCGAAAAAACCCCGCCAGTATACGAAAAAGTAACATTTATATATTGGCTGACCATCGGAACCGTACGAGGTGGAAACGCCTCCGAGACACTCAAGAAGGATGGGGCATCCTGACAGTTCTCAACCCAACCCCCCAACCCCCCATACGCTGGGGTGCCCCACCCCTTCTTCTCTCGATTCCGCACCATACCGCCGCCTGCCATGAAACTGCCGAGAACCAAACCCGGACAGCGCAAGATCGACCGCTACGTGCGGATCCGCGATCCACGAACCCATGCACAGGTATCCTCATCATCCACGAACCTAAGGCCCGTCGAAGAACTCGAACGCATCAGACCGCAAGGACCGAGCAAACACATCCCCAAACACATCTGGGCAGGCATCGAAGAAGTCTATGAACGCACGAGCTTTCCGGACGTCGATCCGATAGAGAAGCCGCTCGACCAGCCGCCAAGCGAACGAGCAGACGAAGCGCACCTCGCAGAGAAACGCGTCGAAGAGATCAACTACGCAACGAACATCGAGAACCGCAAACTCGAACAGATCATCGGAGAAGCAGCTGCACGCGTCGCGCTCTCAACCCATGCGAACACGATCGTATCCATCGAGAAGAGCGAACACACCGACAACACCGGACTCTACGTCAAAGTATCCGTATTCAAGAACGCCGGAGGAGAATTCGACAAGATCGAATACCACACCCGCGTACGACGTTCGATGCCCGGATCCGTACTGCCCATCAAAGACGTACTCTCAGAAGCCGTACACCGCAAATTCATCGAGAAGAACGATCGCGTCGTATGCGTCGAAGACGAAGCCGTATCCATGGGATTCAAAGGCATGCTCTTCGTATTCGACGTCGACGACTTCTTCTTCACCATCTCACGAGCGAGCCTGCCTGAGAGCGTACACTCCGAGATTCTCGAAGCCGTCGTATCGGTCGCTCAAGAGATCGCAGCCGAAGGACGGGAAGGACAACACGTCGGAACCACGTTCATCATCGGCAACAAAGACGAGATACTCGCACACACACGACAGATCATCATCAACCCGTTCCGAAACTATCCTGTAGACGAACGACTCATCACCGACGTATCCCTCAAAGAGACGATCAAGAGCTTCGCACAACTCGACGGAGCGTTCGTCATCGACGAGAACGGAACGATCGAAACCGCAGGCGCCATGATATCGAACACCATCGTCGGCATCGAACCCGTCGAGATGCCCGGATTCGGAACGAGGCACACCTCAGCCGCGACGCTCACCAAGGCGATCGGATGCATCGCCATCGTCGTATCGAGCTCGGGAGGCGCCGTGCGCATCTTCAAAGACGGCAAGATGCTCATGCGCGTATGCTAAGGTTCTTCGAGTATGAGACGAGATGCATCGGCTCGTTATCGGTGAACCGCTTCCAGTATGTTGTCGGAACCCGTGAATACACCTCGAATCCGTTGCGTTTCCAGAACGACGCGTTCGGATTGCGATCGGTCTCGAAACTCTCAGCGTGGATCGTCTCGACGCCGCGCTCTCGAGCATAGGCCTCGAACGCTCCGAGCATCTGAGTACCACACCTACGCCCACGTGCTTCGGGTAGGAGGTTGATGTGCAGGTGTCCTGCGTTCGGAGGCGTCTTCAGACCGGGTTCGCCGCTGCGACCGATGATCATATCACCGATCCACCCGAAACGGCTCAGCCAGAACCGGCGGTCCTGCGGGAGCCGAAGGCTCGCGAAGGCATCCGAAACGAGGCTCGTAAGAACCAAGACGGGCCGTGCACCGCCGTGCTTCGCATCATCAAGACAGCCGACGAGATAACCGAGAACCCCTGAATTGGAGTCGAGGACAAGAGCGCTCTCAGGCTCCTCATCGAGATACCGCGCGATCTTCAAACTCCACCGCGTCGTATCGGAGAGGAGCGCTCCCATCGAGCCTCCGAGAAACCCGGTCTCGAAGTGGATGCGCTCAACCTCAGAGCGATCAGAAGGTTCGTAGGGGCGCACGTGCATACGCCGAGGAACCTTCCGGCGTTTATCTGTATCTCGGATACGCATTTATAACCTCCCGATGCTTCCGAACACCATGACGCTCAGATACGTCTGGGAATGGATCGTCACGCTCGTCAACGAAGGCTTTACTGACCTCGCTGTAGCTGCGATCGTCCTCTTCTCAGGACTCGTGATCGCACGAATCGCAAGCCTGCTCATCGACACCGGACTGAGAAGCGTACGCTTCAACGACGCACTCAGAGAAGGATTCGGCATACCCTTCAACGTCTCAGGCATCCTCAGCCAATTCGTCCTCTGGTCGGTCTCAGCGGTCACCGTGCTCTGGGCGCTCTCGATCATCGGCATCAGCGCACTCGTCATCACCATACTCGCCGTGCTCGGAATCGTCATCATCGCATTCTCCATCGTCATCACCCTGCGCGATCTGCTCCCCAACGTGATCGCAGGATTCGAGATGCACCGAAAAGGATTCTTCTCAGAAGGAGACGTCGTGAGCCTCGATGGAGAACGCGCCCGTGTGCTCGAAGCGGGACTGCTCGAAACGATTCTCGAACGCGACTCGATGCGCATCATCATCCCGAACGCCATGCTCCTCAGACGCGAGATCATCGTTGAAGCGGAACCGACGAGCGAGAAGACCGAAGACGAGCCGTGACTGGTGCTGGATTCGAACGAGTCCTACTCCGCTGCCTTGTATTCGAGACCTCCACAAGGTGGCCTCATCCTGAGAGGAACGCATCGGTGAGCAAGGACTGTTAGCCTGAGGGTTCAGGATTCTTACCTGAAGAAGGCGGTCGCTTCGTTCCTGTCGATCAACTCGTGTGCGAGCTTCATCTCCTCAGGAGAGTAGAGATGGATGATCCTAAACGTTCCAGATGTGGTTTGTTGTACCATATCATGAACGACTTCAAGAACGTGCACCAACCCCCAGTAGATCCACTTCCCATCGACGTTCTGAACGAGAAAGTTCCTGATCGGAGGACGCTGATAGAGGCGGACACCTGGCTTGTCTTTGAACTCGAACGGCTCTTCGAAATCAGATGCGCGAAACGGCGTACCCATATGCTGTTTGTAATCGAGCTCTCGCGGAAACCCTTGCTCGTGAGTGAGCTGGAGCGTATCGTTGATCTCGATCATGCTTCCCATACACCGCTTCCGGCCTTCCGGATTCTTAAGCCTTCGTTCATCGGGCCGTACCAATCCATACGTTCATTGTTCGGGTATCCCGAGCGATCCCTTCTGATGAAAGAAACGCTGATAACGATGGGTGAGTACCGTAGTGACGATTCGCATATCGATCATGGAGGCAGAACGAGGTGGACACACTCACACGTATCACGAAGGCCGGCGCGAAAGGGAAGGGTCTCTTCGCAGCACAGGCGATCGACGAAGGAGACGTCATCTTCACGATCGATCTTTCCGAAGAACCATCATACCTTGCTCGCGTGATCGCTCAGATGCCCCACAACGACCACTGCGATTACGTCGGTCGAGGACGCTACGTCATCAGCTTCCACCCGTACTCGTACATGAACCACTCGTGCGAACCGAACGTAGTGGTCAAACACGAGACGATCGCGCGCAAGAGATGTATCGCTCTCAGGCGCATCGAAAAGGGAGAAGAACTCACCCATGACTACGGAGTCGGAGCCCTCGACCAGTTCGGAAGGACGCTCTGGACGCTCGAATGCCGATGCGGAAGCCCTCGATGCCGGAGGAAGATTCAGGGTGACTACTTCAAACAACCCAGAGCGGTCCAACAGAGGTACTATCCCTACTTACCACCGAGCGTGAGAAGGAAGCATCGAGAACGCTTCGAGCAGCTCGGCCTCAGATCGCGTTCTCCAGGTTCGAGGTGACCTGGTAGAGCATCGTACGCGAATACGACTGGATATTCGCATCGGAACAGATCTGCTCGAGTTCGAGCATCGCCTTATCGACACGGATCGAGATATCGATCGACTCATCAGAGAGCATCTCGAAGATCGACGTGATGGATTGGCGCACGTTGCGCGGCAGGGTTGAATCATCTCGAAGATCATCGAGGATCGCGAGGGCTTGCTGGAGCGGTTCCATGCTTCTCACCTATCGTGTTCATCTCTTCTGTGGTACGGATGATCGCGCATATCGCGCTGATCGCGGTCTTGAGCGCGGTCGCATCCGTTGCGTGAACATCGATGACGATGCGCTCGGCTTCTCGTCGAGCCGTGTATACGGCTCGCGATCCGATCCGTGCGTTCTCGTCTTGGAGAACCGCCAAGAGCAGATCGAGTTCGTCCTCACCGGCTCTGATCGTGATCGTAGAGACCAGATCATACGGCTTTGACATGGGTGATCCTCGTACGCGTCTTATAGAGGATCTTCGAGCCGCAGTACGGACAGCGGACCCGGCGCCGCACCAGGTTACCTGGAACGGCCTTGAGACAGTCGAAACAACGGTAATCCGCCATCAGAAGGACACCTCTTGCTGAGTGTCGAACCCTTCAGCACCGGTCGAACGTCCCTTCTTCGTATCCTTGGTCTTCAGGAAGTCCGCTTCACGGACGGTTACGAGGTAATCCTTCTTCTTGAACGTGTACGCTCCTCCGGAGAACTTGGCCGAACAGCTCGTACAATACCAGATGCCGGCTGCCATGCGCTTGACCGAGTGCTTGAGGCAGTACGGGCACTGGCTCGCAGCCATACGCGCCTTGAACACCGCATCGGTCTTCTTACGCGGCTTGAGGCCGTATCGTGATCCGTATTTCTTGGACGAGGACATATGATCCACCAGATAGCACGAGGCGGGATGAGCTGTTTTTAAGGTTGTTGGATTCGTCTCATGCTCGTGCGAACCCGCTCCTGCGTCGATACGTGCGTTCGGATGTACGCGCAGACCACAGGTCATTTAAAAAGAGAGTCCTCGGCGATCAGGATGGAAGACCGATACGCCGCCGTACAGCGACTCGCACGCGCCGAACGCGACCGCATCCGCGACGCCTTCGCCTCCGAGATACGCGCCGAACACAAATCCGCACGCGACCTCGTTACCGCACTCGACCAGGATATCGAACGAACCCTCGTGGATGCGATCCGCGACGCGTATCCTGACGATGCGATCTGCGGCGAGGAGCACGGGGCTCGGAGCGGTTCGAGCGGGTTTGAGTGGGTCATCGATCCGATCGACGGCACCGGGAACTTCGTGCACGGAATTCCGCTCTTCAGTGTCTCGATTGCGTGCTTGCGCGACGGTGTGCCGCTCTTCGGAATCGTCTACGATCCCATCGCGGACTCGTGCTACGCCGCCTCAGAAGCAGCGGTGCTCGATGGAGAGCCCATCGCTCCTTCAGAGCGTACGCTCAAGGATGCGTTCGTAACCTTCTGCCACTCGACGAGTACTGAAGGTATCCGTGCGATCAGCACGATATACGAGCAGATGAAACTCGATACGTACGACTTCCGCAAGCTCGGATCGGCGAACCTTGAGATCTGCATGGTCGCATCGGGCAAAGTAAGTGCGTTCGTCGGGTACGAGATCAAACCATGGGATTTCATCCCCGGATGCATCATCGCCGAACGAGCAGGATGCGCCGTCACGGGCTTCTCCGGCGAAGACTGGCGCGATCCGGACGTGCGCAGCGTGCTCGTCGCAGAGCCAGGTCTGCATGAAGAGCTGCTCGCCCGCGTCGAAGGCCTTACTTCGCGAACGTGATGTTCTCAGGATCGTAGCCGAGCTTAGCGAGGACGTCTCTCATCTTGGACGTGTAGTCGCCCTGCAACTCGACCTGGCCGTTCTTGACCGAGCCGCCACAGGCGAATTTCGCCTTGAGCTGCTTGCCCATGTCCTTGAGGTCGATGCCCTTGCCGTCGAGGCCGGTGATGATCGTATACGCCTTGCCGAACTTTCGCTTCTCGACAGAAACAGTGATACGACGGCTCTCCTTCGAGATGTTCTCGAAGACCTCGAGCTCTTTTGGCAATCCTGTGATGGGGTCTATCTCCATTTGGGTATGGTACCGTCGTTCTATGCCGTGCACGGAGTGGATGTTTATAAGAGTATGGAAAGAGGCGTTCGGAGAGGTGCATACACACAGCATTTCGTTTTAACTCTATAGTGGTTAATTCGATTGGTTTTATAAATGGCGAGGCGTTCACCCGCCTATGGGGAGCGTCATATCATCCCTCGATGACATCATGTACGAGACCGAACGCGCCATGCGCTCGTACGTGGGGGACGAAGCCAACGTCAGACACTTCAGAGCGCACCGCGACAATACTGGGATGCCTCCTCTGGTGCCCAACCTTGCGCTCTCTCAAGAACGAGACTCTGAAGCTATCGCGAACGCGATCGGAGCCTCGCTCTACCGAGGTGCTCTCGAACAGGCCGGAATGCAGGAGACGACGCGTCAACTCGCAGAAAAGCTCCGGTACTACAAAGAACGCAGCCGCACGGATGAACTTACCGGAATCGACAACCGCCGATCGCTCGATGAGAAAGCGGACCTCCTCTTCGCACGAGCCCACCGAGAATCAGTACCGGTACACGTGCTCATGATCGACATAGACTGCTTCAAAGAAATCAACGACCGCTACGGTCACCCCAAAGGAGACGAAGTCCTCGCGTGGTTCGCTGAAGGATTGAGGGCGACGAGCCGAGCGAGCGACGTCGTAGGCCGATACGGAGGAGAAGAATTCTCTATCGTCGCATATGGAGGGACGTCACACGACGTCCGCAGGCTCGCAGAACGCATCCGCACACACGTCGAAGAGCGGAGCCATGACTTCTTCAATCAGGACAGGGAGCTCCCGAACCTTACGGTGAGTATCGGCATGGTCACGCACTATCCATCATCAAGACCTGAAGATGCTAAGATGGTGCGCCAGATACAGTTTGCACGAGCCGACGAGTGTCTATACCGTGCAAAGCAGAATGGCCGCAACAAAGTCGTCAGCATCGATCCTCAATCAGAGCGTTGAGATCCTCAGCCGCATTGAGCGGCAACAAATGATTCTTCCCCCGCAGTATGATCAGTTCGCTGTTTGGGATCTGCTCATTGAGGAACTGGCTGTGCTCGATCGGAAAGATCGAATCGAACTCACCGACCACAACCGTCGTAGGACTCTTGAAAGAGGAGAGCTCGTCACGCATGTCGAAGTTGCAGAACTGCAAGAGCAAGCCGCCGTAATTGATCGGATTCGTCGCACTAATAGCCCGCAACTGTTTGCGGAACATGATATCCCGGGAAGACTTCGAATACGTCCGATGCGCACGGTTCGAACGCTCACTGCGATGGAAATACCGCCTCGGAGTGAGACGCATATAGAGACGCAAGAGGATGCCGAGCGGCGAGCGTTTGTGGTTCGCCGTCGTAGAAAGCAAGAAGAGCCGTTTCGACTCCCCCGGATAGAACTCCTCATAAATCATCACGATCGCACCACCGATACAGTGGCCCACGATCACGACCTCGCGATCCTGGAGCACCATTTTGATGACGGCACGAAGATCACGTGCGAGCGCATCGAAATTATAGAATCCAGGCCACGTACTCGCATCCGAACGGCCATGACCTCGCAAGTCGTAAGAGAGCACCGTATAGCCTGCATCGCGGAAGTGTTCGAGCTGAGGCTTGAATCCGATCGCATCCGCACCAAGACCGTGTACGAACACGATCGCGGGAGTCTTGTGGCCTTCATGGAGCACGTACGACACCCGGTTACCATCAGAGCCGAGCACGAACCCGTGTTCGAATCCTTCGAGCACCATGAGCATAGGCAGGAGTGAGGGTTCTTATGTGTTCGGACAACAATCGGTATCGATCGCCTCAACCATAAGAACCCGAAACAATCACCCGTAGTATGCTCACACGATTCGAACAATCAGATGTACGGATGATCGGAGGTTCATACAAAGGGATCATAGGAGAAGCCGTATTCGCCGCAACATTCACCGAGTACATACTCACGAGGTTCCATCCGAAGAACCGGTACCTTGCGAAACTCAAGATCACACGAGACCAACAATCCTTTCTCGACAAACATTGGTACTCTGTCGATGCGGTCTCAACCCAAGAACCACACATCGTTGAAGTCAAGATATGGAGCCAGAAAAGCCGAAAACACCGCTACAAGCCTCGGGCAAGCCTGAAAACCATAGAACTCATGGAACGCTCACGTGACGTCGGATTCAAACCTTTTCTGGCGTTCATAACTCTCAGAGACAACTGGACTGTGGACGTCATACTCCAAGACTGGTGTGTGAGCGACGTCACACCGACCGATTTCAGACGTTACGACGCAAGAACGAACCGGCATAGGCAGGTTCGAATCCGGTAACTCGAAGTAGAAGAATAGCCCCGCCCGGATTGATCGGGTTCGAAGAACACGATCCGGAGGAGCTGCGCTCCGAACGTGTTCGAATCCGGTAACTCGAAGTAGAAGAATAGCCCCGCCCGGATTCGAACCGGGGTCACCGGATCCAGAGTCCGGTATGATAGGCCTCTACACCACGGGGCTGCCTATGCGCAGCCGCGCCGCGCCGAATAAAAACCATTCGGTTCGGGCTTCGCACGGCGTAGGCAGCTAGACCACAGAACTATGGTTGGCATCGCAGTGTTGGCATCGCAGTGTTGGCACGATAGTGTTGTTCGGCGTTCAAAACACAGGCGATCCTATGGTGCTTGTCATACGATGCATGCTCGCACCGATCGAAGAACAGTTCGCATTCGAACGATGCTTCGAAACACTGTGATCAGGTGGAAAACCATCCGTTCACCTCGAAATTTCTGAAACTTTTTTATACTGTCCTTCCCGAAAGCACCGTGTGGCGAGCAAAAAGAAACCTCAGGAAGCCGAAGAACACAAAGAACACCCGCAGTGGATGGTTCTCATAGAAGAGTTCGTATCGGCAGTGACCGGCGTGCTCACCGGATCGGTAACCGCACGCGCGAGCGAGATGGCACACGAAGCTGAGCGACGACTGACCAGACTTGCGATACTCGCGGTTCTCGGAGTCACCGGATTCGTCTACGTCTCGATCGCACTCGTACACATCCTGAGAGAACACTTCGGACTTGCGGTAGAATGGGGATACCTCGTCATAGGACTGATCCTCATCGTCGCAGCCCTCGCCTACTCGAAGAGGTGATCAAACATGGTAACACGAAAGAGAACGACGACCAGAAAGGCAACGGTCAAGCGTGCTCCGAAGCGAACGACGCGCAAGGCAACGGCTCGCAAGCCGGTCCGCAAGACCGCTCGCAAGACAACAACTCGCAAGTCAACGCTCAAGAAGACGGTCGCGGCCGATGTCAAGAAGGCCAAGGCACGTGCACGCGCAGAATTCAAGAAGGCGCGTGAGAGACTCGCCAAGGAAGAGAAGAAACTGCACGACTACATGGCCAAGAACCCCGAGAAGAGCGCTGCCATCGCAGCAGGACTCGGAGCAGCTGTTGGTGCAGGAGTAGCAGCAGCGGTCATGGCGCACCGCAAGAAGAAAGCCAAGAAATAGGTTTCTCTTCCAAAACCGTTCGTATTCTCTAGTGCCATCCATACGCCTGCGATGCTCAGATTCGTATGAACCATACGTGACACATCCGCAGATTCAACGCTTCGATGCTCGGATCACAAGAATCGTTGGGATCCGATCCGCACGTTCGAAGAGCGAAGGGTTCTGCTCGCGCGCCTCATGAACCGGACGAGGCTCGCATACGTCATCGATCGAGAACCCAGCGTCGATGAGCGATCGCACAAGGTCCTCGAGCGTATGACTGTAAACCTCGATCGAACGACCGAACCACGAATACGCACGCGGCTTGCGCGCGAAGTAGTCCGAGAGCACCCGTTCACCATGCTCGTTCTTAACGATACCACTGAGCAACGGATGATCACAGGAGAGGATAAGCACACCCCCACCAGCGAGCACGCGCGAACACTCGGAAAAGAGTATGCCGAGGTCCTCGATGTACTCGGTGACGAGCGTTGAGAGCACGAAGCCGAACGAAGCGTCTTCGAACGGCAGCGGCTCGCTCAAATCGTGAACCCGGTACTCGATGAGCTCATGACTATTCTTCTCCCGAGCGATCGAGATGAGCTCTCCGCTCGCATCGAGCGCCACAACCCTCGCACCACGCTCGGCGAGCCACCGCGCATACGAACCATCACCACACCCAGCATCGAGAGCGCGCACACCACGAACGTCACCGACCAATTCGTGTACGACGGGCTCTTCGATGAGCCGGTTCAGGCTCGCACTCGCCCGTTGCTCGGAGAACTCCCTCGCGTACGAGTCATATTCGGCCATCACGACTCCTCAGGACGCTCGACGAAGAACGTGTTGAAGAACATGATGACCATCGTAAGGACGACCGGACCGACGATGATACCGATGAACCCGAAGACTGGCAAGCCCCCGATGATACCGAGGAGCACGACCGTCGGATGCGTGCGCGCCTGCTTACCGATGATCGCCGGCTTGATGAAATTATCGATCTGACCGACGACGAGCGTACCCCAGACGATCACGACGATCGCACGGATGAGCAAGCCCTGATCGCCGAGCGTGAGCGCCTCGAAGATCTTGAAGAGCGTGAGCGGAACCCATACGAACGGCACACCGATCACTGGCATGAGCGATACGAAGAACGTCAAGATACCCCAGATGAGCGGTGTTTGGATGCCGAGCAGATAGTACGCCGGCACGAGCAAGAGCACCTGTACGAGCGCCGTGATGATCGTACCGCGAACGACGAGATTCACGTTCGTACCCACACGGCTGAAGTACGTATCGAGCAGATGAGCGTCATCCTTGGTGAGCAGGTTATGGCTTACGTGACGAACGAGCTTCTGGATCGTGCTGTAATCGCGCAAGAAGAAGAACGTGAGGAAGGCGAATACGAAGAGCTGCAAGCCCAAATAGAACATGTTGAGCAGGATCCGATCGAGATTGCCGATCACTCTATCGGCGAGGTCGATCACCGCACCACGGAAGTAGTTCTCAAGGTCATGGCGTTCGACGAACTCGGAGAGGTATTCAGGCAGCTCCATCGTCTCAAGCGCCTGCGTGAAGCCCATGCCTGTGGATCCAACGATGGACTGCACCTCTCGGATGAGCAAGAACCCCGAGAGGATCAGGGGTATGATCACGAAGAACGCGATGATCGCGAGCACGATGGCCGCTGAAAGACCTGGCATCCGCGTACGCCGCACGAGCGCTTGTTGGAGTGGCAGGAACATGTACGATATGACGAGGGCTCCGAGGATCGCCTGGAAGAAGGGAGCCATGATCATCAGAGCGACGATCGAGAGCAGGATCATGATCGAAACGATGATGATCCTCCCCTTCCGAACGTGGCGAGCCATA